>JALFIV010000100.1 GCA_022775385.1 Clostridiales bacterium
GCTCGTGCGCTCGATGCGCTCGCGTGCGCGTCTGAGCTTGGATGCCGCAACCAGCTGCATTGCCTTGGTGGTCTGCATGGTGTTCTGCACACTTTTGATGCGCAGCTTGATATCCTTCATTGAGGCTCCCATGTCAAAGCCCCCTTATCTTCTCTTCAGGAAAGAGGTCTTTACCGTGGAGATAGCCTCCTTGAGCTTCTCGGTTGTCTCGTCGCCCATTGCGCCGGTCACGCGGATCTCCGCGAGAACATCCGGATTGGAGTCGAGATAATCGTACAGCTCGGATTCGAATTCGGAAATATCCTCAACCGCAACATCGTCGAGCATATTGTTGGTAACTGCATAGATGATTGCGACCTGATTCTCAACCGAGATCGGGTTGCTGCGGTTCTGCTTGAGCACTTCCACGATGCGTTCGCCCTGTGCCAGACGGCGCTTGGTGTCGTCGTCCAGGTCGGAGCCGAACTGCGCGAAGGACTGCAGCTCGCGGTACTGCGAGTACGCCAGCTTCAGCGTACCGGCAACCTTCTTCATCGCCTTGATCTGCGCGTTGCCGCCGACTCGGCTGACCGAGATACCCGGGTTAACCGCCGGCATGATGCCGGAGTGGAACAGTTCGCTCTCGAGGAAGATCTGGCCGTCTGTGATGGAGATGACGTTCGTCGGGATATACGCCGAAACGTCGCCCGCCTGCGTCTCGATGATCGGAAGTGCGGTCAGAGAACCGCCGCCCAGCTCATCCGACAGCTTCGCCGCGCGCTCCAGCAGTCTGGAGTGCAGGTAGAATACGTCGCCAGGATATGCCTCGCGTCCGGGCGGTCTGCGGATCAGAAGGGACAGTGCGCGGTAAGCGACCGCGTGCTTGGACAGATCATCATAGATAACCAGAACGTCCTTGCCCTTGTGCATGAAATACTCACCCATCGAGCATCCGGTATACGGAGCGATGTACTGCAGCGGGGACAGCTCACTTGCCGTTGCGCTGACAACGATCGTGTAGTCCATTGCGCCTGCCAGCGTCAGTTCCTCGACCAGCGATGCAACGGTCGAGTTCTTCTGTCCGATGGCGACGTAGATGCAGATAACATCTTTGCCTCTCTGGTTGATGATGGTGTCGGTCGTAATAACCGTCTTACCGGTCTGTCTGTCGCCGATGATCAGCTCACGCTGACCCTTGCCGATCGGGATCATGGCGTCGATTGCCTTGATACCGGTCTGCAGCGGCTGCTTAACCGGCTGACGGTCGATGATGCCCGGTGCCGGACTTTCGATCGGACGGGTTTCTGTGGTTGCGATCGGACCCTTGCCGTCGATCGGCTGACCCAGTGCATTGACAACGCGGCCGATCAGTGCCTCGCCGACCGGTACGGCTACAACCTTGCCGGTGCGCTTGACGATGTCGCCTTCCTTAATGCCCTTGTCGGAGCCCAGCATTACGATGGATACGGTGTTCTCCTCAAGGTTCTGGGCCATGCCGTATTCGCCGTTGCTGAATTCGACGAGCTCGTTTGCCATACACTTTTCCAGACCGGTTGCACGTGCGATACCGTCGCCGACCAGAATGATCGTTCCGGTTTCGCTCTGTTCGATCTTTGTATTATAGTTCTTAATCTGTGCCTTAATGACACTGCTGATTTCTTCAGGACGTAACTGCATAGTCTCACCAACTTTCTTTCTGCTTTACGCGAGCACGCCCAACAGGCGTGTACGGATCGCGTCCAGCTTATTTTTAACGGTACCGTCCATCTGGATGCCGTCCATGAGCAGACGGAGACCACCCACACAATTCGGATCGACTCTCTTGTCCAGCTGGACGGTCTTTCCGGTGATTGCGTTGAGCTTTTCTACCAGACTGGATTCCTGGGCGTCGGAAAGCGGAACGGCGGAAATCACCGTCGCCTCTACGATGCCGTTTTCCCAGTTATACCGGCTGCGGAACTGCTTCGCCGTGTCGATAAACTCACGTGCGGTGCCGTTGTCCGCGATAATTTTTAGGAAATTGAGCAGGTAAATGTGGATTTTTCCGCCAAATGTCTCATCGACGACCGCCACACGCTCTGCCTTGGACATGGTGGGGGTGTTCATCAGGGTCATGAACTGCGGATTTTCCTCAAAGGCCTGACGCAGGGTGCTGATCTCATCGAGAATCTGCTCGACTTCACCGCTTTCGACTGCCAGATCGTACAGCGTATCGCCGTATGCTTTTGCAATCTCTGTCATGAAGCCTCACCTACACCCTTGATAAACTCCTGGATCAGCGCTTCGTGATCCTTTTCGTTGATCTCGCGCTCGACTACCTTGGAGGCGATGTCCACGGCAATACCCGAGATCTCATTCTTGAGCTCGTTCATTGCCTTCTTCTTCTCCTGTTCAATTTCTGCGTCTGCCTTCTCCAGCATACGGTTCGCCTGGTTGCGTGCGTCGAGGACGATCTCCTCGCCGTGCGTCTGTGCCTTGCGCGTTGCAGCCTTTACAATCTCGGATGCCTCGCTCTTGGCCTCAGCCATGCGTGTCTCGTACTCCTCGCGCAGTGCCTTTGCCTCTGCGAAGGCCTTGCTTGCGTCGTCGTAATCCTGCTGGATTTCGGACGCGCGCTTGTCAAGAATAGTCTGGATCGGCTTGAAAAGAAAGTGTTTGAGCAGCAGGAACAGCAGCAGCAGGTTTACTAGCTGCACAATAATTGTCCACGGGACGATACTAACAAATTCTAATGCTCC
The DNA here is from genome assembly GCA_022775385.1 of Clostridiales bacterium. GTDB lineage: Bacteria > Bacillota > Clostridia > Oscillospirales > Butyricicoccaceae > Butyricicoccus_A. Next base: position 2,718 of record JALFIV010000100.1, read on the forward strand.
CACGTTCATTTTCTCCTTTCTGACAAATCGGTTTTTCGCTGATGCGAAACGCTTTTTTTAGAGCTTACCGATGAAAGGATTGACGAACATGAGGATCAGAGCAACGATGAAACCGTAAATACCGGTGGTCTCAGCCAGTGCACAGCCGAGAATCATCGTCGAGGTAACCTTGCCGGAAGCCTCCGGCTGACGGCCGATTGCTTCACACGCCTTGCCGGCAGTGTAACCCTCGCCGATACCAGGGCCTACACCGGCGATCATTGCTAAACCTGCACCAATAGCGGAGCCACACAGTACAATTGCTTTTTCCATGATTAGTTCCTCCTGAACTTATTTTCCAAATGATAGATTGTGAAATAAATGAATACGAATAGTTGGGGAATCGCTCCAGGATCTATCTGCGCTCTCTCTTTCGCATGTTTCTCTGGGATACGATTACTCTTCTCCGGTGCTTCCGGCGCTGGAAACAAACAGCATGGTCAGCATACAGAAAATGAACGGCTGAACCAGACCGGAGAATACGCCGAAGTAAACCTGCAGGACTGCAGGGATACCGGTTGCCAGGAACGGAATCGTTCCGAGGACCTGTCCGATGACGCCCGGAATCAGTCCGAACAGCATCTTGTTTACTGCTTCCAGTGCGGAATACAGCAGCAGCGTGATTACCGTGCCGGATGCGATGTTACCGAAGTGACGGAACGCCATGGAGATCGGCGTTGCAACTTCACTGATGAGGTTCAGCGGTGCCATGACCGGGATCGGCGAAAAATATCCCTTGATATATCCGCCAATGCCGTTGGTCCGGATCTTCCAATACGTGATCAGAATAAAGACCAGCAGCGCCCACGACAGCAGCGTGCTCAGGTCACAGGTCGGCGAGAACGCGCCCGTCAGACCCATGAGGTTGTCCACCGCGGACATCGAAAAGAGCGCCGCGATAAACGGAACGAAGTTCGTCCACTTCTTACCCATGTTGTTGTGAACCAGATTGGTAACCATACCGACCAAATATTCGGCTGCGATCTGACGCTTTGAGGTCGGATGGACGGACAGGCCATGCGTCAGATAAATGCATGCGCCGACGATGATTGCCATCGCAATCCATGTGTTGACCAGCGTCTCCGTAATCGGCAGATTCGGATTACCGAACAGATAGCAGTATATTTTCGCACCGGTGACATTCAGATCCATAGATCATTCTTCCCCCTTTCTCTTAAAAATAGGCAGGGTCATGATGAATATGGTGATTCTTGGGAAAAACAGCGGGATGATTGTCGCAACCCAGTGAAAATAGGGTACCTTGATTCCGACAACCAGCACTGCAGCCAAGAGAAGAAGCCGCTTTGTGTACGAACTCTGCGTGATTTTTCTCGCCCGCGCCGGATCTCCCTGACTGACCGACCGCTGTACCGCCATCGCCATCAGAAAGAAGTTCAGCACCGCGAATCCTCCGCCGAGCAGTGCGCCAAGCAGCACGGTGTAGTCAAACCGTCCAATCACTGCAAACGCAACCACCATCACTGCCGTCATCGCCGTGACGCCGGTGGCGATATGCTTGGTTTCGGTTTTGACCGCCTGTTCAATCTTGATGTTCCTCACCACCTATACCATCTGATTTCCCTGAGCCAGAGCCGCGCCCGTCTTTTCCCTCGAATCGCTTCCGGATTATCAGCCAGAACCGCCAGGCGCTCATCACGCCTCCGCCTATGCCGAAAATCAGTCCGGCAGCCATCACCCAGCCGCCGAGCGAATACCGGTCACGGAGCCAGCCCGCCGCATACAGACAGAGCATCGGCGGCGCCGCGACGGAAATACCGAGCTGCGTCAATAGTGCTAAATTCTCTGCACATTCTCGTAGGATTTGCCGTTTATCCATAACCCATACTCCTCCAAGATCATGCAATGAGCTCTCACTCTATTTCAGGCTTTAATTATTATATCAAGAGATACCCAAAACTTCAACTCTCAACCTTGCGTTTTCATGAAGTTCCCCTGCAGATTCTCCTGCTTTTTTATACATCTTGCAAAACGTTTGGAATATTTCCTCGTTTTTCCGGGAAAATGCACCCAAAACTTCCCCATGTTCTGCAAGTTTCATTCCGAATTCCTGCATGTTCAATTTTTCACAAAACCAAACGATTTCTCATCTCTATTTTCCACAAAAAAAGCCGGCAAATTCCGCACCTCGGCGTGCATCAGAGGAATATTCCCGCGTTCCTCCCATCAGAATTCCTGCCGTCCGACGGAGAAAAAACCGCCGCTTCGGCAGTGTCTGCAAAAGCGGCGGCGATATTCTCAAAAAAGAGCAGACAGCCTCCCGTACGGATACGGTTTCCACCCGGTCTCCGACGATAACCATCGCTATTTTGCTTTTTGTTCCGGACGGCGTTCCATCAGAATACGCAGTACTTCTCCATGTAGGATTCCATCAGCGGCAGCAGCTCCTGATACGCTCCCTGCTCCTTCAGGTACTCATGGATATCACGGACGTCAATCAGGGAGTGAACCTTGATTCCGAACTCCTCACCGACCTCCATCACCGCGGTCTTGCCCGGATTCTGACCGATTTCACAGCGGTTTACCGAGATAAACATGTCGGTCACCTTGACATCGGCACAGCCATACAGCACCGGCAGGGTCTCGCGGATTGCGGTGCCTGCGGTGATGACATCCTCGATGATGATGATGCGGTCGCCGTCTGCCGGCTTGTAGCCCACAATCGAGCCGCCCTCGCCGTGATCCTTCGCTTCCTTGCGGTTGAAGAAGAACGGCTTGTCGATGCCGTAATTGCGCGCCATCGCGCCGGCAACCGAGGTGGCAAGCGGAATGCCCTTGTACGCCGGACCAAACATGGCGTCAAACTGATCGCCGATGGTCTCCTTGACCATTGCCGCATAGAATTCGCCCAGCTTGGAGCTCTGCAGACCGGTCTTGTAGTTGCCGGTGTTGACAAAGTACGGGGTGTTGCGTCCGCTCTTTGTCACAAAATCACCGAAGCGCAGTACCTCTGCACTCATCATAAATTCGATAAATTCCTTTTTTGCCTGTGTCAGCATGGAAATCTTCCTTCCTGTGTTAGAGTATCTTCAGTATAGCAGAAAAACGGTTATGCGACAAGGAGAGAGAACAAAATCGGCCGGCAGGACTGCTCCTGCCGGCCGATTCGCTGTGATGCCGATTACTTGTTCGGATTCTTGATGGTTGTGATGCCGTCCTCACCGGCGGAAATGATGATATCCGTGCGGTTGAGGAAGAAACCGGTCTCCAGAACACCGAGAGTTCCCTTGAGAAACGCCTCCATTGCGGCATAGTCCTTGCCGAACTTGGTGTTGGTATACTTGGTATCCAGAATGTAGTTGTGGTTGTTGGTCTCGTAGATGGAACCGTCCTTGTTCATGCGGAGCGTCGGCTCAAAACCAGCCTCCTCCATCTTCTTGACAACGTGCTTGTAGCCGAACGGCAGAACCTCAACCGGAAGGCCGAAATCGCCGATCTCGTCAACCAGCTTTGCGCTGTGGCAGACCCAGATATTGAACTTGGCGCTGCTCGCAACAATCTTCTCGCGGAACAGCGCGCCGCCGCCGCCCTTGATGCCGTTGAACTGCGGGTCAACCTCGTCGACGCCGTCGATGCAGATATCGAGTACCGGTGCATCATTGGTATCCAACAGCGGGATGCCGAGGCTCTTTGCCTGCTCGGTGGACGCGTCCGATGTGGAAACGCACTGAATCTTCAGTCCCTCTTCCTTGACGCGCTGTCCAAGCTTCTCAATCAGATAATATGCGGTAGAACCGGTGCCGATACCGACCAGCATGCCGTCCTTAACATACTTCGCAGCTTCATAACCTGCCATCTGCTTCTCATTCATGTTCATTCACCTCATCATGATATTGGTTCACTGTCGCGTGAAACGCCCTTATAGTAGTATTGTAATACACGATCTGCCGCCATGCAAGTTTTTTCCTCCCGGATTCTCGTCATTCCTCTGGGTTTTCCGTCGCACCTGTGTTATACTGGTAAAAAGCATCTGTGAGGTGATTGCGCATGGATCATGTTTTCCTTCTGAATCCGACGGCAGGCAGCGGCCGTATGATTCCTCAGCTGGTTCCCCGCATCCGCGCCGCGTCCAAACAGACCGGTATTTCTTATACCCTGTATGAAACCCGCTTCCCCGGCGATGCCGCGCGCCTGGTCTCCCGCTGTGCGCAGACCGGCCGGCGTTTCCGCTTCTATGCCTGCGGCGGAGACGGGACGCTCAACGAGGCGGTCCGCGGCGCCATCCATCAGAAAAATATCGAGATCGCCTGCGTCCCCTGCGGCACCGGCAATGACTTTGTGCGCAATCTCGGTGGACACGCCCGCTTCCTTGATCTGGCCGCTCAGATGCGCGGCCACGCTGTCCCGGTCGATGTGATCGTTTCGCACACAGGCGAGGTTGCGATCAACGGTGTCAACATCGGTCTGGACTGCAACATCGCCGACGGTGCCCAGCTGAAGAAAAATCTCCCGCTGGTCTCCGGCACCTTTGCCTATCTGCTGTCCATCGCCGATGAGCTGCGCCGTCCGCTCGGCCAGACCATGGCGATTTCCACCGACGACGGCGAGATGCAGGTCGGCAAATTCCTGCTGTGTGCCATCGGCAACGGCGGATACTGCGGTGGCGGATTCCGCGCACTCCCCAACGCCGATGTGACCGACGGAAAGCTGGACCTATCCTCCATCCGCATGCTGCCCCGGCGCGAGCTTCTGCCGCTCCTCCCGGATTACCATGCCGGCACACATATGAAAAACCCGACTGCACAGAAGTACATCCGGCAGAAAGTCTGCCGCCGCGTCCATATCCGCACACCGGAACCGGTGCGCGTCAGTTTCGACGGCGAGATCATCCGCACCAGCTCCCTCCGCCTGCGGATTGAACCGGGCGCCGTGCAGTTCTGTATTCCATGCTGAAAAGCAAAAGAACGGTATGAATCTGCTCATACCGTTCTTTTTTTCTTACTTTGTCACAACCGGCTTTGCTGCCGACCATGCCGAGAAGCACCGCTCGCCGTCCACGAACTTAAAGGTACGGACACGGACATAATAGGTGGTTTTTCTCTGCAGTCCGGAGATCTTGACCGAAGTCGTATTCGCACTCTTGATGATCTTATTACTGCGACCTGTCGCAAAGTTCTGATCGAGCGCATACTGAACATGATATCCCGAAGTCTGCATGGTCTTTTTGCTCCACTGAATGCGGAATGCCCGTGCCGACGGAAGCAGCTTGCGGATGCTCGTCGCGTTCGGGCGGATGGTAAACTGCGCCGTCTGTGAGCCGGTATATTTGTCGCCCTTTGCCGTCACCATGACTGTGTGTACGCCGACAGACTTGCGTCCGGTCGGATAGGAGACCGTGTAATTACCCGCGGGCACCTTCTTTCCCGCAGAATCCTTGACCGTCACCTTGGGATTTTTATTCTTTCCGCTGTACGTATAGGTCGATGTAGACAACTGAACCTTACAGGTGGAGAGAGAAATCTTCGCAGGCGAATCTTCATCCGCGATATCCACCATTCCGTTCGATTTGTACTGCGGCCAGTATGTATTCTTGGCGAGATTGCCGCGGTATACCGAAACCGCTGCCCGGTTTGCCGGAATCTCAAAGTAGTAGCACCAATAGTGTCCCGCCTGATAGGCGCCCTCGGCCGTATTCGGCACCGAACGCAGGTAATTGTAAACGCGGGGATAATAGCGCTCCAGCTCATAGACCAGATAGTTCAGCTGACCGTTCAGCGTATGGTAATCCGTCGGACGGCACTGCTTGAGACGGGTAAAGCGGCTGCCGTTCCACTGGCAGATGCCGTAGCTGTACAGATTATTGGTATCCAGCACCTTGTCGCCCGGATTAAAACTGGATTCGCACTGGATATTCGCCATAATACCGCAGACGGCCGCATTGTTGAAGCCCGCCTTGCGCAGGAATTGATATACCGTCGCTTTGTTTCCACTGGTGCTGCTCGTGCGCACCGTGACCGTCTGTGCTGCTGTCGGTGTCTGACTTTCGGCAGCGAGCGCCGCGCCGGACTGCACCATGATGGCGCCCGTCAGCAGCAGTGCAAAAACACGTTTCAGTCTCATGCCTGTCCTTCCTTTTCCTCAGAGTTGGTTTTACAAATTGTCATCAGTTTGTCACCGTTTTGTTATCAACTTCAGTATACCATCCGGGGCCGTATTTTGCAACCGTTTTGTTACAAAAAGCCAACACTGCGCAGAAGGAAAATCCAGAACGTCAGTGTCACCGAGGAAAGCAGGGTAGTCAGCACGATGATGCTGGAGGTCAGTTCTCCGTCGTTATCCATATTCTTCGCCATGATGTAGCAGGACACCGTGGTCGGAGAGCCGACCATGATGAGAATCGCAATCATCTCCGCGCCGGCAAGCCCGCACGCAATCGCAATCGGAAGAAAAACTGCCGGCAGAATCACCAGTTTGATGAGAGAGGCAATGACCGTCGGCTTGATTTTGGACAGCGCCTTTCTCCCCTCGAAGCCCGCACCTACCACCAATAACGCAATCGGCGTCGCCGTATTGGAGATGCTTGTGATGGTCTTGAGCGGAATGGTCGGAATGGATATGCCGAGCAGGGAGAACGGCAGTCCGGCGAGGATGCCGAGAATGATCGGATTCTTGAGCACGTTGATGCAGGCCGCGCGGATGGCGCCCCCGCCCCTCTCGCGGTGCTGTGCGGAGAAGGTCAGGATGATCACTGAGTAGATGTTGAACAGCGGAACTGCCGCGACAATCATCATCGGCGTGAGACCCGCATTGCCGTAGATATTCTCCACAAACGCGATGCCGAGCACCGCCGCACTGCTTCGAGCTGCCGCCTGAGAAAACGCACCGACCAGACTCTTGTCCGGCATCAGCCACGCGGTCAGCGCCCAGATGCCCAGAAACATCACGGTCGTGACGATCATGCAGTACAGAACAAACGTCAGATTAAAATCCGTCCGCAGGTCAGTCTCCGCAATATCCTTGAACAGCAGGAGAGGCAGCGCAACCTTGAACACATATTTGTTTGCCACCGCGCAGAATGACTCATTGAGCATCCCGATGCGGCGGAGAAAATATCCGACCACCATGACCAGAAATACCGGCATGGTGGCTTCCAGACTAAAGATAAAATTATCCATGCTGTGTCCTCCCGATGCGCGCCGGTGTGTTCATCAGCACAATCGCTGTCAGCACCAGCAGAATACCGAGCGCGGTCGACGGCGAAAACGAATCGCCGAACACCGCAATTCCCGTGACCGTTCCCACAAGCGGCTCCGCTGTCGCAAGAACGGCCGCACGTCCCGCCGGAATCCCCTTCAGGCCGGAGGTATAGCACAGGAACGGGAGCACCGTACAAAACAGTGCCAATCCGACACCGACCAGCAGGGTCTGCGGATGTGACGATACGACGGACACACAGTTTGATGCCGAAAACGGCAGTGTCGCGGCGGCCGCAACCGCAAATGTGTAGAATGTAACGGTCTCCGTCGAATAGCGGGCGAGTGCTTTTTTCCCAAAGATACTGTACAGTCCATAAAACAACCCCGAGCCAAGACCGGTGAGCAGATAGATCAGCGGCAGATGCTGTGCTTCGGAGAACACACCGGTGACGCAGGCACAGCCGAACACGGTCATCACGAGCGCCGTCAGCTTGCGCCGCGTGAGCGGCTCGCCGAACAGCAGACGCGCAAACAGCATGACAAACACCGGCGAAGTATACAGCAGCAGGACCGAGACCGCCACGCTCGCATGCTGCAGCGTCACAAAATAACAGTAATTGAACAGCGCGATGCTGACAACGCCGGTGCCGAGAAACATCCAGCAGTCGCGCAGGCGGATTTTTAGCAGTCCGGGATTTCGGATCGCAAGCCAGATGCCGAGTATCAGCGCCGCAAGCACATTGCGGAAGCAGACAATCGGCAGGGACTGCATGCCGCAGTCGGACAACATATGGACAAACAGGGAGATCAATCCCCACAGGGTGCCCGCCGCGAGCACCAAAAACGCAGATTTTCGTTCCTGCATGTTTTCAACTCCTTATCGAGTTTGTATTATATCAGAAATCCGATGGGGTGTACAGAAAAAACCGGTCAGACCCATGGTCTGACCGGTTTGCTTATGGTCTTGATCAGAACGGCACGACATCATCGTCGTCATCGTCCGGCGTCTCAAAGTCCGGCTCGAAATCATCCTCATCGAGATACTCTTCCTCGTCGAACTCATCGTCAAATCCCTGATTCATCAGATTGGAGCCGCGGTTGTTGCTGCCGATGGATATCCGAACGCCCTGCTTGATCGGGGAAATCAGGAAACCAATCACCATTCCCAGGCAAAGCATTGCCATTCCGCGGAAAAAACTGTTCCATTTGCTCATTCTGCATTCCTCCATCCGGCGGCATCCGCCGCTGTATTTGATAGTATCAGCATACCATATTTTTGGTCCGCCGTCCAGCGTCCGCCTTTATTCCATCTCCTCCGACATATTCTGAAAACAATAATTCAGATAGATGATGTGCGACAGCGCGATAATCACACTGCGCAGCGTCCGCTTGGCAAACGGCATCTCCGCGTCCACCGTCTCCGGCACCGGTACGGATTGAAAGGTCGCCGCAAGCCGATCCTCCAGCTCCTGACAGAAATAATCATACGCAATTTGCCCCGGATAGGTCTTTTTCTGCAGGGCAAACAGCGCCGCGATGTTCTCCATCGACAGGGTCTGCTTCGCCAGCGCGAGAAACAGCAGGTACGCGATCTGCTCGGCATAATACTGTTTTTTGATCGGCCGGTCGACGTATCCCTTCTTGACGTAATTGCTCACCATCGACGCCGTAACCGCGATGTCCAGCGGCGCGAGACAGCTGTTGATATATTTGATTGTCTGTTCCAGATAGAGTCCCACATCCGGAATCTCATGATACCGCGGCATGCGGAACTCCTGCATTCGGTTATCCATATCCTTCGCTCCTTTCTTATTAGTATATATCGGTTTTCAAAAAACTTCAATACCGGTTTTTTATACCTTGACTTTTTTCTCATCCCGTGTATAATATCCTTTGATAGGTTTTTAAAAAACCGATAACAAGATTTATTATATCTCATTTGTTCATTGTGAAAGGAGACCCTATGCGTTATCCCTATAAAATTGTCGCGGATTCCTCCGCAAACATCTCCACCCTGAGCCGCGTGGAATTTGCCTCCGCGCCGCTCCACATTCTGGTGGGCGATCAGGAATTTGTCGATGTTCCTTCTACCGACCTGACCGCCATGCAGGCGGCGCTGGACGCCCACAATGGTCCCTCCTCCACCACCTGCCCCAATCCGGGCACGTGGAAGGCCGCATTCGGCGATGCCGAGACGATTTTCTGCGTCACGCTGACCAGCAAGCTGTCCGGCACCTATGACACGGCGAATATCGCCAAGCAGATGTATGAAAAGGAGCATCCAGGACGGAAGGTCTATGTCTACGACACCCTCTCCACCGGACCGGAGATGGTTCTGCTCATCGAAAAAATCCGCGAGATGATCCTCGCGGGTGCATCCGCCGAGGAAATTGACCGAGCCGCCCACAACTATATGCATCACACCCATCTGCTGTTCTCGCTGGCATCCATCGACAATCTCGCCAAAAACGGCCGGATGAACCGTGTGGTCGCCAAGGGAATCAGTCTGCTCGGCATCCGCGTTGTCGGCACGGCAAACGAAGTCGGTGCGCTGGAGATGCTGGACAAGTGCCGCGGCGATCAGCGGGCGATCATCTGTATGATCGAGCACATGAAAAAGCGCGGATATTCCGGCGGACGAGTCATCATCGCACACAACGGCAATCAGCCGGCGGCGGAGGCGCTCAGAAAGCAGATTAAGAAGGCATTCGGTGCGGTTCGCTGCGACATTCATCCGACGCGCGGTCTGTGCAGCTACTATGCGGAGCCGCAGTCCCTGCTGCTCGGATTCGAAAGCTGAACAAAAAAGAAATTCCGACCTGCTCCATCGGCAAATCGGAATTTCTCCCGCAGCGCTTCCAAACGGAAGTCCTGCTGACTGCGGCATGGGAGGCACAGGAATCGAACCGTTCGGTTTATTCATCTTCCCTGCCGCATCTGCGTCTTCCCGACGCGGCTGTTTGATTTCTGCTCCACCCGTAGGATATGCGGGCGGAGCGTTTTTTATTCGGCAGACACAAAAACACCGAAGTACCATGTACTTCGGTGTTTCCATTCATGATGCGATATTAGTAGCGCTTTCTCTTTGCGCGTGCTGCCTCGGACTTCTTACGACGCTTTACGCTCGGGCTCTCATAATGCTCACGCTTGCGAAGCTCGGAAAGCACACCCGCCTTTGCGCACGATCTCTTGAATCTTCTCAGAGCGCTGTCCAGAGACTCGTTTTCCTTTACGCGGATTTCCGACATTGTTTTCCCTCCCTCCGCGCGTTCCAAAAATAACGCTTTTAAGGACATACGGCCAAAATGCCGTAAATATATTATATCTTCTTGCCGCTTGCCTGTCAAGTACAAGTTTCAGTTTTACTTGACAACAAGATTGATAATCTTATTCGGGACAACAATGGACTTGACAACCTTCTTGCCGTCGACCGCCGCGATGACCTTTTCGTCCGCCATCGCGATCTCCAGTGCGGTGTCCTTGTCGCATCCCTGCGGAACCTGAATCTTCGCCTTGATCTTGCCGTTGACCTGAATCGGCATCTCAACCGTGGACTCAACGGTCTTTGCCTCGTCGAAGGACGGCCAGGTATACAGGCTGAGCAGATCGCTCTCACCGCACATCTGCCACAGCTCCTCCGTGATATGCGGCGCAAACGGATTGAGCAGGATCAGCATGGTCTTGTACTCCGCCATGTTGACGCCCTTGTCGTAGAACTGGTTGAGCAGGGTCATCATCTGTGCAATCGCGGTGTTCATCTTGAGGTTTTCGATGTCCTCGGAGACCTTCTGAATCGTGCGGTGCATGATGACCTCGTTCTGCTTGCTGTACACATCGCCCGGCTGTACCTTCTCATACAGCGCCCAGACGCGGTCGAGGAAGCGCTTGCAGCCCTTGATCGCCTTCTGCGACCATGCCGCCGCCTTCTCAAAGTCGCCGATGAACATCTCGTACAGACGCATGGTGTCCGCGCCGTACTCGTCGACGGTTTCGTCCGGATTGACGACATTGCCCAGCGACTTGGACATCTTGACGATCGGATGCTCTGCCATCTCGCCGTACTTCTCGACCAGATGCTTCTTGGCTTCCTTCTCGCTGCCGAACTCCTCAATCAGCTTCTTCTGCTCGTCTGCCGGCAGATTAACAAAACTGTGCGGGTTCAGACCCAGAATCATGCCGTGGCTCGTGCGCTTGTGGTACGGCTCCTTGTGCGGAACAACGCCGATATCATACAGGAACTTGTGCCAGAAACGGGAGTACAGTACGTGCAGCGTGGTGTGCTCCATGCCGCCGTTGTACCAGTCGACCTGACCCCAGTATTCGAGTGCTTCCTTGGATGCCAGTGCATCGTTGTTGTGCGGATCCATATAGCGCAGGAAGTACCAGGAGGAACCCGCCCACTGCGGCATGGTATCGGTCTCACGCTTTGCCGGACCGCCGCAGCACGGACAGGTCGTGTTGACCCAGTCGGTCATGGCAGCCAGCGGGGATTCACCGTCGTCCGTCGGCTCATACGACTCGACGTTCGGCAGGGTCAGCGGGAGCTGATCCTCCGGAACCGGAACCCATCCGCACTTCTCACAGTATACCAGCGGAATCGGCTCGCCCCAGTATCTCTGACGGGAGAATACCCAGTCGCGCAGCTTGTAGTTGACCTTGGCATGGCCGACGCCCTCCTTGGTGAGGAACTCGGTAATTGCCGTCTTTGCCTCCTCGACGGTCATGCCGTCCAGGAAACCGGAGTTGACCATGATGCCGGTCGCACAGTCGGTGAACGCCGCTTCCTGTACGTTGCCGCCCTTGACAACCTCAATAATCGGCAGATTGAACTTCTTTGCAAAGTCCCAGTCGCGGTCATCGTGTGCCGGTACCGCCATGATGGCGCCGGTGCCGTAGCTCATCAGAACGTAGTCCGAGACGAAGATCGGGATCTCCCGTCCGTTGACCGGATTGATCGCGCGGACGCCGTCCAGCTGAACGCCGGTCTTTTCCTTGACCAGCTCGGTGCGCTCGAAGTCGGACTTGCGTGCCGCCTCCTCGCGGTAAGCGCGGATCGCATCGATGTTAGCGAGCTTGTCCGCCCACTTCTCGACCATCGGATGCTCCGGAGAGATGACCATGTAGGTCGCGCCGAACAGGGTGTCCGGACGGGTGGTGTAGACGGTCAGGGTGTCGCCCTCGGTGGTCTTGAAGTCGACCTCTGCGCCGGTGGAGCGTCCGATCCAGTGCTTCTGCTGGCTCTTGACGCGCTCGATATAGTCGACATCGTCCAGATCGTCGATCAGACGCTGTGCGTACTCGGTGATCTTGAGCATCCACTGGCTCTTATTCTTGCGGACAACCTCGCTGCCGCAGCGCTCGCAGACGCCGTTGACAACCTCTTCGTTCGCCAGAACGCACTTACAGCTCGTGCACCAGTTGACCGCCATCTCCTTCTTGTATGCCAGACCGTGCTTGAACAGCTGGAGGAAAATCCACTGCGTCCACTTGTAGTAGCTCGGATCGGTGGTGTTGATCTCACGGTTCCAGTCAAACGACAGACCGAGGCTCTTCAGCTGGCTCTTGAAGCGGGCAACATTCTGCTTGGTGACCTCAGCCGGATGCACGTGGTTCTTGATCGCAAAGTTCTCAGTCGGCAGACCGAATGCATCCCATCCCATCGGATACAGGACATTGTAGCCCTGCATGCGGCGCTTGCGGGCAACGATATCCAGCGCCGTGTACGAACGCGGATGGCCGACATGCAGACCGGCCCCCGACGGATACGGGAACTCTACGAGTGCATAGAACTTCGGCTTGGAATAGTCGGTTCCTGCGGCGAATGCCTGCTTTTCATCCCAGACATCCTGCCATTTCTTTTCAATCTTCTTAAAATTATATTTTTCCAATGATATGATCTCCCATCAGACAAAATTGTAAACACTTGCGTGTTGATTTACAGGGTAGTGATGTCGACCGGTGCGGCGTCTTTCCAGAGCTTTTCCAGTCCGTAGAACGTGCGTGCGCTCTCCAGGAACACATGAACCAGCGCAAAGCCGTAGTCCAGCAGAATCCAGCTTGCGGAATCGTGTCCCTCAATGTGGTGCGGCGCGACCTCAAAGTCCTTCTTCAGGCGGAACTCGACCTCGTCCGCCAGCGCCTTGACCTGCGTGGTCGAGGTCGCGGTGCAGATGACAAAATACTCGGTGAGCGAGGTCAGTTCGGAGACCTTGAGCACCTCAATGTCCTGTCCCTTCTTGCTCTCCAGCGCTTCCGCCATCGCCTTTACATACCGTTCGGTTGTTTCCTTCATAATTGTATACTCCTCACTGTTCACACCGCATCCGGTGTGACGATTGTTTGGTCACCAGTCATCCGAATCATACGCATCCGTGTCGTCGTAATCATCGTAATCGTCATAGTCATCGTCGTCATAAGAATCGTACGAGTCATACGAATCATCATAGTCGCTGTACCCGTCGTCATACGAACCGTAGGGTTCGGAATCCTCCGTGTATCCGTCCTCCGTGACCGGCGGCTCGTAGTTGAACTCCAGTCCCGCCATCGCGTAGCGGTAGGATTTTTCCTCGATCCAATTGGGACTGTATGCTCCCGGAATGGTGTCCGGCGTCACAATATCAAGATCTGTTATTTCATTGCTGTATGGGCTGAACGATTGATTGATCTGATCCAGCACCATATCCTCATCCAGGATATAATACCAGAGACAATAGCCCATGTTGATGTCGATCCTCGCATTATCGCCGATCAGCGTATCGGTGTGAACCTCCGACATATCCATCTGCATTCCCTGCAGGGCGAGCCAGGCGAGCTGTGCCTGCGTCAGATCGGTGTCCACATTCTCCCCCAGCAGCCGGATCATCTTCGGCATCTTGATCAGGTTTTTCGGCTGAAATACCTGTGACGCGAATACCTTGAGAAACTCCTGCAGTTTCTGTACCCGTCCGACATCGCCGTCCTCGTATCCGGTGCCGTCGTCGTTGTGACGCCAGCGCAGAAACTCGACAGTCTGCTTGCCGTTCAGGTGCTGCAGTCCCTCTTTCAATTCAATCGAAAGACCCTGCGATTTGTCATGATAATTCATGTCAAACGGCACGGTGTAGTCGATGCCTCCGATGGCATCCACAATCGAGGCGATTCCGTCAAAGTTCAGTACCATCGTGCTGTCCGGCTTGAATCCGATCACCGAGGCGACCTCGTTGCTCAGTTGTTGGATTCCCTCGCCGAACGCGGCGTTGATCTTCTTGCCGTCCGCCTCACGCTCGGTGTCCACCAGCGTATCGCGCGGGATATTCAGCACGCCGACCGTCTGTTCCTGAAAGTCAAATGTTGCGACCATGATCGAGTCGGCTCGTTCCTGTCCCTCATCGGTCGCCGCAATCAACAGCGTGTACACATCCTCCCGACGGGTCATCCCGTCGGATTCTTCCCAGACATATCGGGTCAAATCACCATATTCGTCAATCCAATAGGTCACGCCGATGTACGCTGCCGCCGCAATCCCTACAATCAGGCACACAATCAGCAGCAGCGTGCGCATCACCCGACCTTTGGAAGGTCCTTGTTTCATCTTCTGTTTCATCCCCCACGTACGGCATCAGTCGGAAAGCAGACTGTTTCGCGCTTCCACGGTATCCGAGTGAATTTTCTTCCCGCGGTGAATGAGCTCACGCAGGGAGGAGTCGAAACAATAGCGCAGTGCTTTGTCCATATCTCGGTATGCCAGCTTCCTCGCGGTTTTTACCCCTTCAAAATCGCGGTTCTCTTCGATATAATCCGCCAGATAGGCGATCTTCTCGATCTTTGTCATGTTTGCCCGTCCGGTCGTGTGGTATGCAATCGCATCCACCACGTCTTGCGGCGCACCGTACTCATGCTGTGCAATCGCCGCCGCAGTCTTGCCGTGGAGCATTTTCCACTCGGTCTGTTCCACACCTTTTGGTATTATACCGTATTTCTCACACAAGTTCAACTGCTGTTCCTTAGAAAATTCCTTCGTAATATCGTGTAAGAGCATGGCAAAAGCGCACTTTTCCTCGTCTTCTCCAAACTTTTTCGCCAGTTTCCGGGCGGCCTTCTCGCACCCCAGCGTGTGCTTGAGCCGGTAGCCCGACAGGCGGGACAGAATCTCTCTGCGCATTTCCTCCGTGCAAATCATTTTTACTGACCTCCGTTTCTCATCCTCACAGAATCGCGGTCAAATCATGACATGATCGTTCTTTCTGTCTGTTGTCACTCATTCCAGCCGTACAGCCGGTTTTTCTGAATATATGCCAGCACACTGGCCGGAACCATCTGTGCGAGCGCCTCCCGCGAGGAGCGCAGCTCGGTCGATGACATCGGCAGTGCCGGACAGTCAACGATGGATATCACCGCGTTCCACTCCGCGCGGTACTCCTGCACCGCCTGTGCAATCGCGGCGCGGTCGGCATCGTCGCGCGCCACCACCGCCAGCGCACACAGACGGCAGATCTCCTCGGGGCGATACCATCGGCGCAGCGAGAGCACCATGTCCGTTCCCATGATGAAATGGTATTCGGTGTCCGGATTGGCGGCGGTCAGCGCAGTCAGCGTGTCCACCGTATAGCTCCGTCCGCCGCGCCGCAGCTCGATGTCGGACACCTCCGCGCCGGGAATTTCCAGCGCCGCCAGCCGTGTCATCTCAAGCCGCTGACGGGTGTCCGCCGATCCCACAGGCAGCTCCTTGTGCGGCGGAATGTTGTCCGGCAGAAACATAATGCCGTCCAGTCCCAGCGCCTGCTGCGCCTGCCGCGCCGCATGGATATGTCCGTTGTGCGGCGGGTTGAATGTACCGCCTAAGATACCGATTTTTCTCATTTGCCAATCAGAACAATCTTGCGGTCTTCCGGCTCCACCGCCTCGCGGTAGATCACCGCCTTGGTGCCGATGCACTGTACCGGAGCCGCATCCAGCTCCTCACATACAACCGACTGTACCATGCGCGGTGTCATCATCGCCGATTCCAGAATTTTAATCTTGACCAGTTCCTTCTTTGCAAGGACACTGTCAATCTCACGAAGCACCGAATCGGTCAGACCGCTCTTTCCAATCAGCACCATATCATCCAGCGTGTTCGCCAGTCCGCGCAGCTGTGCGCGCTGTTTGCTTGTCAGTTCCATTTATTCTTCTCCTATTGTCTCAAGATACGCACGCAGGGTACTTCCCAGCGCGGCGAACGCGCGGGCACGGTGCGAGATGGAATTCTTTACCTCCGGCTCCAGCTCACCGAACGTGCAGCTGTATTCCGGTACGCAGAAAATCGGGTCATAGCCGAATCCGCCGGTTCCGCGTTCCTCGTCGAGGATCGTGCCGCGGCACTCTCCGCGGACCGCAAGCGTCTTGCCGTCCGGGAATGCACAGGCCGCCACGCAGACGAATTTTGCCCCGCGCTCGTTCTCCGGCACACTGCGCATGCGCTCAAGCAGCAGGACATTGCGTTCGTGATCTGTCTTGTTTTCTCCTGCCCAGCGGACGGAATAGACGCCCGGCTCTCCGCCGAGTGCCGCGACCTCCAGGCCGGAATCGTCCGCAATCGCCGGTGCGCCCAGCACTGCGCTGACCGTTCTCGCCTTGATCTTTGCGTTTTCCTCAAATGTCGTTCCGTTCTCCTCAATCTCCGGAAAGTCTTCCGGAAGCGGTTTCAGCTCGATGCCGAGCGGCGCGAGGATCTCGGTCAGCTCTCTCATTTTCCCCTTGTTTCGAGATGCCAGATAAAACCTCATCGGTCTCCCCTTCTTTCGTATCGGTGGTTAACGTATTTCTCCGGTGATCTTCCGCTGTTCGCGGCACAGTTTGGCAACGCCGCGGCGCGCCAGGGACATCAGCTTATTGAGCTCCTCCTTGGTAAACGGACGGCCCTCGCCGGTTCCCTGAATCTCCACAAACTCGCCGAGATCCGTCATGATAAAGTTTGCATCCACAATCGCGTGGGAATCCTCCTGATAGGCGAGGTCGAGAATCGGCTCGTCCTCCCAGATGCCGACGCTGACCGCCGCAACCTGTCCGGTCAGCGGGAGCTTGTCCAGCACGCCCTCGTCAACCAGCTTGCGGCACGCCAGATACAGCGCGACAAAGCCGCCGGTGATGGACGCACAGCGCGTGCCGCCGTCCGCCTGAATGACGTCGCAGTCGACGATGATCTGACGCTCGCCGAGCGCCTCCATGTCGGTCACCGCACGCAGACTGCGTCCGATCAGACGCTGAATCTCCGCACTGCGGCCGTTCAGCTTGAGCTTGGAGATATCGCGGCGGTTTCTGGTATTGGTCGCACGCGGGAGCATGCTGTACTCCGCGGTCACCCATCCCCGTCCGGTACCTCTGACATGCGGCGGAACATCCTCCTCCACCGTCGCATTGCAAATAACCTTGGTATTGCCGACGCAGATGAGCACCGAGCCCTCCGCGTGCATGGTATAATCCGGAATGATCTTCACCTTGCGCATCTCATCGCTGCGCCGCAGATCCGGTCTTGCCATATTCATTTCCTCCTGTTTATTCTTCGTCATTCGGGAGCAGGGCATCCACAAATGCCTCCCGTTCAAACGGCATCAGATCGTCGATTCCCTCGCCGACGCCGACATACTTGACCGGTACGCCCAGTCCGGCGGAAATCGCAATGACAATACCGCCCTTTGCCGTGCCGTCCAGCTTGGTCAGCACAATGCCGGTGAGCTTTGCCGCCTTGTTGAACTGCTCCGCCTGCGATACCGCATTCTGTCCGGTCGTCGCATCCAGCACCAGCAGGGTCTCCCGGCTGGCATCCGGCAGTTCGCGCGAAATGACGCGGTCAATTTTATTGAGCTCATTCATCAGATTTGCCTTGTTGTGCAGACGTCCGGCCGTGTCCACCAGAATGACATCACATCCGCGCGCCTTTGCCGCCGCAATCGCGTCAAAGACCACCGCCGCCGGATCTGCGCCCTCCTGATGGCGGACAATGTCCGCTCCCGAGCGCTCCGCCCAGATGGACAGCTGATCGGCCGCCGCCGCACGGAAGGTATCCGCCGCCGCCAGCATCACGCGCTTGCCCTCCGCGGCAAATGCCGCCGCCATCTTGCCGATGGTCGTGGTCTTGCCGACGCCGTTGACGCCGATGACCAGCACGACGGACGGCGTGGTCTCCATCGTCAGTCCGGTGTCCTCCTGCATCATATCGCACAGAATTCCCTTGAGCGCCGCGCGAAGTTCCTCTTTGGTGTTGATGCGCTCGTGCTTGGCATAGTCGCGCAGACGATCCACCGCCTCGGTCGCCGTCGTGACGCCGAGATCCGCCAGAATCATCGCCTCCTCCAGCTCCTCGAGCAGATCCTCATCCACCTTGACAAACGACGCGAACACATCGCCGATGGACTCAGCCACCGCGTCGCTGGTTTTTTTCAGTCCCTGTTTGATTTTATCGAAAAATCCCATCCCGGAACCCTCCTTTTTCGGTTTCATGGTTGTGATGGTTGTTATAATTCAATACCCAGCTGATCCTCCACCTCGCGGATATTGAGCATCAGCAGTTTGGAGACGCCCTGTTCCTGCATCGTGACGCCGTACAGCATGTCAGCCTCCTCCATCGTGCCGCGGCGGTGGGTGATGACGATGAACTGCGTCTTGTCCGACAGCCGGCGCAGATACTGCGCATACCGCGTGACGTTGACATCGTCCAGCGCCGCCTCGATCTCGTCTAGAATGCAGAAGGGCGTCGGACGCACCTTCATGATCGCAAAATACAGCGCAATCGCGACGAATGCCTTTTCTCCGCCGGACAGCAGAGACAGGTTTTTCACGGATTTTCCCGGCGGTGTGACGCGGATCTCAATGCCGCATCCGAGGATATCGCTCTCGTCCTCCAGACACAGCTCCGCACTGCCGCCGCCGAACATCTCGCGGAAGGTCTCGCCGAAGTACTGATTGAGCAGGGCGAACGATTCGGCAAACACATCCTGCATCTGCACCGTCAGCTCCGCAATGATCTTGCGCAGTTCCTCCTCCGCCTTCTCGAGGTCGTCCTTCTGTTCGGTCAGGAAGGTCAGCCGTTCGGACAGCGTGTCGTATTCTTCAATCGCCGCGAGATTGACCGGACCGAGCTTGCGGATCTCACTGCGCAGTGCCGCCGCCCGCTTTTCGACTGTGGAACGGTTCTCAACCGGCTGTGCGGTGCTGCGTGCCGCCGTCGGCGTCAGCTCGTAGTTCTCCCACAGCTTGTCCAGCAGCTGTTTTTCCTCGCCGCGGATGCGCGCCGTGTTCGCCTCCGCCCGCGCCACCTCGCGCTCGAGCGAGACAATCTGCGCGGACAGCGCCTGTGCCAGCTTATTCTGTTCGGTTTTGTTGGTTTCCAGCCGGGTGCGCTGCTGCACCCCGTCTCGGATGCGCTGCTGCAGTTCTGTCAGCTGCTGTGCGGTCTGTTCGGTCTTTTCCGCCAGTCCGGTCAGCTCCGCCGCATCCGCCTCGCGCTGGCGCTCATACGATGTGATGCGCTGCTGTGCCTCCTGTGCGCTCTGTTCCGCACCGACAAGCAGTGCCTGCAGATCGTGAAGTGCCTGCTGATGGGCATCCGTCTCGGTCTGTGCCTGAACCATGCGCGTGCGCAGGAGCGCCTGCTGTTCGCTCAGCTCCCGCAGGCGGTCTGCAGTCTGCTGTCCAGCCTGCTCCGCCTGTGCCGCACGGCTCTCCGCCTGTCCGCGCTCGGTTCGTTTGTTCTGAAGTTCGGTCTCAAGTGCCGCAATGCGCTGTTCATACTCCGTCCGCAGGCGGTCGGCATTGTCCCGCTCGGCGCACAGCTGTGCCGCAGCCTGCTCGACGCTGTCCAGCAGGAGCTGATGCTGATGCGCCGCCGCCTGCTGTGCCGCAAGCTTCTGCCGGTTGGCACCCAGCAGTTCTGCCGCCGCCTGTGCCATCTCCCCGGCATCCTCTGCCTGCGCCGCAATCTCCGTGCCGCGCGCCTCCAGCTCCTTGAGCTGAGCGGACTGAATGCGCTCCTTTTCCTCCAGCGCCTTAAGCTGGTTTGCCCGGGACAGAATGCCGGAGGAGCGTCCGGTTGAGCCGCCGGTCAGCGAACCGCCGGCGTGGATGACCTGTCCATCCCGTGTGACAATGCGGAATCGGTTGCGATGCCGCCGTGCCATCGCGAGTGCGCAGTCGAGATTCTCCATCACGACCGTGCGTCCGAGCAGATTGGCAATGATATCGCGGTACACCGCGTCGCATTCGACCAGATCGGCGGCAATGCCGCAGAATCCCTCCTGCGACTCCAGTCCGCGCTCGTTCAGCGTCATCGGCCGGATGGTATCCACCGGAAGGAAGGTCGCGCGTCCACCGTCGCTCCGCTTGAGCATCTGAATCGCCCGCTTGGCATCCTCCGGTGTGTCGATGATAATATTGGATGCCGCCGCGCCGAGTGCGGTCTCAATCGCGGTGACATATCGGTCGTCTACCTGAATGAGGGAGGACACCGGTCCGTGTACGCCGTCCAGCTGACCGGACTCCGCCCGGTTCATGACCAGCTTGACCGCACGGGAAAAGCCCTCGTAATCCTTCTGCAGTTCGCGCAGCATCCGGATGCGGTTTCTGCTGTCGAGCAGGGTTGAATGCAGGCGTCCGTGCGCCGCGCGCGCATCCTGCAGCTGTGCCGTCAGTCGGGAGGCAATCTCACGCTGTTCGGCGAGGTCCTCCTCCTGCGCACGGATGTCCTCCTCGAGCCGCTCCTGCGTGCGCCGCATTTCGCACTGTGTCCCGCGCTCCTGCTCCGCCCGCGCCTGTGCGCTCTGGATTTCCTCCGCAATCGACCCATGGCGCTGTTCCATCGCCTCGAGCTGGGTCTTGACCGCGGTCTGCTCGTTCTGCAGGGCAAAAATCTGTTCGGCGTACTGCTCTGCCGCACGGCGAAGCTGTTCGACCTCGCGCTGTCCGTCTCCGCCGCGTTTGGCGGTCTCCTCGATTTGAAACGCCGTCTCCTGCTGTTGAAGCCGGACGGCCTCCATCTCTTCGGCGAGCTCTTTCATCCGCGCCTGACGCGTCTGCTTCTGCGATGCAATCGCCTGACGCTGTTCGTCCTGCGATGCAATCTGCTGTTTCGCCAGCTCAATATTCTGTGCGGCGTTGCGGCGGCTCTCTTCAAGCACCGCAGTGCGCTGTGCCCGCTCGGCCTGCTCAGCCTCGGTCTGCGCCTGCTCCGTGCGCAGCTGTTCGGTCTGCATCTCCGCCGCCTGTATCTCAAATTCCAGCTGTTCTATCGTCTGGTATCGTGTGTTCTGTTCCTCCTGCGCTTTCTGCAGGTCGGTCTGCGCCGTGCGCAGCGCCTGTTCTCCCGCCTCAATCGCATCCTTCATGCCGTCCAGCGCATCCATCCAGAGCGATACCTCGTGGACGCGCAGCTCGTCATGCAGAACCAGATACTGTTTTGCAGTCTCCGCCTGTTTCTGCAGCGGACCGGAGCGCGCCTCCAGCTCATTCCACACATCGCGGATGCGCGCGAGATTGTTGTCGGTCTGTTCCAGACGCTTTTCCGCCTCGCCCTTGCGCGTGCGGAACTTGGTGATGCCGGCCGCCTCCTCAAAGACCTCGCGGCGGTCGACGCTCTTGGCGGACAGGATTTCATCAATGCGTCCCTGTCCGATGATCGAATAGCCATCCCGTCCCAGTCCGGTGTCCATAAACAGCTCCCGGACGTCCTTGAGGCGGACGCGCTTTTTATTGAGGAAATATTCGCTCTCGCCAGACCGGTAATAGCGGCGGGACACCATGACCTCTGCCGCATCAATCGGAAACCGCACCTCGGCATTGTCCAGAATCAGCGTGACCTGCGCAAAGCCCATGCGTCCGCGCTTTGCCGTACCGCCGAAGATGACGTCCTCCATTTTATCACCGCGCAGGCTCTTGGTCGACTGCTCGCCCAGCACCCAGCGCACCGCATCCGAGATATTCGATTTTCCGCTTCCGTTCGGTCCGACAATCGCGGTCATCCCATCGGAAAACCGAATCGTCGTGCGATCCGGAAAGGACTTAAAGCCCTGCAGTTCCAACGATTTTAAATACAAAAAAACACCTCATATGATCGGTTTTCGATATCATCCCATTATAGTTCTATACTAGCATACCATGTTTTCCCGCCGCGTGCAATGTGAAATCCCGGCAGGAACGCAAAATTGCTCAAAATGATACAATCAAACTGCTCATTCAAACCGATTTCCGTCATTTGTCCGCTTGCGGATTGCGGAAACGAAAAAGGACAGAACTCAGCGGTTCTGTCCCGTTTGCTGTTCTCATTTTTCCTCCGCCGCGGCGATTCGGATATTCCGCTCCGGAAATTCCTTCCTCAGACGCATCAGATTGCACCGCCGCTGACCGATTGCCCGCGACAGCTCGCGCCGCGGAACGGTCAGAACACCGTCCTCACTGTGCTCCAGCTGCTCCCGCAGACGGCGGTACCACAGCGCGTTGTACGCAAGGTCTCCCATCGCCGGATGATAGGCGCCGGCGGCTGCCTGCGCATGCAGATCCTCGCTCGGATTGAGTCCGACCCGGATGACCGGAATGTCCTCCGCGAGAAATACCTCCAGCATGTCCGCACACCATTCCGCCGCTTCCTCCGGCTCGAGCGACCGGTACGCGCCGCGCCGATACCGCTCATACAGCTCGGTGTCCGGCAGGACGACCACCGGATAGATGCGTACGCCGTCCGGATGCAGCGCCGCGATGCGCCGCGCCGTCTCGCGTTCGGTCTCCCGCGTGCTTCCCGGCAGTCCGACCATCGTCTGCAGAATCAGCGTCATTCCCGCCTGTTTGACCAGTGCGGATGCCCGCCGTGTGTCCTGTGCCGTGTGTCCGCGCCCCGACGCCAGCAGAACCGCTTCGTCCATCGACTGCGCGCCCAGTTCCACCGTCGTCACATGATGGCGCCTCAGCCGCTCGAGAATCTCCGGTGTTATCGCATCCGGCCGGGTCGAAATGCGCACATCCGACAGCCGTCCCGCGCCGATCAGTTCATCCGTCACCGACAGCAGTTCCTCCTGCTGTTCCTCGGCAATCGCGGTAAAACTCCCACCGTAAAACGCCGCCTGCGGCCGGCTCCCCACCGGCAGACGGGAGAGTCCCTCCTCCAGCAGTTCCCGCGCGCGCACCGCCGTCATCAGCTCGGTCTGCCCTGCAATCGCGTGCTGATTGCAGAACACACAGCGGCAGGGACAGCCCGCGTGCGGAACAAACACCGGCAGAATGGATGCCATCAGAGTTTCCCCATCAGCTCCAGCGCGGAACGCGCCGCCATCTGCTCGGCTTCCTTCTTGCTCCTTCCGATGCCCTCGGCAAAGATATTGCTGTTGAGCAGAACCTGTACGGTAAACCGCTTGTCGTGATCCGGTCCGGACTCCCCGCTCAGCCGGTACTGCAGGGTCTCCTGACGGTTTTTCTGAACGATCTCCTGCAGGGCGGTCTTGTAGTCGCGGAATGCGTGTCCTGCCTCCGCCAGATCCACCTTCGCCGGCAGGAAGGTCATGATAAATGACCGCGCCGCCTCCAGTCCGCCGTCCAGATAGATCGCGCCGATCAACGCCTCCACCGAGTCGGCCAGAATAGACGGTCTCTGCCGTCCGCCTCCCATCTCCTCGCCGTGTCCGAGCAGCAGGTGATGATCCAGTCCAAGCTCCTTGGCCACCTCATACAGGGTTTTCTCGCAGACAACCGCCGCGCGCACCTTGGTCAGCTGACCCTCCGGCACATTCGGATAGCGGTGGAATACATAGTCTGCCGAAACCAATCCCAGTATGGAATCGCCAAGAAACTCCAGTCGTTCGTTGTTCTGCATGTGCAGATCCCGATGCTCATTGGCATAGGAAGAATGCGTCATCGCCGTCGTCATGAGCGATGCGTCGGTAAACTGATAGATCAATTCGTCTTCCTTCATCGTACGTCTCCTTTCCATTGGGGTTTGTGAGAATGAAGTGAGACCCTGCGTGCGGCAGGGTCTCGCATATTTGTTTCATCAATCATCATCGCCGATGCGTGCAACCAGATCGCCGATGGTCTTAATCGTTGCTGCTTCCTCTTCGCTGATCTCGCCGATGTCGAACTCCTCTTCGATGCTCATCATCAGCTCAACCACATCGAGAGAATCTGCGCCCAGATCTTCAACGAAAGCGGTCTCTCTGGTCAGCGTGTCTGCGTCGACGCCGAACTGCTCGGCGAGAATGCTGCAAACCTTTTCGAATACCAACACTCCTACCCCCCATCTTTCTCAAATCTTGGAAATACAGGACAGAATCACACCGTCCTAGTAAGATAATATGCGACCGTACGCGTCCTGTCAATACGAAATCGTCATCTGATCGATATTTTCCTCGATGGTCTTGACCACATCGCCTTCGACATAGCGGATCGCCTGCATGATGGCGGAGCGGATCGCACGGGCGTTGGAGGAGCCATGCGCCTTGAATACCGGCTTGGAGACGCCGAGGAACGGCGCGCCGCCGATCTCGCTGCTGTCCATGAGCGCCATAAAGCCCTTGAGCTGCGGCTTGACAAACAGATAACCCAGTTTGGTGCGCACATTGGTCAGGAACACCTTCTTGATGCCGCTGCCGAGGAACTTCGCCGCACCCTCAATCGTCTTGAGCACGACGTTTCCGGTGAAGCCGTCGGTGACCGCAACGTCGCAGGCGCCGAGCATGATGTCATTGCCCTCGACGTTGCCGACAAAGTGGATGCGTCCCTCGTCTCCCGCCTTTTTGAGCAGCGCATAGGTCTCCTTGCGCAGCGGGTCACCCTTGGAGTCCTCCGTGCCGTTGTTAATCAGGCCGACGCGCGGCTTTTCCACACCGACAACCTTCTGCATGTAGAAGCTGCCCATGAATGCGAACTGCAGCAGATACTCCGGCGTGCACTCGACGTTCGCGCCAGAGTCGATGAGTAGAACCTTGCCGGTCTTGGTCGGGAGCAGGGTCGGCAGTGCCGCTCTGCGGATGCCGCGGATGCGCTTGACAATCAGCGTCGCGCCCGACAGCTGTGCGCCGGTGTTGCCGGCGGAGACCATCGCGTCGCCCTCGCCGTCCGCAAGCATGCGGAATGCGACCGCCATGGAGGAATCCTTCTTACGGCGCAGCACGCGCGCCGGATCGTCGTGCATATCGACAACCTCCGTCGCATTGCGGACTGTGATCGGAAGTCCGTCTGCCTTCTCCTTCTTGAGCAGATCGCGGATGATGTCCTCCTTGCCGACCAGAACATATTCCTGACCGAACTCCTTTGCCGCCATGACACAGCCGGATACCAGCGCCTCCGGGGCGTTGTCACCGCTCATGGCATCGATAATCAGTTTCATTTCTATCGTCTCCTTATCGACGGATGTCCTCCATCAGCCCGTCCAGCACCTCGAGTGCCCGGAGGGCGATCTGTGTATTCTTCTCCCGCTTGCCCTTGATGCGGTAGCCCAGCGGTTCGATAATGCCGAAGTTGATGTTCATCGGCTGGAATTTCTCGTTCGCCTCGTTGGAGATATACAGTCCCAGCGCGCCGATTGCGGTCTCACGCGGGAAATCAATCGGCGGCATCCCGCGCAGCTCACGCGCCAGATTCAGTCCGGTCTCCAGTCCCGCCGCAGCGGACTCGATATAGCCCTCCACACCGGTCATCTGTCCGGCAAAGCGGATGCGCGGATCGGTGCGCAGGCGGAAATGCCGGTCGAGCAGACGCGGAGAGTCCATAAACGTGTTGCGGTGCATGACACCGTAGCGGACGAACTCCGCATTTTTGAGCGCCGGAATGAGTGAAAAGACGCGCTTCTGCTCCGGGAACTTCAGATGGGTCTGAAAACCGACCAGATTGTACAGAGAACCGGCGGCATTGTCGCGGCGCAGCTGCACCACGGCGAACGGATCGCGTCCGGTGCGCGGGTCGCGCAGACCGACCGGCTTAAGCGGACCGTACAGCAGGGTATCGTGTCCGCGCCGTCCCATGACCTCCACCGGCATACAGCCCTCGAACACCTTTTTGTCCTCAAAGCCGTGCACCGGTGCCTGCTCCGCCGAGCAGAGTGCCTCCCAGAATACCTCGTATTCCTCCCGGGTCATCGGACAGTTGATGTAGTCCGCCGTGCCCTTGCCGTAGCGCGAGGCAAAGTACGCCGACTCCATGTCCACAGACTCAAACGTGACGATCGGCGCCGCCGCATCGTAGAAATGCAGATACTTGCTCTCGCCGAGCAGCGCGGAGATATCCTCAAACAGGGCATCCGAGGTCAGCGGACCGGTGGCGACGATGACCGCGCCCTCGTCCGGAATGTGGGTGACCTCGCCCTCGTGAACCGTGATGTTCGAATGATTCCTGATTTTCTCGGTGACCAATTCGGCAAACGCCGTGCGGTCGACCGCCAGCGCGCCGCCCGCCTCAACGCGGGTCGCGTCCGCACAGGACAGGATCAGACTGCCGCAGCGGCGCAGCTCCTCCTTGAGCAGACCGGGTGCGGTGTGAATCTCCGCACCGCGCAGCGAATTGGAACAGCACAGCTCGGCAAAGGTGTCTGCATGGTGTGCCGGTGTCCGTTTGACCGGCTTCATCTCATACAGGTCTACCGAAATTCCCTTTTCCGCCAGCTGCCATGCAGCCTCGCTGCCCGCCAGTCCGGCGCCGATTACGCTCGCCTCATGCTTCATCTGCCGTCTCCTCAGTCACTGCCTTTTTTCTTGTGGTTTTCTTTGCTGTTGTTTTCTTGGCTGTCGTCTTTTTTGCCGTGGTTTTTTTCGCGGCGGTCTTTTTTGCGGTCGTTTTCTTGGCTGTTGTCTTTTTCGCCGCCGTCTTTTTCGCAGCGGTTTTCTTCTTGGTCTCAGCGGTCTCCGTGCTCTGCGCCTCGCCCTCCGCCGCTGCCGTCTCGGTCTTTTTCTTGCGCGGCGTGCGCTTGCTCACAAACTTGGAGTAGCCGCAGCCCTCCTTATAGCAGACCATCGTCGTCTCTCCGGTCTCGCGGTCATAATGGCGGAAAATCGGTCCGCCGCAGTCCGGACACCGCTCCTTCGTGGTCTTGTCCCACGTCATGAACGAACAGGTCGGGTTTTTCTCACAGCCCAGATAGCCATAGCCGCGTTTGGACTTCTTTTTGACGACGCGGGCGCCGCACAGCGGGCACTCGACGCCGGTGTCCTCGACAATCGGCTTGGTGAACTTGCACTCCGGATAGTTCGGGCACGCGAGGAACTTGCCGAAGCGGCCGAACTTGATGACCATCTTGCTGCCGCAGTTCTCGCAGATTTCCTCGGTCTCCTCCGCACGAATCTGGACACGCTGTCCCTCCATGTCGGTCTCCGCCTTCTGCAGCGCGGCGGAGAAATCGTCATAAAACCGGTGGAGTACCTCGACATAGCCGATCTTTCCCTGCTCGACCTCGTCCAGCTCCTCCTCCATCTTGGCGGTGAAGCGCAGGTCGGCAACCGAGGTAAACTTGTCTACGAGCAGTTCGGTGACGCCCTCGCCCAGCGCCGTCGGCTTGAGCGAGCGACCCTCCTTATCCACGTAGTCGCGGTCGAGGATGGTGGAGATGGTCGGGGCATAGGTGGACGGACGTCCGATTCCCTTTTCCTCCATCGCCTTGATCAGCGACGCCTCGGTGTAGCGCGCCGGCGGCTGCGTAAAGTGCTGTGCCGGCTCGAGCTTCTCACAGGTGACCGTGTCGCCCTCCGCAAACGTCGGAAGCGGCTTGCCCGCCGTGGTCTTTTTCTCCTCTTCCTTGACGTCGTCACTGGACTCCTCATATACCGCCGTATAGCCCGGGAACGCGACGCGGTGGCCGGTTGCGCGGAACAGGTAGCCGGCGGACTCGATATCCGCCGATACGGTGTCCAGAATCGCCTCTGACATCTGGCAGGCAACAAAGCGGCTCCAGATCAGCTTGTACAGCTTGTACTGGTCGCTGGTCAGAAAGCCCTTGATGTCGTCCGGTGTCAGATGGACATTGGTCGGGCGGATCGCCTCATGCGCGTCCTGCGCACTGTTTTTAGTCTTAAAGACGCGCGCCTTGCCCGGATAATACGACTCGCCGAATCGGCCGAGAATATAGTCTCTCGCCGCATCCGTCGCTTCTGCCGACAGACGCAGGGAGTCGGTTCGCATATAGGTGATCAGGCCGGTCAGACCGTCCTCGCCCAGCTCGATGCCTTCGTACAGCTGCTGCGCGGTGGACATCGTTCGCTTCGGCACCATGTTCAGCTTGCGCGACGCCTCCTGCTGCAGAGTGGAGGTGGTAAACGGCGGCGCCGGACTCTTTTTCTTCTTGCCCTTCTTGATGCGGCTGACGGAAAACGGCTTTCCGGTGACCGATTCGACGATCGCCATCGTCTGCTCCTCGGTCTTGAGCTCGATCTTTCCGTCCGCATTGCCGTAGAAATACGCGGTGAACGCACCGCCGTCTGCGGTCTTCAGATGGGCATCCAGAGACCAGTATTCCTCCGGAACAAACGCGCGGATCTCCTTCTCGCGGTCGACCACCATGCGGGTCGCGACCGACTGGACGCGTCCGGCGGACAGACCGCGCCGCACCTTCTTCCAAAGAAACGGCGACAGCTCATAGCCCACGAGACGGTCGAGAATGCGGCGCGCCTGCTGGGCATCCACCAGATCCGCGTCGATATCGCGCGGGTGGGAGATTCCCTCCTGCACCGCCTTTTTCGTGATTTCATTGAAGGTCACGCGCTTGGAACGCTGATCACCGAGATACAGCAGCTCCTTCAGATGCCACGAGATCGCCTCGCCCTCGCGGTCCGGGTCGGTTGCGAGATAGACAAAGTCGCTCTCGTCCGCCGCCTCGCGCAGTTCGTTGATGATCTTGTCCTTTCCCTCAATCGGGACATATTCCGGTTGGAAATCGTGTTCGATGTCGATTCCCATGGTTTTTCTCGGCAGATCACGCAGATGTCCCATGGAAGCCTTGACCACATAGTCTGTGCCCAGATACTTTCCGATTGTCTTTGCCTTTGCCGGGGACTCCACAATGACAAGCTTTGACATAAGTGTCTTTCCTCCTGACAGATCCCGGTTCTTGTGAACAACTCGAGATCAGATCTATTAAATATTCTCTCCGCATGGGCAGATCCATACGGTATTTTTTCTATGATTCCGGATTCAGCAGTACCCGTGCGCCGTCCCGCCGGAGCATTCCGTTGATCTCCAGCATGGTCAGCGCGGCGAGCACGCGGGAGGCCATCATGCCGGTCTCCTCAATAATCGCATCCGTGCTGTCCGCCCCGGATTTCACGGCATCCAGAACGGTCTGCTCCGCCGCAGACAGAGTGATCCGCGACGGCGGGGTCGGTGCCGGCCGTTCCTTCCGGCGGCGCGACAAATCGGGAAGCGCCTTGGTCGGGGTGAGATGCCTGCTCTCCTCGGGATAGTGCGCCAGTACATCCGCCGCACAGGTGATCAGCTCGGCGCCGCCCTCGCGCAGCAGACGGTTGGCTCCCGCGCTCTGCGGCGAGTTGATGTTGCCCGGGACCGCAAACACATCGCGTCCCTGCTCCAGCGCCCGGTCCGCCGTGATCAGCGCGCCGGATTTTTCCGGCGCCTCGATGACAATCACACCGCGGCAGAGTCCGCTCATGATGCGGTTTCGCATCGGGAAATGATACGCCCGCGGCTCGGTTCCCGGCGGATATTCCGTGATGACCGCGCCGTGCTCCACAATGCGCGCCATCAGATCCTTATGTGCCGGCGGGTAACAGACATCCGCGCCGCATCCCAGTACGGCGACCGTCGTTCCATCCGCCTCGAGCGCGCCGAGATTGGCTCTGCCGTCGATGCCGAGCGCCATGCCCGAGACAATCGTACAGCCGGCGTGCGCCAGATTGGCGGCCAGCCAGCGGGAGGCGTTCAGTCCGTACGAGGTCGCCCTTCGTGTGCCGACAATACCGACGGAAATCGTATTCTCCCAGTCCGGCATTGTGCCGCGCACATACAGTACAATCGGCGCATCCTCCAGATCGCGCAGCGGAGCGGGATAGTCCGTATCCTCCATTGAGATCACGCGGATATCCAGCCGCGCACAGTCGCGCAGAATCAGTAACGCCTGCTCCAGTCCCTTCTCCATCAGCGACTCGCGCTGATGCTGACGCAGTCCCGGGATGTCCATCAGCTCGCGCTCGGTGCTCTCCCAGACCGCCTGTGCCGTGCCGAAATGCTCGAGCAGCTTCATCCGCAGTCCCGCGGAACAGCCCGGCCGCTCGGCAAGCCAGATCGCATATTCGTGATTCATCCGTACACGCCTCCTCAGCTGTCCGTCCGGCTCATCTCATACATGACAATAGACGCCGCAATCGACGCGTTGAGCGATTCCGCCCGTCCCGCCATCGGGATAATCAGCTGTTTTTCGCTCAGCACCAGACCGCGCTCCGACACGCCGCGCCCCTCGTTGCCGATGATGACGGCAGCCCGGTGCAGAGAGACTGCCGTGAGCGGGACGCTGTCCTCCCGCAGCGCGGTCGCGTACAGCGGAATGTCCCGCTGTGCCAGCCACTGCGCGGTCTCCTCCAGCTTCGCCATGACAATCGGGATGCGGAAAATCGCGCCCATGGTCGCGCGGACCACCTTCGGCGAAACCGGATCGACACAGCCCTCGCACAGGACAATGCCGTCCAGCGCGAATGCATCCGCCGTGCGAAGAATAGTTCCCAGATTGCCCGGATCCTGCAGACCGTCAAGCACCAGCAGACGGCGCGCCTGCGACAGACGCTCCAGCGTAAACACCGGCTGGTCACACACGAATACCAGTCCCTGCGGGGTCTCCACATTGGACAGACGTGCGAGCAGGCTCTCCGGAACCTCGGTCAGCCGTGCTCCCTGCGCTTCCGCCTGCGAGAGCAGTTCGGTATCAAATTGTCTGGTTTCTCCGAGGACAATCTCCCGCACGGAAACACCGCTCGCGAGCGCCTCGCGCAGCATCTTCTCCCCTTCGCACACCATCTCGCCCTGTGCCCGTCGGAATTTTCGCTCTCCCGCCAGACGGCTCAGGCGGCGGATGAGAGGATTGTCTTTGCTTTCAATTCGTCTCATACCCTGTCCGCTCTTTGCTTCTTTTTTTGCGGCATGATCCGTATCGACCTGCCTGCATTCCAATACTAGTTTATCTTATCAGACCTTCCCTCAATGTGCAAGCCGTGATTTTGTTGGGATTTGTAAAGTTATTTCGGCGGTGGTTCGGCTGAATCGCAAAAAAGAGGACCGATTTCCGGTCCTCTCCCTGTTTCCAGCGGATTATACAATTGCGAGAAAGTACAGCGCGTACGCCGCGAGCATCAGCACGCCCGCCTTCCGTCCGAGCTTCCGGTTCTTCGCACAGCACAGGAGCAGCAGGACACCGGCGCCGATGGCGACCAGCATATCAAACCGAAACGCCTCGGCAAATGGAATCGGGACGATGAGGGCAGACAGTCCGACGACAAACAGGATATTAAAGATATTGCTGCCGACAATGTTGCCGATCGCAATATCCGCATTTCCTCTGCGCGCCGCCGTCACGGAGGTAAACAGCTCGGGCAGAGAGGTTCCCAGCGCGACAATCGTCAGACCGATAAACCGGTCGCTCAGTCCGATAAACTGCGCGATTTTTGTCGCCGCATCCACCGTCACATCGCTGCCCCAGACAATGAGCACAAGGCCGACAGCGGCGCCGAGAAGCGATTTCCACAGCGGAGACAGCTTGCTCTCCTCCGGCTCCTGTTCGGGATTCTTCTTCGCCATGACAAACAGATATCCCAGATAGACGGCAAACGCCGCAGTCAGAACAATGCCGTCCGCCAGCGAAACCTTCCCGTCCACGCCCAGTCCAAGCAGCAGCGCTGTGATTGCGATCATGAACGGGATCTCCACCCGGACAGTCGAGCGTGCGACCGCGAGCGGGACAATGACGGATGCCAATCCCAGAATAATCAGGATATTTAGGATATTGCTTCCGACAACATTGCCGATTGTGATACCTGCATTTCCCTTGAGCGCCGCGGTGATGCTGACTGCCGCCTCCGGCGCACTGGTTCCCATCGCAACAATCGTCAGTCCGATAATCAGCTGCGGAATGCCGAACCGCCGCGCGATGCCGCTCGTTCCCTCGACAAACCAATCCGCGCCCTTGATCAGCATCCAAAATCCCAGCGCGAGCAGACCAACCTGCAGTACCATACTCATGTGTATTCCTCCTTGTCGTCCATGCAGCAGACCTGCTTTTTAACAAAAAAGAAACGAGGCCCTGCTGCAAATTTCTTTGCAGCAAAGTCTCGCTAATTACTTACAAGCCGAATTCATGATGAATTGTACTGACGGCAGTGTAAACACACGGTTGTGTGCCAGCTACTCCCCTTGCGTGGATTCATTATAGCATTCCGGTGGGAATTCGTCAAGCAGAACCCTCAGATGACCTGTGCGTCCTTGTGCGCGCCAGTCAGGAAGAATACCACCCACTCGGCGGTGTTGACCGCATGGTCGCCGATGCGCTCGAGGTACTTTGCAATCATCAGCAGATCCATAATCTGCTCCGCACTCCCCGTCGCCTGCTTGACCTGACGGATCAGCTCGTCGCGCGTGCGCAGGAATGCCCGGTCGACGACGTCGTCATAACCGATGACCTCATGCGCTTTGTCCAGATTTTCCTCGACGAATGCATCGATTGCCCCGCGCACCATTTTGACCGCCGCAAGCGCCATCTCGCGCAAGCCCTCCGGCATCTGAAAATCGCGGTTCCGGCACAGGAACACCGTGACCTCAGCGATGTCCGCCGCCTGATCGCCGATGCGCTCCAAGTCCGTGATCATCTTGAGCGCGGTGGATACACTGCGCAGATCGCGTGCAACCGGCTGCTGCTGCAGAAGCAGCCGCAGGCAGCGTCGCTCGACCTCCTTTTCCAGCTCGTCGATCTGATGATCGCTTCCCACGACCTTCTGCGCCAGCGTTTCATCCATCGTCTCCAGCGCCTTGACGCTCGAGCTGATGGCGGTTTCTGCCAGCGACGCCATCTGGATCAGATCCTCGTGCATCGCCTGCAGTTCACTCACAAATTTGCTTCTCATAGTTCCCCTCCCACAGTTATCCGAAGCGGCCGGTGATGTAGTCCTCCGTCCGCTTGTCCTGCGGCTTGGAGAACAGCGTCTCGGTCTCGCTGTACTCGACGACCTCGCCGAGCAGGAAAAATGCCGTGCGGTCAGAGACACGGGCGGCCTGCTGCATGTTGTGCGTCACCATAATGATCGTGTAATCCTTCTTGAGATCTTCGACCAGTTCCTCCACCTTGTTCGTCGAAATCGGATCCAACGCGGAGGTCGGCTCGTCCATCAGCAGGACCTCCGGCTCGACCGCAAGCGCCCGTGCAATGCACAGTCTCTGCTGCTGTCCGCCGGACATACCCAGCGCGCTCTTGTCCAGACGATCCTTGACCTCATCCCAGATCGCGGCACCGCGCAGACTGCGCTCGACGATCTCATCCAGCTTGCGTCTGTTCCGGATGCCGTGCGTGCGCGGTCCATATGCGATGTTGTCATAGATGCTCATCGGGAACGGGTTCGGTTTCTGGAACACCATGCCGACGCGGCGGCGAAGCAGGTTGACATCCATGTCTCCGTAGATGTCCTCACCGTCCAGTGTGACCAGACCGTCGATGGAACAGCCCTCCACGAGGTCGTTCATGCGGTTGAGTGACTTGAGCAGGGTGGACTTGCCGCATCCGGACGGTCCGATAAACGCGGTCACCTGATGTTCGGGAATTTCTATATTGATCTGTTTCAGAGCCTGAAAACTGCCGTAGTGCAGATCCAGATCCTTGACTGCCATTTTGCTTTGCATCAATCTATTCTCTCCTTCTGTTTACGATTTGGTCAGCTTCCGCGCGATGACCGCCGAAAGTGTATTCATAGCCAGTACGATCAGCAGCAGAACGACTGCGGTCGCATAGGCCTGATCCGTGTGCAGTCCCTCGCTCGACAAGCAGTACATATGCACCGCCAGCGTCCGTCCGGAGGACAGCAGTCCGCTTGCCGCATCGGTCGCGGTTCCCGCGGTGTACATCAGTGCCGCAGTCTCACCGACAACGCGTCCGACCGCCAGAATAATGCCTGCCAGAATGCCCGGCATCGCACTCGGAAGTACAATACAGAAAGTGGTGCGCAGTTTTCCGGCTCCCAGACCGAAGCTTGCCTCACGAAAGAGATCCGGCACCGCGATCAGTGCCTCCTCCGTACTGCGCATAATCAGCGGGAGGATCATGATAGACAGGGTCAGTGCGCCGGCCGCAAGAGACAGTCCCCATCCGAGCTGCGTGACAAAGAACAGCAGACCGAACAGACCGTAGACAATGGACGGAATGCCCGACAGGGTCTCCGTGGTCAGGCGGATCAGCTCGACAATCTTATTGCCGCGCTTGGCATACTCTACCAGATAGACCGCTGTGAACACACTGATCGGAATCGCAATCAGCAGGGAGAGTCCGGTCATCTTGAGGGTGGTCACGATCGCCGGCATCATGGAACAGTTGTCCGATGTGTATTCCAGCGAGAACAGATCGGGCGTCAGATACGGAATACCGCGCACCAGAATATAGCCGATCAGAAAAATCAGAATGAAAAAGGTAAAACCGGCCGCCGCATACACCGCGCCGCGCAGGGCAAGCGCCTGCGCTCTTCCGCCGGATTTTCCTCCCGGGGTCCGGCTTTCCTCGCGTCCGCGGGTGCGGATGCCTCGGTTTGGATAGACCGCCGCTGTCGGTTCGCTCATACGCGCTCTCCTTTCTTCTTAATCACAGCAAAAATCAGATTGATCATCAGAATAAAGATAAACAGAACCACGCCAGTCGCAATCAGCGCTTCTCTGTGGATGCCGGTCGCATAGCCCATCTCCAGAACGATGTTCGCCGTCATCGTGCGCACACCCTTCAGCAGACCGCGCGGCAGAACCGCCTGGTTGCCGGCGACCATGATGACCGCCATGGTCTCGCCGATGGCGCGTCCGATACCCAGTACAATTGCCGCCAGAATGCCCGACTTTGCCGCCGGAAGCACGGCGAAGAATACCGAGCGCTCATGCGTTGCGCCGAGAGCGAGAGATCCTTCATAATAGCTCTCCGGCACGGCGCGGATGGCGGATTCGCTCAGGTTGATGACCGTCGGAAGGATCATGATGCCGAGCAGGACCGCCGCGGCGAGCAGGCTGACGCCGGTGCATCCCGGGATGTTCCGCAGCAGCGGGACCAGCACAACCATGCCGAAAAAGCCATAGATGATGGACGGAATACCCGCCATCAGCTGAACCATCGGTTCCAACAGGCCGTGCAGGGGCTTAGGACAGAACCGCGCGAGAAATGCCGCGGTCAGGATACCGATCGGAACGCCGATCACAATTGCGCCGAGCGTGACGCAGATACTGCCGACGATCATCGGCAGGATGCCGAAGGATGCCGGTTCATTTTTCGGCGCCCATGTGGTTCCGAACAGGAAATCAAACACACCGATCTCCTTCATTGCCGGGATGCCGTTCGCAAACAAAAAGTAGCAGATGAGCAGCACCGCGACAATGGAAACACAGGCACACAGGAAAAACAGTCCCGCGACACCTTTTTCCAACGCTTGTCTTTTCTTCATTGCACGCCTCTTTCTCAGTGTAAGGGTTCTCCCTCCGCCGGTCTGTGCCGTGGGAGGGAGTTAAGGATAGAAATTTGAGGAGACTTTTGTCTCGGATTATTCCGCAACGTCAGCCCAGTCGGTGATCTCGCCGGTGAAGATCTGGCGCACCTGCTCGGTGGTCAGGTTTTCGACTGCGTTCTCCGGATTGACGATAACCGCGATGCCATCCAGTGCGATCTGCATAGAATCCAGATCAGCCGACTCTTCGTCGCTCAGCTCACGGGAGGCCATACCGATGTCGCAGACACCCTCCGCCGTGCTGTTGATGCCGGTGGTGGAATCCGAGGTCTCGATGGTGATCTTGGCATCCGGATTGACTGCCTCATACGCTTCCTTGAGCTTCTCCATAACCGGAGATACCGAGCTGGAACCTGCTACCGTGATCTCACCCTTGGAGCCGTCGGATTCAAATGCCTCCGCGTTCGAATCGATCTGAATATAGCCCGCGTCCTGTACGACCTGCTGGCCATCCTTGGACAGGATGAACTTGATGAAGTCTGCCGCAACACCCTCTGCATCGCCCTTGAGTACGATGTTGAACGGACGGGACAGGCTGTAATCACCACTCAGGACATTGTCCGTGGTGGCATCCACACCGTCAACCGGAACCGCCTTGACCGAATCATTCAGCGAGCCCATCGAGGAGTATCCGATCGCATTCGCATCACTCGATACGTTCTGCATCATGACCTCGGTCTGGTTTGCGATGATGGCATCCGGCGTGGTCTTGTCAACCTTGTTTCCGTTTTCTTCGACCTGTACACCGGTCAGCTCGACGAATGCGCCGCGGGTGCCGGAGCCGTCCTCACGCGAAACAACGCTGATGGTGCCGGACGGCGCGGACGGTGCGGATGCGTCAGCCGAATCCGTCTTGGTATTTCCCATGCACCCTGCGAGCATACTGGTCATCAGTACGCCGGCGAGCAGAGTGCCGATCATTCTCTTGTTCATTGTGTCTTTCATAACTGGAATCCTTTCTGATTGTGTTTCGTTTGATTTGTTTTGTTAACGAGGTCTATTATAGAATCCGCCTGTAAACTTCTCTTGCACAGCACGGTAAAATCCATGTAATCCTCTGTAAAATTCCAGTCATTTGTTTTTGTTTTTGTAAAGTCAAAAACCACCGGCAAACCCGGTGGTTTTATTCGATTCTGTCTGTCCTTTGTCCGTTCCGGCAGATATCGTTTCATTTCTTTCGGAGGTATCTTGCGCACAGTCTGTGATGATACCAAATCATGATACCGACCGGCGTCCGGCTGCGCCGCTGTATCACGCCGATGCTGATCATTACCAGCGCAACCGCCGCAAAGATTCCCAAACCGAATATCGTTTTCGCCATCGTTATCCCTCCTTATGTCTTGTTCCCAGAACAACCGCATCCTGAATCGCAGCTGCGGTCGCCGATGCCGCCGCAATGGAGGCCGGCACAATCACCGGTACCGTCCGCATCACAAGCGGAATCAAAAAGATCAGAAATCCCGTAATTTTGTTCAGGATGGTGTGCGGAACCGGCTGTGGTTTTCCTCGCACGGCACACCACAGAAGAGGAACCGCTTTTCCCACCGTAATCAGGGAAATCCAGACCCACATCCAGACCGGAAACCGGATTTCCGGTGCCAGCCGGATCACACAGACCGCCAGAAACAGCGCATCCGCCGCACTGTCCAGCCGCTCCCCTATCCTGCTCTCGCTGTGCGTCCTGCGCGCGATCGTCCCGTCCACCATGTCCGAAACCCCGCACCAGAGATAGAGCGCATAAAACGCGCCGGTAAGCGGCGTCGCAAACAAAAGCAGTAATGCAGCCGCAATTCTGCTCCCCGTGATGAGATTGGCTGTCTGTCGGATCATCCGGTTCACCGTCCTCTCTGTTGGTACCATTATAGCACACAGAGAAACAGAAAAACACTGCCGTGAATTTCTCCACAGCAGTGTTGTTTCCATATATTCTTTAGAATTCATACAGCGGATTTCCGGAAAAATCAGCGATCACGCCGTGCGGATTTTTCAGGTAGAACACCTCGAAAATCGGATTGTCCGCAGTCTGATACTGGCTCTTGACAATCGGATTGTTCATACAATCTTCCTTGACCGCCCTGTTGTTTTCAAAGACCGCCGTGCCGGACAGACGGATCCATGCGTACTGCGGCGAAGCCACCGAAATCTGAATCTCCGGATTGGCCTGCATATCCCGATAGACATCCTTGGTGTGGTTGGTGCAGAACCAAAGCTTTCCATTTGAAAGGTGTCCATACAGGCGAGCATATGAATCGCCAGAGTAAATCGGCTGGAAATCTGCATGATCTCATCCCTCACTTTCTCTCTGCAATGTATCGTGTGACCGTTGTATTGTCAAGGGTTACAATCCCTCCCTTGGACGGTTTTTCCGGCCAAAAAAATGTCCCCGATTCACACGGAATCAGGGACAGATTCTTTTGGTTTAGTCCATCGGCTTCATTGTCGGGAACAGCAGGACGTCGCGGATGGACGAGCTGTTGGTCAGGAACATGACCAGACGGTCGATGCCCATACCCATGCCGCCCGTGGGCGGAAGACCGTATTCCATCGCGTTGAGGTAATCGAGGTCCATCATGTTCGCCTCGTCGTCACCGGCGTTGCGCAGTTCCACCTGACGCTCAAAGCGCTGACGCTGATCGACCGGATCGTTCAGCTCGGAGAATGCGTTGCACAGCTCACGGCCGTAGACAAAGCACTCAAAGCGCTCGGTCAGACGCGGATCGCTCGGCTTGCGCTTTGCCAGCGGTGAGATCTCAACCGGGTAGTCCATGATGAAGGTCGGCTGAATCAGGTTCTCCTCGACGGTCTCGTCATAGACCATCGCCATCAGATCGCCCCAGCTCTCCTTGCCCTTTTCGACCTCGAATCCGGCAGCCTTCACTGCCTCGAGCGCCTGCTCCGGATCCATCGCCATGAAGTCCAGACCGGAATACTCCTTGACGGCCTCCGCCATCGTCATGCGGCGCCAGCCCTTGGTGAAGTCCAGCTCGGTTCCCTCATAGACCACCTTGGTGGTGCCGAGAACCTTCTCGCAACAGTGGATGACCATGTCCTCGGTGATATCCATCATACCGTTGTAGTCGGTGTATGCCTGATACAGCTCGATGGTGGTGAACTCCGGATTGTGACGGGTGTCCATGCCCTCGTTGCGGAAGAGACGGCCGATCTCGTAGACCTTCTCCAGACCGCCGACAATCAGACGCTTCAGATGCAGCTCGGTTGCGATGCGCATATACATATCGATGTCCAGCGCGTTGTGATGGGTGATGAACGGACGCGCCGCCGCACCGCCC
This sequence comes from Clostridiales bacterium, assembly GCA_022775385.1. Classification (GTDB taxonomy): domain Bacteria; phylum Bacillota; class Clostridia; order Oscillospirales; family Butyricicoccaceae; genus Butyricicoccus_A. The sequence continues at coordinate 41,859 of JALFIV010000100.1, forward strand.
GGGATGGTGTTGAGGCACGGGGTCTCAACCTCCATAAATCCACGGCTGTCCATAAAGTTGCGGATCTCGCGCAGGATCTTGGAGCGGTTCTCAAAGGTCTTGCGAACCTCCGGATTGACAATCAGATCGACATAGCGCTGACGATAGCGGATATCGGTATTGGTCAGGCCGTGCCACTTCTCCGGCAGCGGACGGAGCGACTTGGACAGCAGGGTCAACTCGCTGACACGGACGGAAATCTCGCCCTTCTGCGTGCGGAATACCTCGCCCTCGATGCCGATGATATCGCCGATATCCATCTTCTTGTACGCCTTGTACTCCTCATCGCCCAGTACATCGCGGCGGACTACCAGCTGGATGCGTCCGTAGCGGTCCATCATATCCGAGAACGACATCTTGCCCATGATGCGCTTGCTCATCATACGACCTGCGAGACGGACAATTTTGCCCTCCATCTCGTCGTAGTTTCCAGTAATGTCGGTGGTGTAGTTCGTGCGGTCAAATTTCACCTGAACGAACGGATCCATGCCGGCCTCACGCAGTCCCTCCAGCTTCTGGCTGCGGACCGCATATTCCTCGGATTCCGAACGAACCGGCTTCTGATTCTTCGGCTGCTGATTCTGCTCTGCCATCTTTTTTCATTCCTCCTGTATACAGGACAAAAGGACTGTCGGCGTCTCGATACGAAACGGGGACAGTCTTTTTATCATACGATCGTTGTTACTTGATAATGTCGGTGATCTTGAACTTAACGACATTGCCGTTCGGTGCGGCAACTTCGACGACCTCGCCGATCTTATGTCCCAGAACGGCCTTGCCGAACGGAGATTCGTCCGAAATCTTGCCGTCGAGCGGGTCAGCCTCCTGCGAGCCGACAAAGTGATACTCCTCTTCCTCATCGAACTCGAGGTCGATGACCTTGAAGCGGCAGCCCGGAGAAACCTCGTCTCTGGCATACATATCCTCGCTGATGACAACAGCATGAGAGATGATGGTCTCCAGCTCGGCGATACGGGATGCTACACGTCCCTGCTCGTTCTTTGCCTCATCGTACTCCGCGTTCTCGGACAGGTCGCCGAACGAACGCGCTTCCTTGATCTGCTCTGCGACCTCCTGCATACGGACGGTCTTCAAATATTCCAGTTCCTGCTTCAGTTTATCCAGATTGTCCTGGGTCAGTTTAAACTCCTGCTTCATGAGTGATGTTCCTCTCAACTAAAAATATCAAATTTGTTGTTACATATAGACCATTATATAAACCCGTTTGAGGGATGTCAAGCGCACTTTTTACTGAAAAATCACGGATTTGGAGATTCCTTCTCGTCGACTGCCTCCAACGCCGCCTGCAGCTGGGTATCCTCTCCGTCCGAGAGCACATAATAGCGCTCGAGCTGTTCCTCCGTCAGGCTGCATTCGACATCCGGCGTGACGCCCTTGCCGATTAAGCTGATCCCATCCGGTGTGTAATAGCAGCTGCTCGAAAGACCAACTGCACCGCCGTTGCTCAGCGGATAGACAATCTGGGAATATCCCTTTCCGCAGGTCGCCTCGCCGACAATCTCCGCCTTGTCATACTCGCGCAGTGCCTCTGCAAAGAACTCCGCCGCACTGTACGACTCGGTGTTAACGATAACCGCCATCGGAAGATCCACCTCGTCGGCGTCCGACTCGTAGACCTCCTCCTTTCCGTCCTTGGAATCCAGTGTGATAATCCTGCCCTCGGGCAGCAGATAGTCCAGACAGTTGACCAGCGAGCTGAGCGATCCGCCCGGATTGTTTCTCAGATCGAATACCAGCTTTTTGACACCCTGCTCCTGCAGTTTGTCCACCTCTTGGATAAACTGTTCATCAGTCTCGGAGGCAAAGCGGTCGATCTTTACATAGCCGGTGTCTCCGCCGATCACGCGCGATGTGACATAGATCTGCGTGAACTCGCCGCGCGTCACCGTGATGTCGCGGGTCTCTCCGGTGTCATAATCCACGACCGTCAGCACAACATCTGTCCCGGGATCGCCGCGCACCGCGTCCACCGCCTTTTCATAGCCGCCCAGCTCGTCAACGGTTTTGCCGTCCACGCCGACGACGCGGTCGTACGAGCCGAATCCAGCCGCCTCCGCCGGGGAGCCCGCCGCCACAGTCTGCACCTCGAGCGCCTCCGAATCGTCCTCCTGCTTGACCATCGTGACGGTGATGCCGATGCCGACACGGGTATCCTTGTTGGACGTCTGATATTCCTCATACGCCTCTTCCGTCATGTAGTACGACCACCGGTCACCCAGACCGCTGACATAGCCGGTCAGGACATAGTCCTCCACCTCGTCCATGTCATATTCGCCGACAAATTTTTCGTCCACCAGCTGCTGGACTTCATTGAGCTGGCTGACAATCGGCCGGAGCTCCTCCGACGCCTGTGCACTGCCGCTGCTGAAATAGGACACCGCCAGTCCGGTGATCAGACTGCAGGTGACCGAGGCGAGCACGCCGACGCCGACCGCCCTGCGGCACGATACTTTCTTTTCCATTCGGATGCTTCCTTTCGTGTAAAACTGGGATAAAAACACAATTGGGCGCGCTGCATCACTGCAGCACGCCCCAATCCTATTTTTCTGTCAGATTGTTGTCAGAGCACTACGGTGACGATGCTGAGCAGCATCAGCAGTGCCAGAACAAACGCAACGATGGATACGATGCGTCTTGCCCTCTCCGGGTTCATCATAAACTTTGCGCTCTCCTTTGGGGTCTGGTTTTACGACAGGATTCGTCCCTCGTCGCGGGATGCCAGATACTTGCGTACCATCAGGGCAACCTTAAAGACGATGGCATGATCGAACTCACGCAGATCGAGACCGGTGAGCTTCTTGATCTTCTCCAGACGATAAACCAGCGTATTGCGGTGAACAAACAGCTTGCGTGAGGTCTCGGATACGTTCAGATTGTTCTCGAAGAACTTCTGAATCGTGAACAGCGTCTCCTGATCGAGTGCGTCGATGGATCCCTTGCGGAATACTTCCTCCAGGAACATCTCGCACATGGTGGTCGGGAGCTGATAGATCAGACGGGCGATACCGAGGTTCTCATAGGTGATGATATTGGTTTCGGTGTCAAAGACCGCACCGACTTCCAGCGCAACCTGTGCCTCCTTGAAGGACTTTGCAATATCCTTGAGCTGGGTGGAGATCGAGCCGATGCCGATCTGAACCTTCATCTGGATCTCGTTGAGCAGCGTGTCCTCGATGTCCTTGGCCACCTTGACCATTTCCTTCATCTCGGTGTTCTTGCGGACTTCCTTGACCAGAACGATGTCGGTCTCATTGATATGAATGACAAAATCCTTCTTCTTGTCCGGGAACAGATCCTGTACGATATCCAGTGCGGCGATGTCGGTGTTTTCGACCTGACGGATAAGCATAACCAGACGCGGGACATCCCCCTCAAAGTGCAGCTCGCGGGACTTGATATAGATGTCACCCGGCAGTACATTATCCAGAATGATATTCTTGATAAAGGTCGCCTTGTCGTGCTTTTCATCGTAAAGCGTCTTGATATTGCTGATTGAGACCGTGACGATCGAACAGTAGTTGCGGGCATTCTCATCCTCGCCGTGGACAAAGACAGCGTACTCAAAACGGGTCGAACGATCCGATACCGGCCGATATGTATATCCGCCGAAGCGAATCATATCACCGACATAGGAAAGCTCTGCAGCTGCATCTTCGCGCATTTCACCAATGCGTTTGAGATCAGAACATGCCACAACCGTGCCGCTGGCGTCAATAATACCGACTGTACGGTCTATCGCGTCCTTCATCTGGAGAATGATTGATTGGAATAATCTTGATGCCATCTTTCCTCACCCTTCTTTTCTATCCTCTTTAACCGCCGCGGACGTCATCAGGCAGCCGGACGCCGCCGCGTTACAAAACAAACTATACAATTCTTCTGGCAAGTCTCTGTACACTTCTTTAAGTATAACACAAATCGACAAACTTTTGTACAAATTTTTTTGATCTTTTTTGTAGATTTTCCCCTAAATAACATTTCCGTCTCAATTGAGAACATTTTTCAGCAAAAACGAAGTATTTCCGACTCTGTCAGTGCTCTCCAATCACCCGGTTTCAAGCACGGATCGAGGGAAAGCTCCCCTTCGCGCTGCCGCATCAGGGTTTTGACCGGTGTTCCGCACGCCGCGAGCATACGCCGGACCTGATGGTACTGTCCTTCCTGCACCGTGACGCGAACCTGATTTTCCCCGAGTATCTCGAGTTTTGCCGGCAGGCACACCGTGCCGTCCCGCAGGGTCAGCCCTGCGGCAAACGCCTCAACCGCCTTCGGTCCGGGCGTTCCATCGGTCTGTGCGAGATAGACCTTGTCCACCCGGTGTTTGGGAGATGTCAGACGATGGGCAAAGTCTCCGTCATCCGTCAGCAGCAGCAGGCCGGAGGTATCCTTGTCCAGCCGTCCGACAGGAAAGACGCCGCGCGCCCGGTACTCCGCCGGAAGCAGGTCAAGTACGGTTTTCTGATCCCGGTCCTTCGTCGCACTGAGCACCCCGAGCGGCTTGTTCATCATGAGATAGACATGCTCCGCCCATCCAACCCGCTCGCCGCGCACCGCAAGCACCTGTGTTTCCGGGTCGATTTTTTTGGAGGAATCCCGGCAGCAGACACCGTCCACCGTGACCGCGCCCTGCTTCGCCATCTGAGATGCCTCTCTGCGGGAAAACCGTCCGGTTGCGGACAAAATTTTATCAATTCGCTGTACTGCCATGGTCCGTCCTCTCCGGAAGAAGAAATCTAATTTATTATATCACTTTTGTGCTTTTTGCACAAGGACTTTTTGAGAAAACAGCGACAGATCGTGCTTGTTTCCACAAATCCGCCGCTGTCCCTTTAGTTTTCCGCCGATCCTGCACCATTTGCCGCCTCTGTGTCCATCAAACCGTATGCCGTTCCGCCCTCCGTCAGCGAGGTGATGTCCCCCGCAATCACCCGGTTTTTACGAATCAGCAGGTTTGCCTCCAGCTCGACGCCGTCCTGTACGTTCTGCACGGTATAGGTGGCGAGCTTGACACGCTTGCCGCGGTATTTCTCCAGATCAAACCCCTGACGCGCCTGCATCTGCACATACCGCTGATACACCTCGTCAAAGTCGCTCGGAATCACGACCTCCTGCATCACACAGGAATCCGGGTCCACCGTCCATCCGCAGGCCGCAAGATACGCTACGCGCTCCTCGTTGTTTGTGACCTTAGTGGATACCTCCGCTGTGCTGTCCGCAATCGCACCCATGGCGCTTCCCGCCGCCGTTCCCAGTGCTGACACCTCTCCTGCCATCTGCGCCGCAACGTGAACTCCCAGCAGTACGGCCGCCAATGCCGCCGCACCGCACAGCAGTTTTCGTCCGGACAGTTTTGCCGTAACAATAAACATGATCGCCGCTCCTCCGCCGTTTTGTTGTCTGGGAGGGCAGGTCCGCCCTCCGTTTGCTTTCAGCGTATGCGGCGGTGTCCGGATTCATGCCGGTTTCTTATTCCTCTTCCGTGTGAATCACGCTGACCGGACAGCTTCCTGCGGCCTCGCGCGCTGCATCCTCCAGATAGCCGTCCGGCTGTGCAATCATCTGCGCCAGCCCGTCTCCCTGAATCTGAAACAGCTCCGGGCACAGCGCCTCACATGTTCCGCAGCCGATACATCCGGCGCGGTCAATCCAAACTTTCATACAGTGGTCCTCCTAAAAAATTCAATACATCCTTCTCACTGCGCGAACCGGTGGACACGCGCTGCCGTCTGCCGTCCTCGAACAGCATGAGCGTCGGTGTCGATGCCACACGGTACAGCCCCGCAAGCTCCGGCTCGCGCTCCACATCGACTCTGCACAGCTTGACATCATCCACCATATCGGCGACCTCATCCAGCACCGGCTCCAGATGCCGGCACGGTCCGCTCCAATGCGCCCAGAAATCCACCAGCACCGGTCGCTTCTCTTCGAGCACCTCGCGCTTGAAGCTGTCGCGCGTCACATCGGTGATTTCACCCATCGGGAATCTCCCTCCTTTGCCCGGTCGTCACCTCCAGTATGCACCGTGTGCCGCATTTTATGCCGAAATAAAAAAAAGAACAGCATATCTCCATGCTGTTCTTCTCTGTTTCTTGTCCGTTATCCCCGTCCGAGCATGCGCTTCAGCCCGCGTTTCAGCCGTTCGGATGCCGAGGGACGGCAGTATTTGTCCGCCAGTTCCCGCACGGTAAGCGTCTGCGCATCGCGCCAGAACGCATCGTACTGCGGATGCAGGACCGCCGGCTGATGCGCCGACGGATTGTACTGCACTGCCTGTGCCGCATCCACCGGATGGCTGACCAGCTGATGCTGAACCGACCGCCACAATTCCTCTCCGCGCGGTGTATCCACAAACACAAGTGAGGTTCCCGCGGGATGATACTGCTCGGGAGCGACCTTTTTCACGCCCCAGAAATCGCCCAGTGTCAGATCGGACGCGCGGTTCTCTCCTTTCGCCGCACACACCGCACACGCCTTTCTCAGCGACGCATTGCGCAGGAAGGTCTGCATATACGGGTCATCCACCGCCCGTCTCCGTTCGACTGTCCCGTCCGCATACCGCAGTTCCACCTCGTATGACTGCCAGTCCATTCCGGGGATCTTGCGGCGGAAGTTGACACCGGTCACCGCCGCACCGTGGTCCTGCGCGCATTCCGCGCGGTACTTTTCCCAGAACTCCGCCGGCGGTGCGCCATGGCAGATAAAATCCACCAGAATCAACCGCCCGCTGTCTCCGCACGCGCGCCGCAGTGCCGCCGCCTGACAGGGCGAGACCACCGCGAGCACGGTCTGTCCATCCTTCACAAGGTCCGCGATTTCATCCATCACCGGCGCAATCGGGACAAACACGTATTTCGAGCCGCACAGTTCCGGAATCTCCGCCGTGCGGGAAATCCCGCGATAAGAGATCCGTCCGTTCTCGTCGCACGCGGCGCCGTACACCCGTCCGCCCTCGTTTAAGACATGGGCGGCGAGCAGAGAAAAGATGCCGCCGGACGACGAGCGGCGCACCGTCTCGGGATTTGTGTTGTGTGCCGCATATGCACTGCGCATGGTTATCTCCTCCGTTTGACAATCGCCTGCAGCGGACCGCGCACAAGCTGTTTTTCATAGTCATTCATGCTGAATTTCCACGACAGCGCAAAGAACAGCGCCGCATAGACAAGGATCTTTGCTCCCAGCAGCAGCCATCCGCCGTCCGGCAGCAGGACATTGCTCAGCTGTCCGAACACAATCATGACCAGCATGACCGGAATCAGCCGCAGAATTTCCCGCGCAAATCCGGGGATGTCCAGATGAATGACCCGGTAGTAATAGATGTTGATGATAATGATATTGCCGAGAATCATCGCGCCCGAGGTCGCAATCGCACATCCCAGACCGCCGAAATGCTGTGCCAGCGGAATGGATGCCGCGACGTTCAGTACCGCGATGAAGAAATACACAACCGAGCGGAATGCATGCTTGTTCATCGCCTGCAGGATCATAATGCCGATATTCTGAATCAGCGGAATGATCAGCGGAACCATGACCAGCAGGCAGATGTAGTAGGCCTCGGTTTTCTGCGCATCCGTGTAGCCCGTGCCCGCCCAAAGCCACAGGAACCGCTTTCCGTAGCAGATAAAGCCGGACAGGATGAGCGACATGACGAGGAACTGAATGCGTCCGACCTTCTTCATGATTGCATTGATCGGATCCAGATTGTCCGCCGTCGTCACGATGCGGGTGATCTGCGGCAGAAAGACCGAGTTCACCGTGCCGGAGAAATTGGTATACATCGTATTGATGCGCGAGGCAATGCCGTAAATGCCCGTCGCCGCCGTACCCGCCACCGCGCCCAGAATCAGGACGTCGGTCTTCCAGTACAGCTGATCGATCACGGTATTCAAAAAGATGAAGAACGCAAAGCCCATCATCTCGCGCACCAGTCCGCGTTCAAACGAATACAGATGAATCTTCATGTGGACATGTCTGACGCAGTGATATGCATTCAGCGCGACAACCAGCACATGAAAGGCCGTCTGAATGATGCAGACCGCAAACGCAGTCGGGAAAAAGCGCAGGACGATCAGAAAGGTAATCGGCTGCATCGCCTGCGAGAACATGCTCACACCGCGCAGGAAAATAAACTGCTCCTGCGAGGTCAGCACGGCGACGAACAGATTCGCCGGAATGGTCACCGCCATGTTGAAGATCAGGACGATAAAAATCCGCTTGCAGGCGATCAGCTCCGCCGGCGTCAGTCTGGCGGCATAGATCGGTCCGATCAGCTGGTATACGCACGCGCCAATCAGTACGCCGAGCAGTGCAATCGCCAGATAGATGATGGCGGAAATCGCCAGAATATTCTGTTTTGCTTTTTCATCCCGCCGCGCAATCGCCTGCGAATAATATCGCGTAATTGTGGACGACAGACCGAAGTCCATGACCGACATGTAGGCGATCAGCGAGCCCATCAGCTCGTACAGACCGTATTCGCTGGTTCCCATGAAATGGGTCATCAGCGGGACGGTGATCAATCCGACACCGATGTTCATCAGCATGGAGGCATAGGACAGCACGACGCCCATTTTCCGCTGGTTCATCGTGCCTTCTCCTCCGCCGCGGTGTCCTCCGGCTGAATCAGCCGCGCCGCGATCTGTCCCGCCTCCCGGGCGCGCGCGATGTAATCCGGCATAATCGTCTGAAGATGCGTGCGGATGTCCTCCTCCCGCTCCATCAGCCAGCGGAACGCCTGCGTAAGGTCGGATTCTCCGCGCAGAGACTGCACCGGCAGGACATAGTGCTCCTCCGTACCGAACAGATCGCGTGCGATGCCGCGCGCCTTGACCGAATAACCGACCACCAGCGTCGGCACACAGGAGGAGTACGCCGCAATCGTCGCATGCGTGCGCGCACCCACAAACAGACGCAGACGCGCAATGTATCCCTTGAGCACACGGCAGTCCGCATCTCCGATCAGCACCACCCGTCCGCTGTCCGCAAACTGCTCATACAGCCGGCGCAGCGGCCCGCGGTCGTCGTTGTAGCTCCACACAACGTGCGGAATGAGCGCGACCGAACAGTCGGTGTGCTCCAGAATCTCCCGCACGAGTGCGGTATAGTTTGCCATCGTCACGCCGGCGGCCTGCTCATTGCCGATAATCATCGGGCTGACGTTGATGCCGATCGTGTTCTCCGGCTGAAAATGTCCGGGAAGCGGACGGAATTTCGGCTCCAATGTAAAGGCCGGGTCGGGAATCAGATGCAGACGCTCGCCGGGAATGCCCGCGGCAATCATCGCATCATAGGAGATGCTCTCGCGCACGGTGACCGCGTCAAACAGCGAGAGATGACGCACAAACGCCTCGTCCAGATCGTCCGGTTCGATCGAACAGCCGAACAGCATGGTCTTACATCCCTGCCGCTTCATCATGCGGTCGGTCGGCCAGAACTGGATTCCCTTGTTATAGCAGTAGTTGTCGCCGCCGATCGCAATCACCAGATCGCAGTTCTTTGCGGCGTTCAGACACAGTTTTTCGGTCAGGAACCGATCCTCGACCGCACGCGAGTGCAGGAGGCGCCGGTTGAGCTGATACAGCACCCACTGCGGGCTATTCCGACGCAGAACCGGCTTGTTTTCGGTCAGTCTGACCTCGCGGTCGAGCGCGTAGCACCGGTCCTCCGCGACCGCATTGGAGCACAGCGTCACAAGGGTATCGGCGCCCATCGCCTCGCGGCAGAGCGACGCGGTCGTACGTACCAATGCCTCACAGCCGTGGTTTCCGCTGCCGCCATGCTGATATAACAGAATTTCGTTCACGATTATGTCTCCTCATTTATCGGCTGGAAGCCCTCTCCATATACATTTTTGGTCTCTAAGACCACAAAGAATGCCTCCGGATCACACTCACGCACAATGCGCCGGAGTTTCGCATACTCACGCTGTCCGACGGCACACAGCAGAACCTCGCTGCGCGCTCCGCTGTACGCGCCGCGCGACTGCAGGAAGGTCGCACCGCGGTCCATCTCCCGCATGATGCGCCGGGCGATCTCCTCCCGTTTCTCCGAGAAAATCATCACAGACCGTCCGCGCTTTCGTCCGTACAGGATCGCATCCATCACGCGGCCCTGCGCATACAGCGCAACAATGCCGTACAGACCGCTCTCCAGATTGCCGAACACCGCAATCGACAGCGCGATAATCAGAATATCCACCGCCGTCAGAATGCCGCCGACCTGCAGATGCGGATTTTTCCGCTCCACCAGACAGGAGATGATATCCGTGCCGCCCGTCGTCGAGCCGCGCGCAAAAATAACGCCCAGACCGGCGCCCAGACAGACGCCGCTCGCAATCGCGCTGAGCAAACGGTCACCCGCATACACAAATGCCAGCGGTGTGACCACCACATCCAGAATCACGCTGCTCAGCACAACCGTGCGCAGCGTCCGTATGGCAAACCGCTTGCCGAGATACTTCCATGCGATGAGCAGCAGCGGGATGTTCATGATCAGGATCATGACGCCGACCGGCAGATCCCACAGATACTTAAACAGAATCGCAATGCCGGACAATCCGCCCGGTGCGATATCCGCCTGCTCGGCAAAGCTGTAAATGCCGATGCCCATCAGGACTGAACCCAGTACATCCGCACCCAGATCGAGCAGCAGCTCCCGATACTTCTTCAAACCAATCAACCCCATACCATCCAATTCGTCGTCCGCTCAGCGGATTCCCTGCAGGAGATCCAGCGACTCCTTCGCCCACGCAAGGTCAATCGTCTGGAATCCGCGCTTCGGCGTATACAGATACTCGCGCACATCGTGTGCCAGCTTTTCATAAGTGGACGGCGGCATGCGCAGATACTGCTCCACACCGTCCGGATGCACCAGAACAAATACAAACTGTCCCTTGGTGTCGATGCTGTGGAACACGACGTCCACAATGTCCGCCCCGTCGCGGGTCAGCTGCATGATGAGAATCAGCTTGGTCATCTCCACCGCGCGGTCATCCAGTCCGCGCTCCAGAATATTGATCTTCTCGCGGAATTCATTCGGTGTCTTGGTCGTGCGCAGGGTGTAGCGGTCGAGCTGGGAGAACTGTGCGCCTTCCTGAATCTCGCCCTCCGGCGCAAACCAGACCATAAATTCATTGTCCATGTCGTGGTACATACACGGATGCAGCACCAGACATACTTTGCCGCAGTTCGGGCAGGTCCACTCGAACAGCGACAGATCCTCCACGCGGCGGCGTGCATCCGGATCCTGCGTCACATTGACGCTCTCCCACACCTTGAGCGGTCCCTTTTCCTCACAATGCGGACAGGTAAACATATCTTCTCTCAAAATCGACATGATCATTCCCTTTCTCTGCCGTCGGCAGCAATTATTCGTTTGACAAATACAGGCCGCGGATCATCTCCGTGCCGGTCTCGGTCCGTGCGACCGTCCGGCAGAAGGTCTCCACTGCGGTGCGCGGCAGACACTCCTCATACGCATTGACCAGAAAATCCGCCTCGAGCAGGATCTGATGATCTGGTCCGCCGATGGGATTTACCGTGTGATGATGCGCAATCAGCCAGCAGACACGCGCGGTGATCTCCTCCGGCATGCCGAGCGGTTCGAGAATCGACCGAGCCACCGCCGGTCCCTCCTGCTCCTGATACGGACCGGCACTCGAGCCGTGCTTGCGCTCCGCCTCGTGAATGCCGATATCGTGCAGAATTGCGGCGATTTCCAATGTGTAGCGCGTGTCCTCGTCCGCGATCTCCGTCTCCGCAATCGCCTGCGCAAAGCCGGTGACCTTGATCAGGTGATGGATGCGTGCGGCATCCGTCCTGTTGTATGCAATCGCCGCACGAAGTACATGCTCCGCCGGCGGCCGTCTCTGTTCCATTGCCATCCTCCTCATTTCGACAGATGATTGCTATTATTGTACCCCAAATCCATGCAGTCAGCAAGGGACAAACCCGTCCGCTTGTGTGGGAGGAAGGTGCAAAGTTTTCCATTTTATTCCACATCGTCAAGATTTGCGTTTTTTTGCATACGCCTTCTGCTATACTGCATACGAACCAATTCTATCCTGAGCCTGCTGCGGTGAAAATCTCTGCCCGCCCATCGGCTTTTCCGCCGCGGCAGGCCTCCTCCGTTCCGCTCTGCCCATTCTCTGCGGAATGACGGAAGCGGACTGATCCGCTTTCCGAAAAAAAGACGCTGATCGGATGACCAGCGTCTTTTTGTTTTTTCAGCTCTTACTGTACCTTCTCGGAGTCCTTGACGTCCTTGCGGGACAGGTTGATGCGGCCCTTGTCATCGATCTCAATGACCTTGACCCAAACCATATCGCCGACCTGAACGGAGTCCTCAACCTTCTCAACGCGGTACTTCTCCAGCTTGGAGATGTGAACCAGACCGTCCTTGCCCGGAGCAATCTGGACGAATGCGCCGAAGCCCATGATGCGGACAACCTTGCCGTAGAAGACATCGCCCACTTCCGGATCCTTGACAATCGTCATGATCATCTTCTTTGCGGTCTCGCATGCCGCACCGTTGATGGCGGAAACGCAGACGGTACCGTCGTCGTTGATGTCAACCTTTGCGCCGGACTCAGCGGTGATCTTCTGGATGACAGAACCGCCCTTGCCGATGACATCGCGGATCTTGTCCGGATGGATCTTGAAGGAGATCATCTTCGGCGCCCACGGAGACAGCTCCTTGCGCGGCTCCGGAATTGCCTTCAGCATGATCTCATCGAGGATCTGGTAGCGTGCGTCGCGGCACTTGCGGAATGCTTCCTTGATGATGGACGGGGTCAGACCGTCTACCTTGATATCAACCTGAATGGCGGTGATGCCCTTCTTGGTACCTGCTACCTTGAAGTCCATGTCGCCGTAGAAGTCCTCAACACCCTGAATATCGGTGAAGGTGGTCTCCTGACCGTCGTCGGTGATCAGACCGCAGGAGATGCCGGCAACCGGTGCGGTGATCGGAACACCTGCGTCCATCAGTGCAAGGGTGGAACCGCAGACAGAACCCTGCGAGGTGGAACCATTGGAGGAAACAACCTCGGATACGACGCGGATTGCATACGGGAACTCCTCTGCGGACGGGATAACCGGCAGCAGGGCGCGCTCAGCCAGTGCGCCATGACCGATCTCACGGCGTCCCGGACCGCGGGACGGACGGGTCTCGCCGACCGAGAAGGACGGGAAGTTATAGTGATGGATATATCTCTTTTCCTTCTGCTCGAAGATGGTGTCCAGCATCTGCGCATCGCTCAGCGTGCCGAGAGTTGCAACAGACAGAACCTGCGTCTGACCACGGGTGAACAGACCGGAACCGTGTGCACGCGGCAGAACGCCGACCTCGGATGCCAGCGGACGGACTTCCTCCATGCCGCGGCCGTCGACACGCTTGCCCTCGGTCAGCCACTTGCGGACAACCTTCTTGCACAGCTTGTCCACGATCTCGGTGATCTCAGCGGCACGCTCGGTCGCAGCCTCCTCGCCGAGGAACTCGTCGATCTCAGCGCGGACAACCTGCATTCTGGCGTCACGGACGGTCTTGTCGTCGGTATCAAAGGCAACTTCGACCTTGGCACGTGCGAATGCCTCGATCCGGTCGAACAGGTCGTGATCGACATCGTGATGCTCGTACTCGAACTTCGGCTTGCCGATCTCCTTCTGGATTTCCTTGATGAATGCGCACATCTTCTTGATCTCTTCGTGAGCGACCATCAGTGCGTTGAACATATCATCCTCCGGCACTTCCTTTGCGCCGGCCTCGATCATAACGATCTTCTCCTCGGTGCCGCAGACCGTGACGTCCATCAGGCTTCTCTCACGCTGCTCGAGCGTCGGGTTGAGGACGACCTCGCCGTCGACGATGCCGACATCGACACCGGCAACCGTGTGGTCAAACGGGATATCCGAGATGGCAACCGCAATGGATGCACCGTTCAGACCGGTGACCTGCGGAGAGTTGTCGTAGTCGTTGCCCATGACCGTGCAGACGATGGAAACATCGTTGCGCAGATCCTTCGGGAACAGCGGACGCATCGGGCGGTCAATCTGACGGGAGGCGATGGTTGCCTGCTCGCTTGCCTTGCCCTCGCGGCGCATAAAGGAACCCGGGATGCGGCCGACCGCATACAGCTTCTCTTCGAAATCGACAGAGAGCGGGAAGAAATCAATGCCGTCGCGCGGCTTCGGGGATGCGGTTGCGGTACAGAGTACCACGGTGTCGCCGTAGCGGACCAGCGCGGAACCGTTTGCCAGCTGTGCCAGCTTGCCGGTCTCGACGGTCAGCTTGCGTCCTGCGAACGTCGTCTCAAAGACGCGGTGTTCATCAAACGACTTTTTGGTGATCGTAGTCATGCGTTTTATCTCCTTTACTATTTGTTTCGGTGACGGGAAAGCATGACACCTTCAAGCACTTGAACCACAGTCTGACACAGGTCAGGCAGCCGTTCAACTGCTCAAGGATCGCTTTCTCGCCGGGGTGTTTGAGAAAAAGGGGGCAAAAAGCCCCCTCGTCCGTTCTCTTACTTTCTGATGCCGAGCTTCTTGATGATTGCTCTGTAGCGCTCGATGTCCTTCTTCTGCAGATAGTTCAGAAGAGCACGGCGCTTACCTACCATCTTGAGCAGGCCGCGACGGGAATGGTTGTCGTGCTTGTGCTCCTTCAGATGCTCGGTCAGCTGCTTAATGCGCTCGGTCAGGATGGCGATCTGTACCTCCGGAGAACCGGTGTCAGTCTCGTGCAGACGGTTGCCTGCGATTACAGCGTCTTTCTGTTCCTTACGAATCATGGGAATTCCACCTCTTAATATAGAATAGTTTTGTTGGATCCGCACGCTGAGCTGCGGCAAGGTGATGGTGCGGTAGGACGCATCGGAAACCCGTCAGCCAGGCGAGGGATTACGGAGGAGCGCACACCACGTACGCATTCCGTGTAACAACTATCAAATGATAGCATATCCCAGAATTTTTGTAAAGCAGATTTTGCTGAAAATCTTACGATTTTTCTTGCCCATCCTGCACTTTCCTTCTCCTTTTGCAGATTCCTTTGCATTATTGTCATTTTGTCCAACTCGCAAACCTTCTGAAAAATTCTTTTTGTTCAGCTTCATTTTACATAAATTTTGCACCTATCTTTCTTTGTTCTTGCATTATCCGCCTTTTATTTATTATTTTTTCCGTATTTTTGCATGAAACACATATATGTTCTTGCGTTTCACTATTTTTTGCACAATTCGCGGTTTTTCTGCGTATTTCTTTTTGAACAATCTGTCCATTTCCAACCCCGCACCCGCGTGATATACTAGGTTCACAAAGTTAATAAATCTTCAAATAAACCTCCTTTTTCTTGTAAAAGTGATTTGTTTCGTCACTTTTTCTTCTTCCAGATTGAAAGCACATGACTGTGGCTCAAAGCAATAGCTTAGCCTGGGTGTCATGTGCTTTTCTTTTTATCCCCTTTCCGCCTCTCTTTTCCCCATTCTGATCTGCCTGCGGCAGCCGGATCATTGGAGCAGCTGTGTAGGAAATTGCAACAAAACTATGAACCCAAATCCGTGCAATACGACAAATTTTAGGAGATTGTCCAGCAAGTGATTGACATTCTTTTTGGGGGATGATACTATAATGACAACAATTTCGTTGGAATGTTACCGGTTATGCGGGCTTGACCAACTCTATCACAGGAATTCTCTCGTGTATTTTTTATGGCACGGTTCGTTCTGGATAGGGCTGGTTATTTTTTTTGGGGAAACAGAAGGAGAACTGCGAAATGAGGATCAAAAAAGTAATCAACAACAATATCCTCTGCGCGATAGATGAGAAGGGCAACGAGATGATCGTAACCGGCAAGGGACTCGGCTTCAAGCGCCGGACCGGCGAGTTTATCGATCCCGACCTGGTGGAAAAGACCTATCGCATGGAAAGCAAGACCGAGCAGAAAAAACTGCGCGAACTGGTACAACAGATTCCGATTGAGCATCTGCGGCTGACGCAGGATCTGATCGACCACATCAAAAGCCAGGTCAAGCAGCCGCTCAACGAGTCCCTGCTCATCACGCTGGCAGACCACATCAGCTTTGCCATCCAGCGCAAAGAACAGGGGATTGAATTTCAAAATCCGCTCAGCAGCTCCGTTATGTGCTACTACCCCACGGAATATCATCTCGGCCAGCACTGCCTCAAAATGATTGAACAGGAGTACGGCATCCGGCTTCATCCGGACGAGGCTACCTTTATTGCGCTTCATATCGTCAACGCCGAGCTGAACACGGATATGAGCCAGATGCACGATCTGACCAAGATGCTCGACGGCTGTGTCCGGGTAACCGAATTCTTCTATAAGAAGAAATTTGAACACGATTCGCTGGACTTCAGCCGATTCATTGTTCATCTCCGATATTTGATCCAGCGTTTGTTTCAAAATAACACTCTCGAGGATACCGATGACAGCCGGGACGTCATGTTCCGCGAGCTGATTCAGCGCAACTGCGCCGAGCACTACGAATGTGCCTGCCGCATCGCATCCTATATTGAGTTTAACTTTGACATGAAGATCTCCGAGGAAGAGAAAGTCTACCTCACCATCCATCTCAAGCGTCTGAACATGGCAGACGACTGACAGTTGTTCAATATTCCGATGGTATCCGGGCCCGATCCGTCGGATGATTGATAGATTTTGTCTTTTGGACACAACATAGTGACACATTTAGTCATTCTTTCACAACCACCGTATTGGAAGGAGTAAATACGATGAAACAGAAAAAGAGCGGACAGCTGTTTGCCGCGGCCCAGCAGGTCGGCAAATCTCTGTTCCTGCCGATCGCAGTCCTGCCGTTTGCAGGTATTCTGCTCGGCATCGGCAGTTCCTTTAGCAACGAAACCACCATCGCCACCTACGGCCTCTCCGGTATTCTTCATCCGGGCACCCTGCTGTACGGCCTGATGCTCATGCTCAACTATGCGGGCAACGCAATCTTCAGCAACCTCCCGCTGATCTTCGCGCTTGCCGTCGCACTCGGCATGGCGAAGAAGGAGCGCGGCGTTGCGGTTATGTCGGCCGGCATTTTCTATCTGGTCATGCTGACCACCATCAGCACGATGCTGACCCTCGATGGCTCGATCGTCGACGGCGTTATTTCTGACACCGTCAAGGAGGGCGCAATCACCTCCATGCTCGGCATCCAGACTCTGCAGATGGGCGTATTCGGCGGTATTATCGCCGGTGTCATCGCAGCGATGCTGTGCAATAAGTTCTACAAGATTCAGCTTCCGAATGCACTGTCCTTCTTTGCCGGCACGCGCTTTGTCCCGATTGCCAGCATGGCAATGGCAGTCGTCACCGGTGCGGTCCTGTACATCGTCTGGCCGATCATCCAGGACGGTATCTTCGCACTGGGAGGTCTGGTTCAGGCATCCGGTTATGCCGGCACTCTGCTCTACGGCTGCTGTGAGCGCGCACTCATCCCGTTCGGCCTGCACCACATCTTCTATCTGCCCTTCTGGCAGACCGGCGTCGGCGGTACCGCGATCATCGACGGCGTTCAGGTTATGGGCGCACAGAACATCTTCTTCGCCGAACTGGCTTCCCCGAACACAGCGCAGTTCTCGGTTTCCGCATGCCGCTTCCTGACCGGCAAGTACCCGTTCATGATGGGCGGTCTCCCGGGCGCCGCTCTGGCAATGTACGTCACCGCACGTCCGGAAAAGAAAAAGCAGACCGGTTCCCTGCTGTTCTCGGTTGCACTGACCTCGTTCCTGACCGGCATCACCGAGCCGATCGAGTTCACCTTCCTGTTCCTGGCTCCGGCTCTGTTCGCCGTCCATGTTTTCTTCGCCGGTCTGTCCTTCATGACCTGCCATATCCTCAGCATCTGTGTCGGCACGACGTTCTCCGATGGTCTGATCGACCTGATTCTCTACGGCGTTCTGCCCGGTCAGGCAAAATCCAACTGGTTGATGCTCATTCCGGTCATTCTCGTTTACTTTGCTCTGTATTTCTTCGTATTCCGCTTCTTCATTCTGAAGTGGAACCTCAAGACTCCGGGCCGTGAGGCGGACGACGAGGAAGCCCATCTGGTTTCCAAGGACGAGTACCGTCAGGCTACGGGCGTCGGCGTTGCAGGCGGCAAGGAAGCCATCGCCGCTGCAAACATCGATCAGAAGTCCGCAACCATCCTGAAGGGCGTCGGCGGCGTCGCCAATCTGGTCGACATCGACTGCTGCGCAACCCGTCTGCGTCTGACACTGGTAGACAGCTCGGTTGTCAATCAGGCGCTGCTCAAGTCCACCGGTGCTTCCGGTGTCGTCATCAAGGGTGCCGGCATCCAGGTCATCTATGGACCGTCCGTCACAATTGTCAAGTCCAACTTCGAGGAGTTTGTTGATCAGGTACGCTCCGGCAAGATCTCCGAGGCGCTGTTTATGGACACTCCGAAGGAAGAGCCCGCCCCGGCTCCGGCGGAAGCCGCTCCAGCTCCCAAGCTGCCGGATGTCACGCTGGGCGCGCATATGAACGGCAGAATGCTGCTGATGACCGAGGTGAAGGATGAGGCATTCGCCTCCTGCGCACTGGGCGACGGCGTTGCCATCGAACCGTCCGAGGGCAAGCTGTACGCACCGGCTGACGCGACTGTCGCAAACGTATTTGACACCAAGCATGCCATCGGCCTGATGGTCGGCGACGATATGGAGCTGCTGCTGCACATCGGCATCGACACCGTCAAGCTGGGCGGCAAGCACTTCGAGGCACATGTCGAGGAAGGTCAGGAAGTCAAGAAGGGCGACCTGCTGGTCTCCTTTGATATGGACGCCATCAAGGCGGAGGGCTATCTCTGCACCACCCCGATGATCATCTGCAACACGGATGACTATTCTTCCATCAAGCCGCTGGTAACCGGCGAAGTCAAGGCCGGTCAGGACCTGCTGGAAGCCAAGGGCTGATTCACCGTCACACACTCTTCCCCATTTCCCCAAACCGCGCGCGTCCCAGCCAGAGGCGTGCAGAACAACAAAGGATTCTTTGTTCGGACGATTTCCGCGGCACATTAGATACTGGAACACCGCCTGCTGAATGAGTCCGACAGAGCAGATAAAGCACACCGCCGGTGGTCTCTCCCCTCCGGCGGTGTGCTTTTTTCACAGACGAAAAACCGCCGCAGAGGAAAAAACTCTGCGGCGGTCTGTTCTTTTGATTTACTTGACGATTTCCTTTGCAGCGGCAGCGTACTTCTCTACCTTTGCATCGGCCTCTTCCTTGGAGGAGCCGTTTGCCATGATGTATACCTTGACCTTCGGCTCGGTGCCGGACGGACGGATGATGAAGCTCGTGCCGTCGGACAGATCATAATACAGAACATTCTGACCCTTCAGCTCGACCTCGGTGGTCTCACCGGTTGCCAGATCGGTCTGGATACCGGACTGCAGGTCGCGGACATCCTTGACCGGCGTGCCGGCAACATCCTTCAGCGGCTGCTCACGCAGCTCCTTCATCAGCTCTGCCATGCGCTGCAGGCCGGAGACGCCCGGCATGACGATGGACAGGGTCTGCTCGGTGTAGTAGCCGTAGCGCTCGTACATGCTCTGCATTGCATCGTACAGGGTCATGCCCTTGGTACGGTAGTATGCCGCCATCTCAGCGATCAGCATGGAGGCGATGACTGCATCCTTGTCGCGCGCATGGTCGCCGCACAGGTAGCCGTAGGACTCCTCGAAGGCGAACAGATACTGATGCGAACCGGTAGCCTCAAACTGCTTGATCTTCTCTGCGAGGAACTTGAAACCGGTGAAGGTGTCGAAGCAGGCGATGCCGTTGTCCTCCGCAACCTTGCGCGCCATCTCAGTGGAAACAACCGACTTGAGTACAGCCGGATGCGGCGGCATGGTATTTGTCAGCTTCTTCGCGGTGATGACATAGTCGATCAGGAGCACGCCGACCTGATTGCCGGACAGCGTGACATAGTCGCCCTGGCTGTCGCGCAGTACGATGCCGCAGCGGTCTGCGTCCGGATCGGTGCCGATGATCAGATCAACGCCCTGCTGCTTTGCCATCTCGATGGCGAGATTGAAACCTTCCTTGTTCTCCGGGTTCGGAGACTTGACGGTCGGGAAATTGCCGTCGATGACCATCTGCTCCGGAACGCAGATGACGTTCTTATAGCCGATTCTCTTGAGGATCTCAGGAACCAGCTTGTAGCCTGCGCCGTGGAACGGGGTGTAGATGATCTTGAACTCATCCGCAACCTGTGCGACAGCGTCCGGATTGATGCACATCTTCTGTACCTGACGGAGATAAATCTCGTCGCTCTCCGCGCCGAGGATCTTGATCAGGCCCTCTGCCTTTGCCTGCTCGAAGTCCATGGTCTTGACCTCCGTGAACATATCGAGCGCGTCCATTTCCTTGGCAACAACATCCGCTTCCTTCGGCGGCAGCTGTGCGCCGTCTTCCCAGTATACCTTGTATCCGTTGTATTCCTTCGGGTTGTGGGATGCGGTGATCATAACGCCGGCCAGTGTACCGTAGGTGCGGACGGTGAAGGAGAGGACCGGAACCGGACGGAGGGATTCATACAACAGAACCTGAATGCCGTTTGCCGCCAGAATGCTCGCCGCCAGCTGTGCGAACTCATCCGACTTGATGCGGCTGTCATAGGCAATCGCAACACCGCGCTGCATTGCACGCGGACCATAACTCTTGATCAGGTTTGCCAGACCCTGCGTTGCCGCACCGACGGTAAAACGGTTCATGCGGTACAGTCCGACACCAAGAATGCCGCGCAGACCTGCGGTACCGAAGGACAGCGGTGCATAAAAACGATCCTGAATTTCCTTTTCGTCGTTCTCAATTGCCGCAAGCTCAGCGTGCTCCTCCGCGCTCAGCGCCGGGGAGTCCATCCACTTGCGATATTCTTCCATGTAGCCCATTTGAAACACCTCTTACTGATTCATTGTAATTTCTCTTCCATAGGATGCCTATGTCTGCTGTCCGTTTTGCACAGTACAGCACGATACTATTTGGATTATACAACATTTCCCTGACAAATGGAAGTCAATATGATGAATTTATACAGAAATTTTTCTTTGTTTTTGTGCGGTTTGACATTCTGTTTTCACGCCCTCCGGCAGGTATAAAAAAGCCGCGCCGGAGGCACCTCCGACGCGGTTTTTTTGTCAACAGGCAGGAAGAATTCCGGCTCTGTGTTCGTTGGGATTGCTCTTATTTTGCCGAGCGGCTCAGTCTGCCCGAGCGGGAGCGGCCGCCGCGCGTGCTCTTGCTGTGCATCGGCACCGGCTTGGAAATCCGCTTGCCCTTTGCCAGCTTTACCACCGGTCGAACCTGTTCCGGACGGCGGCAGAGCTTGCTGCCCTCGTAGCGCGTCGGGTGATACTCATAGCTGGTCTGACGGACGGAAATGCCGCAGTTCTCCAGCTCCTGCGCAAACGCATACGCAAACTTGGACGAGAAATCGCGCTGTGCCAGCGATACCTTCATGATGCCGCGGTACGAGCTGACCAGAATGCCGAACGGCTGATATGCACACGGCAGAATCGCGCCGTAGTCCTCGATGTACTCCTGCATACATGCCGGTACGTTGAAGCTGCCGATGTTGGTGAGGATGAAGCTGTCTCTGCGGACATAGTCGCGCGCCATCTTGCGCATCATCGGCTCCTTCTCCTCGATGCTCATGTCTGCAGTGTGACCCTCGTTGACTCGTCCGCTGCCAGCCTTGCCCCAGAATGCGGCGTGGCGCGGCGCGCGCTGGGTGTCAAACATCTCACGCACCTTGCGGCATGCCTGCTCAAACGGCAGGGAGAACCAGTCGTACTCAAACGGCAGGTCGAGCAGGGAGACAAAGAAGTGCGTGGTCTCCGACGGGACGACCTGACGCAGATCCATCGGGATCTCCGCGACAACCGGCATACCCTTGTCTGCCTCGGTGTAATAGGTCTTATACAGCGCGAAGGACAGCGCGGTGTACAGCAGGCTGATCGGCGTTGCACCGTGGGTGTGCGTCCACTGACGGACCGAGGCGTACGGGAAGGTCAGCTCGGTCATGCGCTCGTTGCGATCGTAATCCTCATCCGCAACCGGAACACGGAAGGATTTCTCCACCGTGTAGTGACCCTCCTCCGACGGATCAGCGCTGTCCAGCTTGAGATAGCCGTCCTCACATTCCGCGAGGGAAAACTCCGTGTCGCGCGTACGGATGCTGCCGTCGTTCTGAACCGGCTTGCCGCACAGTCTCAGGTACTCAAACAGCACCGAGCGGATAAACTGATCAAATCCGTGTCCGTCACACAGGGAGTGCTGATACTCCATATAAATCGTCTTTTTGTTCCAGCCAATGGTAAACAGATAGCCGTTGTTGTCCTCCGAGCCCATGTAGTACTCAGAAATATCAGAAAACGGGAGAACAACCGGAGGACGCTCGATAAAATAGTAATGATAGGCATCCTCGTCGCGGGACAGACCGACACGCATCTGCGGGAATCGGATGAGTGCAAGCTCCGCCGCCTGCTGCAGCAGGATCGGGTCAACCGGCTCGGTCATGCGGATAATGTGTCGCGGTGCGCACGCCAGATCGCGATGGGTCGCATACATAAAAATGGGTCCATATCTGTCAGCATCCAGAATTTCGTGCGGAAGATTGGTAATCTTCGTGTTCATAAACATTAACCTCCTTTACCGGGTTTGTTTTTCATCATTTATATCTTCTTTGTTTGTTACAAGTATAGTATAGCGGTATCATGTGCAATAATTCAATGTGTGAACTCCATGAAAAAACTACTCAACAAAATGGAAAAATCAGCTACCTATACAGCACAAACCATGAAAACGATGAAAATCACACATATTTGAGGTGAAAGTAACACAAATTCACCAAATCTGCAATTTCTCCGTATTTTTGACAAAAAGAAAGCCCAATCTCCAAAAACAGAGATTGGGCTGAAACAGTTGTGCTTACTTGCTGATCATGCGCACCATTGTGACATTCTTGTTGCTGCGCAGTACATTCAGCACAGACTCCGGAACGTCCTGCATGGTCTCAACAATCGTATATGCATAGTCGCCGCGGGAACGGCTGCCGAAGTTCTCGATGTTCGCGCCGTGTGCGGACAGCAGGGTGGACAGATTCGCGATCATGTTCGGTACATTGCGGTGCATGACGCAGATGCGGTTCTTGGACTCGAACGGAACCTTCAGATTCGGGAAATTGACCGAGTTGCGGATATTGCCCTTTTCGAGGTAGTCGATCAGTTCCTTTGCCGCCATGCGCGCACAGTTCTCCTCGGACTCCGGCGTGGATGCGCCCAGATGCGGGAAGCAGTATGCGTTCGGCGCCGCGAGCATTTCCTCGCTGGCGAAGTCGGTCATATAGCAGGCAATCTTGCCGGACTTGAGTCCCTCGATGACAGCCGCCTCGTCGCACAGACCGCCGCGCGCGAAGTTCAGGATGCGGACGTTGTCCTTCATCTTCTCGATTGCCTCCGCACCGATGATGCCGCGGGTCGCGTCCATCAGCGGAACGTGAACGGTGATGTAGTCTGCCTTGGCAAAAATATCGTCCAGATTGGTGGTGTACTCGACCTCACGCTTGATCTGCAGGGCGGAATCGACCGACAGATACGGGTCGTAGCCGACAACCTCCATATCCAGCGAAACAGCCGCGTTGGCAACGCGCAGACCGATTGCACCCAGACCGATGACGCCCAGCGTCTTGCCTGCGATTTCCGGACCGGCGAAGTTGGACTTGCCTTTTTCTGCGAGTGCGCCAATCTGATCGCCGTTTCCGGCCAGCGTCTTTGCCCACTCATAGCCCGACAGAATCTTACGGGACGACATAAACAGCGCGCCCAGAACCAGCTCCTTGACGGCGTTTGCGTTCGCACCCGGCGTGTTGAATACGACAATACCATTCTCCGAGCACTTTTCCAGCGGGATGTTGTTGACACCGGCGCCGGCACGTGCGATGCACTTGAGCTTCTTCGGAAACTCGACGTCGTGCAGCTTCGCAGAGCGGACCAGAATCGCGTCGTAGTCCTCAACATCCTCTCCGTAGCCGAACTTTGCCTTGTTCAGCAGATCGGTGCCCGCCTCGGCAATCTTATTGTAAAGCTTAACCTGATACATGGTAATAAACTCCCCTTATATAGTTATTCGCTGTCAGCGGCGCAACGGAAGCACAGGCTTCCGGCCCTGATGCGCCCCTGCGTACAGCAGTCAGCTTACTTGTTGTTCTTCTCGAAGTTCTCCATGAACTTCAGCAGGTGCTCGACGCCCTCCATCGGCATTGCATTGTAGATGGATGCACGCATACCGCCGACCAGACGATGGCCCTTGAGGTTGCTCATGCCTGCCTTGACAGACTCCGCGACAAACTTTTTGTCCAGCTCCGGATCGCCGGTGCGGAAG
Organism: Clostridiales bacterium; assembly: GCA_022775385.1. Taxonomy (GTDB): domain Bacteria; phylum Bacillota; class Clostridia; order Oscillospirales; family Butyricicoccaceae; genus Butyricicoccus_A. The sequence continues at coordinate 66,324 of JALFIV010000100.1, forward strand.
CAGACGTTCATGCGGGAGCGGGAATCCTTCTGTGCCGCGCCCTTGAACAGGTCAGATGCATCCAGATAGTCATACAGCAGGCCGGAGCGCTTGCGTGCGCGCTCGTCCATGACGGAGACGCCGCCCATCTGCTCCACCCACTCTACCATGAGCTTGAACATGTAGATGGAGTACGTCGGCGGGGTGTTGTACATGCTGTTCTTGTCGGCCATCAGCTTGTAGTCCAGCAGAACCGGCATGTTCTCGCGGTAATGACCCATCAGATCCTCGCGGATGACGACAACTGCCATGCCCGCCGGTCCCATGTTCTTCTGCGCGCCGCCGTAGACAACGCCGTACTTGGTGAAATCAATCGGCTTGGACATGATGTTGGAGGACATATCTGCTACCACCGGAACCTTGCCGGTCTCCGGATCGTAGTTCCACTCGGTGCCGAAGATCGTGTTGTTGGCGCAGATATAGAAGTAATCCGCCTCCGGATCGAGGTCAAGCTGCTCCTGCTTCGGAATCCAGGTGAAGTTATCCGCCTCAGAGGATGCAGCAACATGGATCTCGCCGTACTTCTTTGCTTCCTTATAAGCACCGCGTGCGAAATTGCCGGTGATCGCGTAGTCCGCCTTGCCGGTGACCATCAGGTTGAGCGGGATTGCGGAGAACTGCATGGTTGCACCGCCCTGCATGAACAGGATCTGATAGTTGTCTGGAACATTCATAACGCGGCGGAATGCATCCTGCGCACCGTTGATGATATCATCGTAATACTTTGAGCGGTGACTCATCTCCATGACGGACATGCCGGAGCCTTCGTAGTTGAGCATCTGTGCTGCTGCCTTCTCCAAAACCGGAACCGGCATCATGGACGGGCCTGCAGAAAAGTTATAAATTCTACCATCAGCCATTGTGTGTTACCTGCCTTTCAAGTACTGCCTGTCGTTCAAAACGAATCAAAATCAATCTTCACATTTTTACGTAATCCAAAAATGCTACTTCCTATTTAACCGCCATTTCCATGCAATTGTCAAGGTCAAAACCTGCATTTCATCCATTGTCCTAATTCCCGTCTCAGTTTATCCCGCTTTTTTGTGTGTTTTGAGTGAGAATATTTCAGCCCCCTCAGATTCCGATTCACATTGCCACGCGCAGGGCGAAATGATATACTAATTTTAGAAAGAATCCATCCAAAAGCCGGAGGTGAGATCGTGAATCTGCTCCCCTATCTGACTGCTGTCCCGCACCGCGGAAATATCGGCGTCTGCCGTCTGTCCGACCTGACGATGACAGACCGCGCCCGCGCCGATGCAAATTTCCTGTGTGAAGGCGCGCAGTCCGTCGCCGTCGTCCTGTTCCCCTATCTGGTTCGGGACCGCGCACCGCGCAATCTCTCGCTGTACGCCTGCGGCGCCGATTACCACCGCGTGATCGCCGGCGCCCTGCGTCCGGTCTGCGAGACGCTCGCGCACGATTTTCCGTCCTATCGATTCCTCCCGCTCGCCGACGCTTCCCCCATTCCCGAGGTGCAGGCGGCATGGATCTCCGGTGCGGGAACGCTCGGAAAAAACGGCTTGATCTTCGATCCGGTCTACGGCAGCTATGTGTTCATCGGCACGATACTGACCGACGCGCCCGCCGACCCGACACCGTCCGACCGCGCGGTCTGTCCGGACTGCGGTGCCTGCCGCCGCGCCTGCCCGTCGGGAGCGCTGCAGAACGGCTGTGTCGACCTGACACGCTGTCTGTCCGATCTGACGCAGAGCAAACAGCCGCTCACCCCTGAGCAGGAGGATGCCCTGCGCCGTCACCCGCTTGTCTGGGGCTGTGACCACTGTTCCGAGGTGTGTCCGCTCAACCGCGGTGTCCCCGAGACATCCAATCCCGCCTTCCGCGAGATGCGGATGACCGCACTCTCGCTCGCGGATGTGGACGGCCTGACGCGGCGCGAATTTCTCTCCCGCTATCCCGACCGCGCGTTCACCTGGCGCGGGCCCAAACCGCTGATTCGAAATCTAAAGCTGCACGGCGAATGATGCCGGGCAGCTTTTGTTTTACAGTTTCTTTTGAAATTCCCTGCGCAGAGAGACTGCGGCAAACACCAGCGCGCACATCTCGGACACCCAGCAGGCAAACCAGATCATGCGGATACCGCCCAGCGCACCGAACAGCAGAACACACGGAATCAGCAGAACCAGCTGACTGCAGGCGGTGCTGAGCATATGCACCATGCCGCTTCCCAGTCCGGAGATCGTATAGCCGATGACCATCGTCACAGACGCCGGAATCAGGGACGGGGCGATGATACGCAGCGCCGGGACACCAAGTGCAGTCATCGCACCTCCGGCGGAAAACAGATGCAGGAGCTGATGCGGGATCGCGAGAAAAATCACCGTGCCGGCCAGTCCGATGGCCGCCGGCAAACAAAAAAGCGTGAAACCGTGAAGGGCGGCAACCCTTCCGATTTCACGCTTTACAGCCGGCCAAAAATATTATCCTGTCTTTATCCTACCATCCGGATCCGCAGTTTGTCAAATACTTTGTGCGCCGTCCGTCAACAGCCCTTGGCATATTTTTTGACCTTGTCGGTCGATGGACTGAACTGTTTTTCTTTTTGAACATGAATTACTACCGATATCCCCAGAAAACTTTCTGAACCACTTTTCCGCTGCTGGCATTCAGCACCGCTTTCCATCTATTGGGGGCTTCTCCATATATGGTCAGTTTGCCGTCAGACAATTTCATCTTGTATCCCCAATAATACGGATTCTTTAGATCTCTCTTCCATGCAACCTGTCCGGTCTTCGAGATCCGGTATACCTTGGTATCGAGATAATTCATCGCATACAGATTGCCATTGCTGCTGATCACAACAGCCGGGCTTCCCCAACTCCATCCGCTCGGAAACACATTCTTCTTTGCCAGCACCTTGCCTGTCTTTTTGCTCAGGCGGACGTACTTGCGTCTCTCGAGCACATAGACATAGCTTCCCTTGCTCTTGACCGTCACCGCATTGCACTGCGCCGCCGTATAGGAGGCACTGCGATAGGTCCAGACGGTCTTTCCGGACGAGGTCTTTCCCCAGATTGTGACGGATTCCTTGCTGTTGGTGTACGTACGCTTGTAGGTGACTTTGCTCGCCGTCGCCGCTGACGCCGTGATGATCATAGTTGATACAAGGAGCATCGTCAGCAGCAGGATCTTCCAAACATTCTTGCTCTGTTTTTTCATCGGGCACGCCCCCTTTGTGTAATATATTTCTATTATACTAGCCTGCCGATTTATTTACAAGCTGTAACAATGACATTTTCCCACGCTTTTGACGTTGTTGTGACCCTCACCCGCTTTTCTCTCCCGTTTTTAGCCAATTTTGCGATTGAGACTGTACTCTGTTCGTGGTATACTAACTAAGATATCACGATGTAAAGTTCGCAGTTTCGCAGGAGGAATTATACTGTGTTTGAATTTGTTACCGATAAAACACTGGCCGAGTACGAGGCATTCAACGAGAGCCATCCGTACGGTCATTTTATGCAGTCCAAGAAGTGGGCAAATCTGAAGGAAGCGTGGAAGTGGGAGGCAATCCTCGTCCGCGACGAATCCGGCGCAATCAAGGGCTCCCTCGCGGTGCTCATCCGCAACCTGCCGCACCTGCCGTGGACACTGATGTACGGCTGCCGCGGTCCGGTCTGCGACCCGCACGACAAGGAGACGCTCGACGAGCTGATCGCCGGCGCGCGCGTGCTTGCAAAGAAGCACAAGTCCTATGTACTCAAGCTCGATCCGGACGTCAGCATCGAGGACAAGGAATTCATCGGCAACCTCGAGTCGCTCGGCTTCAAGAATGCATCCGGCGACAGCAAGAACTTCGAGGGCATCCAGCCGAACTTCGTATTCCGTCTGAACGTCGAGGATATGCACAACGAGAAGGTCTTCACCGCTCCGGCGGAGGGTGAGCCGTTCGACGTCACCGTCGAGGACACGCAGGGTGAGGCCGCGATCATGCACTTCAAGACCGACACCCGCACCAAGGTTCGCAAGGCGATCAAGAAGGGCGTCAAGGTCAAGCTGGTCGGCCACGAGATGATGCCGGTATTCGCACAGATCATGATGGAGACCGGTCTGCGCGACGGCTTTGTCACCCGCCCGCAGAGCTACTTCGACAAGATGATGGACTGCATGGGCGACAACGCCCGTCTGTACATGGCGTTCTACGAGGACAAGCCGATTGCCGGCACGCTCGCCATCTACTACGGCGACAAGGTCTGGTATCTGTACGGTGCGTCCGCGAACGGCACCAAGGAGTTCGACGTGCGCAAGCTCATGCCGAACTACCTGCTGCAGTGGCTGATGATTCAGTGGGCGCTCGAGAAGAACTGCCGCATCTACGACTTCCGCGGCGTATCCGGCGATCTGACTCCGGACAATCCGCTGTACGGTCTGTACCGCTTCAAGAAGGACTTCAACGGCGATCTGGTTCAGTTCGTCGGTGAGTACGATCTGGTATTCAAGCCGCTCATCAACTTCGGCGTCAACAAGGGTGAGACCACCTACCGCAACCTGCGCCGCAAGCGTTTCCTCAAGAAGAACAAGGATCTGGATACCTCCAAGCCGAAGAACCTGACCGGCGACCACCGTGCAGAACAGGCGGCGGAGAAGGCAAAGGAGACGAACGAAACCAAATGAAAAAGTTTGTCATAGAGACGGACAAGCTGGCTGCCAACGCACAGGCCATCCAGGACCGCGCCGGTGTACCGGTCATCGCGGTGCTCAAGGCGGACGGCTACGGCTTCGGCATGCTGCAGATGGCGAAGGTGCTGAGTGAGAACGGCATCACAATGTTCGCCGTCACCGAGCCGGAGGATGCGCTCACCCTGCGCGAGAACGGCTACACCTCCCAGCTCATTCTGGTCATGCGCTCGACCGCGATGCAGGACGAGGCGGAGATCGTGGTGCGTGCAAACGCGACCGCAACCATCGGCTCTCCGGAGGCGGCTGCGGCACTGTCCGCCGCCGCGCAGAAGCTCGGCACAGCCGCCAAGGCGCACCTCAAGCTGGACACCGGCATGGGACGCTACGGCTTCCTGTCCTCCCAGTATGAGCACATCAAGACTGTATATACCCGTGTCCCGAATGTCACCGTGACCGGTATCTACACCCATTTCCACTCGGCATTTGCCGACGGCGACGCGACGCACAAGCAGTGCGCACAGCTGCTCGAGATCACCGAACGGCTCACTGCGGACGGCATCGAGCCGGGTCTGCGCCACGCCGCCAACTCCTCCGGTCTGTACGGCTATGACGATCTGACGCTGGACGCGGTGCGCGTCGGCTCCGCCTTCACCGGACGCATTCCGTCCAAAGCACCCACCGGTCTGCATCGACTGGGCTATCTCGAGAGCCGCGTCATCGAACTGCGCGAGGTTCCGGCGGGACACACGGTCGGCTACGGCGCCGGCTATGTGACCAAGCGTCCGACAAAAATTGCGGTCGTGCCGGTCGGCTACACCGACGGTTTCTCGGTCGAAAAGAAGAAGGATCTGTACCGCTTCCGCGATGTGATCCGCTATCTGATCGGCGAGATCCGCACGTTCTTCCGCAAGGGAATCATCACCGTTCAGGTGGACGGCAAGCCGGCCCGTGTGCTCGGCCACGTCGGTCTGTGTCACGTCTCGCTGGACGTCACCGCTCTGGATATCAAGGTGGGCGCGACGGCAGTGCTGGATGTCAATCCGCTGTATGTCAGCCCGCTTGTGGAGAAAGAATATGTCTGAAGCAACGTTATATCAGGCGCTGCGGAAACGGGCGGCTCAAAAAGCCGCCCGTTTTCATATGCCGGGTCACAAAGGACGCGCCGCCTACGATCTGCCCTCCAACCTGTTTTCCATCGACTACACCGAGATCGAGGGCACCGGCAATCTCTATGAAGGAGACGAGCCGATCCTGTCCGCCGAACGGCATGCCGCCGCGGTGCTCGGCGCCGCCGACTGCCTGTTTCTGACCGGCGGCTCTACCCTCGCGCTGCAGACCGCAATCGCTGCCGCTGTTCCGGCGGGCGGATCGCTGATTGTCGACCGCAACTGCCACAAGGCGGTCACCCATGCGATGGCGCTGCTCGATCTCACGCCGCATTTTGTGTTCCCACAGCCGCTCCCGACCGGTATTCCCGGACAGCTCTCCTGTGCCGGCATCGAGCGCGCCCTGCGGGAGCATCCGGAGGCGTCCGCCGTGCTGGTCACCAGTCCGAACTACTACGGCGTCTTGCAGGACATCCCTGCCCTCGCCGACCTGTGCCACCGGTACGGCAAGCCGCTGATTGTCGACTGTGCGCACGGCGCGCATCTCAAGGCGGTCTGTGGTCGGTCTGTCATCGAACAGGGCGCGGATCTCGCCGCGGTGAGCACCCACAAGACGCTGCCCGCACTGGGACAGAGCGCGGTTCTGCTGTCCTCCGGACGCATCCCGTTTGACACGCTGCTGCGCACCGCACCGGTGTTCGGCACATCCAGTCCGTCCTATCTGCTGCTGTCCTCTATCGATCTTGCCTGTTCTTGGCTGGAGGACGAGGGAACTCAGGCGTACCGGTCGTGCGCGGACACCGTCCGCACCCTGCGCGAACGCATCCCGCAGTGCACGCCGTTTGGCGTCCTGACCGACGATCCCGCGCCGCTCGACCCGTGCCGTCTCACGGTCTGCTGCCGCGGAACGAATGTCACCGGACACGAGCTGAACGCGATTCTCAGCCGCGAGTTCGGCATCGATGCGGAGATGGCGGACGAACACCACCTGGTGCTCATCTGCAGCGGTATGGATCAGCCGCGCGACTACGCCCGTCTGATGGGCGCGCTCAAGCATCCGCGGTTTCACCGCACCGGCGGTGTGCCGGCATCGGAACCAAAGCCGCTCCCCTCGCCCGAGCGCGTCTGCTCGGTTCGCCATGCACAGTTCGCACCGTTCCGTGAGGTTCCTTTGGAACAGGCCGTCGGACGGATCTGCGCCCGTCCTGTCACGCCGTATCCGCCCGGTGTTCCGGTCATCTATCCCGGCGAACGGATTGATCAAGTTCACATTGAATTTCTGATCCGCGAGTGTTATACTAAACTCAGTATAGTCTGCATTATTGACGAATGAGATCACGAGGAAAGGCGGGACGGCGCATTGCTAACCTTTGATACCCTGCGCGGCAATCAGGAACTCAAGCAGTCTCTGCGCCGTGCGCTCGCTGTCCGTTTTCCCCAGACAATCCTGCTGACCGGTCCGGTCGGTATCGGAAAGCTCACCCTCGCGCGCATCCTCGCCGCCGCTCTGCTCTGTCCCTCGGCCGAGCCGCCGTGCGGCATCTGCAACGTGTGCCGCAGAGTAGAGCAGGCCATCCATCCGGATGTGACGCTGATTGACCTGCAGGACGCCGAGATCAAGGTCGACACCGCTCGCGCCATCCGCTCGGACTGCGCGGTTCTGCCGAACGAGAGTGCCCGGCGCGTTTTTCTCATCCGCCACGCACAGAATATGAATGTATCGGCGCAGAATGCGCTGCTCAAAATTCTCGAAGAGCCGCCTGCGTATGCGTTTTTCATCCTGATGACGGAAAACGCGAGTGCGATTCTCCCGACGATTCTCTCCCGCTGTACGCAGTTTTCCCTCGCGCCGCTCACCGCGCCCGAGCTGACTGCCCTGCTGCGGGAGCAGTATCCCGACCGGTCCGCCGACGAAATCCAGTCTGCTGCAGCGGCCGCACAGGGTATCGCCGGAAACGCAGCGGAGCTGCTCTCGGGTGAAATCAGTCAGGCCGCGGCGCTCGCCGCTCCGTTCCTGCGCGCACTCGCCGCGCGGAATGAGATGGAAATCCTGCGCGCCGCCAATGCCTGTCTGCCGCTCACGCGGCGTCAGTTCGCCCATGTGCTATCCGCCCTCGCGGTCAGCCTGCGCGACGCGGTGTTCGCCGCCCAGTCGCTTCCCGGTGTCCTGCTCCCCGCGTTGGAGGAGGAATCCCGCACGCTCGCATCGCATGCCACCGTGCGCCAGCTGCTTGCAATGTACGACTGGACGCAGGAGCTGCTTACCCGTATCGACCGCAACCAGAGCCTTCCCCTTCTGACGGGATGTCTGGCTGCGCGCTGCTATGAATATCTGATTGATCCCACACTGTAACGCACCGAGTTTCGGTGCTGGAGGAACTAATTTTGGCTGAAATTGTAGGAATCCGCTTTAAAAAAGTCGGAAAAGTATATTATTTTGATCCATGCGGCATTCAGACCCAGGTCGGTCAACATGTCATCGTGGAGACGGCACGCGGTGTCGAATACGGCGAGGTCGCTCTCGCAAACCGCGAAATTGCCGAAGGCGAGATGGTCAAGCCGCTCAAGAAGCTGATCCGCATCGCCACCGCCTCGGACGCCAAGGTCGTCGAGACCAACCAGAAGCGCGCCGACGAGGCATTTCATATCTGTGAACAGAAAATTCAGGAGCACCACCTCGACATGAAGCTGGTCTCCGTGGAATATACCTTTGATTTGAACAAGGTTCTGTTTTACTTCACCGCCGACGGCCGTGTCGACTTCCGCGATCTGGTCAAGGATCTCGCCTCGGTCTTTCGCACCCGCATCGAGCTTCGCCAGATCGGCGTGCGCGATGAAGCCAAGGTGCTCGGCGGTCTGGGTATCTGCGGCCGCCCGCTGTGCTGTTCGTCCTTCCTGGACGATTTCCAGCCGGTGTCGATCAACATGGCCAAGGAGCAAAATCTCTCGCTCAACCCGACCAAGATCTCGGGCACCTGCGGCCGCCTGATGTGCTGTCTCAAGTACGAGCACGAGGTCTATGCCGAGCTGAGCAAGATCACCCCGCGTCCGGACTCCCTCGTTGAGACGCCGGACGGTCCGGGTCTTGTCATCGACTCCTCCATCCTGCGCGGAACCTGTGCGGTCCGCCTCGACGGTGAAACCGACGAGATCCACACCTACAAGTGCACGGACTGTGAGATCGTCCGCGCCTCCCGCAAGGGACGCCGCAGCAGCAATGTCGCCACCCGCGCCGCTGCCGCCGCCGC
>JALFIV010000106.1 GCA_022775385.1 Clostridiales bacterium
TCCTGCGAGAATAAAAACAGGCAGCCATCCAGACCTTTTGTCAGGATGGCAGTCTCTCCGAGTTCTTCCCGCAGTTTTGCAGGGATGAACAAGCGGCCCTTTGCATCCAGGGTATGCTGATATTCACCCTTCACGGCCGACCCTCCCTGCGCCATTTTTGTGGGTTGCTGTGGTCTTTTACACCACTTTCCCCCACTACAACTTTATTATAAATACTTGCCTGCTAAAATGCAAGGGAGAGTGTAATTTTTTTTCGGCTTTAAACCGATATTTTTTTGCGGTTTCCCATGTTTTTTGCAACTCCGAACAGGTGTTCGACCGTATATTACATTTTTTTACAAACAGGTGTTTTCCACCCCGCGCACAGCCGGTTTTCCGCGCTCTGCGGGCAAAAAAAGAAAACGCAGGCGGAGCCCCGTTTTCCGGGTTTTCCGCTTGCGTTTTTGTCTGTTTTCCGATGTGGAATTCCGGTCAGCGCATGGAACGTCCGGCGTCCTCAAAGCGCTGATGCAGCATCTGAATCTCGCTGAGTGTCTGCGACATGGATGCCTCCAGATCGCTCAGACGGGTCTCGCAGTACTGCTGTACCGACAGACGGAGCTGTGCCGCCTGATTTTCCGCATCGGCGACAATCTCGTTTGCCTGTGCGTTTGCCTGTGCGACAACGGCCGACTCGCTGACCGTCTTGCGGACGTACTCCTCCGCCTTTGCACGCAGGTCTGCCGCCTCCTTCTTGCCGGCGGCAATGATATCGTTTCTCTTATCGACGATATCCTTCGCCATCTTGATGTCTGACGGCATCTTGACGCGGATGTCATCCAGAATATCCAGCACGCGTTCGCGCTCGATGACGCACTTTTCGGCGCTCAGCGGCACGCTCTTGGCATCCTGAATGGTCTCATACAGGGAGTTGACCAGTTCTTCCAGTTCTGCAACCATTTCTCATTATCCTCCATCGTTTCTATTTGATCACGTATCTATTGCACGCCGGGCGTCTCTTTCTCTCTCCGGCGTGAAAAGTCATGTTCTGATTCTATTCTATCACAGATTGTTCTTCTGATACAGTTTTTTTACAATATCTTCTCGAATTTCTTCCGAGACAAAGCCGGAGATGTCTCCGCCGTGGCGCGCAATGTCGCGCACAATCGTCGAACTGAGGTACAGATAGTTCTGATCGGTCATCAGAAAGACCGTCTCCGCCCCCTCGTTCAGCTTTTTGTTGGCAAGCGCCATCTGGAATTCGTACTCAAAATCCGACACCGCACGCAGTCCCTTGACAATTGCGCAGGCGCCCTTTTCCGCGACATAGTCCGCCAGCAGACCGCCGAAGGTGTCAATCTCGACATTCGGCAGATGCTGTGTCATGCGCCGCAGGAAATCTGCCTTTTCCTCCATCGTGAACGCGGATTTTTTGGATCCATTCACCATTGTTGCAACGATCACCTTGTCAAACAGCGTCGATGCGCGCTCGATGATATTCAAATGTCCCAGGGTCGGCGGATCAAAGCTGCCCGGATACACGCCAATTCTCATGTGGTTGTACCTTTCGTCCCTCCGGCATCGCCGGATTATTCTTGTTCGTCCGCGTGCACCAGCGACGTCAGACGTATCGTGCCGTACTTGTACTGCTTCCGGATGGCAAAGCAATCCGGACAGGCAATTTTATCCTGTACGGCGCTCTCGCATACTATTATACCATCCGAACGCAGGATGTCAAACAATTCGATGGATTTCAGCGCCTGATTGAGGATTTCTCCGCCGTATGGCGGGTCAAGAAAGATCACATCGAACTGTCTGCCCTGCAGACGGCGCAGTGCCGAGACAAAATCCGCACCGATGACCTCAGCACGGTCCTCCACCCGTGCCGCCGCGATGTTTTTCCGAATGACCGACAGCGCTTTGGGCGCCGCATCGCAGAACACCGCATGGGATGCGCCGCGGCTGAGCGCCTCGATGCCCATCTGACCGGTTCCCGCGAACAGATCGAGCATCTCACTGCCGGGCACCATCATCTGCAGAATGTTGAATACCGACTCCTTGACGCGATCGGTCGTCGGACGTGTGTCCTTTCCCGGCACCGGGGTCAGCTGTTTTCCGCGTGCCGAACCGCTGATTACTCTCATGTTGACTCTCCTTCGCTGTGAAAATGCTGGTAGACCGCCTCCGCGGCGGAGCGCGGAATCACCTCCGCAAGCTGATCGACGTCCGCCTCGCGAATTGCCGCAATGCTCCGGAAGTGACGGAGCAGCGCCTCGCGCCGCTTGGTTCCGACGCCCGGGATGGATTCGAGCTGGGATTTCACCGTACCCGACCGGCGCAGACTGCGCTGGTATTCGATGGCGAACCGGTGTACCTCCTCCTGAATGCGTCCGACGAGTGCAAAAACCGCCGGAACAGTGGAAATACCGAACTCCCGTCCGTCCGGAGACACCAGACCGCGTGTGCGGTGATGATCATCCTTGACCATGCCGAACACCGGAATATCGCAGGCAAACCGGTCGAGCACCGCCTTTGCCACGCGGACATGACCCAGACCGCCGTCAATCAGGAACACCGACGGCAGTTCGGCAAACCTCTCGTCGCCGTCCGCCCACCGCTGCATCCGGCGGATCAGCATCTCCTCCATCGCGCGGTAATCGTCCTGTCCATCCGCAACCGTGCGGATTTTGAACCGGCGGTAGCGGTTTTTCTTGGGCTGTCCCTGCTCAAAGACCACCATCGAACCGACGGTATTCGTACCGGACAGATTGGAGATGTCATACGCCTCCAATGTCTCGGGCGTCTCCTCCAGTCCCATCATCTGACCGAACAGCTCGAGCGCCTTGGAGCGCCGCTCCTTTCCGGTCTCGACGCGGACAATCTCCTCGCGCGCGTTCTTTTTCGCCAGTTCCATCAGCTCGCGCCGCCGTCCGCGCTGCGGAACCGACAGCGTGACCTTCTTTTCGGCAATCGAGCTCAAAAAGTCCGCAACCGCCTGCATGTCCTCGATTTCATGCGACAGAAGCACGAGTCCGGGCGCCGTGCCGCGCAGGGCGTAGTACTGTTTAATGTAGCCGCCGATTGCCTCCGACGCATCGTCCTCCGACGTCCCCTCGGTCATCGTGAACTCCTTTTCGTGCAGATTTCCCGAGAGATAATGCAGGGTGACCAGACAGCCGCGCGTCTGTCCCTGCACAAACGCAACCAGATCCATGTCCGCAAAGCCGCTCGCAACCACCTTCTGCGTCTGTCCGATGCGGACAATGGCGCGGTAGCGGTCGCGCAGTTCCGCCGCACGTTCAAACCGCATCTGCTCGGACGCCTCGTACATCTCATCCTCAATCCGTTTGGCGAGATCCTGATACTCGCCCTCGAGGATGCGCACCGCCTGTGCCACGCGCTCGGCGTACTCCTCCTCCGAAATATCACCCGAACACGGCGCGCAGCACCGTCCGAGCTGCGCATTCAGACAGGGGCGCTGTTTGCCGATGTCGCGCGGGAGAATCCGGCGGCAGGTGCGCAGTCCCATCACGCGGCTGACCGCGTCGATCGCCTGAAACGCCGCGCTTCGTCCGCCGTACGGACCGAGATAGCGCGCAGCATCCTTCTGAACCCTGCTGACGACGGTAAACGTCGCGTACGGCTCGTGGAGCGGAACACGGACAAACGGATAGCCCTTGTCGTCCTTGAGGAGGATATTGTACTTCGGCTTGTACTTTTTGATCATCGAGTTCTCGAGCACCAGCGCTTCGAACTCACTGCGGCAGACAATGATATCAAAGTCGGCAATATTGCTGACCATCTTGCGCGTCTTGGGTGTGTGGCGCGCTTCGTTCTGGAAATACTGGGAGACGCGGTTTTTGAGCGCCTTCGCCTTGCCGACATAGATGACCTCGCCGCGCGCGTTCTTCATAATATAGACACCCGGCTCCCGCGGCAGTGCGAGCACCTTGTCATGCAGTTCCTCCCTGCTCGGCATACAATTCCTCCTTTCCTTTGTTCTGAGACAAAAAGAAGCACCGCAACAACGGTGCTTCTGCTTGTGGTGTACGATTTAGTCGTTGAAATTCGAGTCGCTGAAGTTGGACTGAATCAGCTTGACCAGTGCATCAACTGCCTCATTCTCGTCCGGACCGTCTGCAATCAGCGTAATGGTCGTGCCCTTGGTGATGCCAAGAGACAGAATACCCAGAAGGCTCTTCGCATTGACGCGGCGCTCTTCCTTCTCTACGAGAATAGTGCTCTTAAATCCGTTTGCACACTGAATAAAGAATGTGGCCGGACGTGCATACAGTCCAACCTGGTTGGTAACCTGAACTTCCTGTGAATACATGACAGCATCGCTCCTATAATCATCAAAAATTATTTTTCATTTCTTTCACGAATACAATAATAGAATACCTGTTTTTTCGAGTTTCGTCAATATCCTTTTGTTACAAAACAAACGCTCCAAATAACAGATTTTGTTGTCTTTTACTACCTTGAGAGAATGCGCATCGCACAATGCACAATTCGCTTTTCGCAACCATCTACGGTTTATTTAAATTCCACAATTGTGACGCCGGAATCGCCCTCGCCGTACCGTCCGCCGCGAATACTGCGGACATGCTTCTCATGCCGCAGATGATCCTGAACGGCCGCGCGCAGTGCGCCGGTTCCCTTTCCGTGGATGATGGTCACGACATCCAGACGCGCCATCAGACAGTCCGAGATATAGCGGTCGAGCTCCATCAGCGCCTCGTCGACCATCATGCCGCGCAGGTCCAGCTCGCTCTTTGCCGAGGAGCGGCGCACTTCCTTCACACCGCTTGACATCCGCTGTGCCTTGGTCTGCTTCTTTTTGGGCTGTTCGATGCGCTGCAGCTCGTTTGCCGGCACATTCATCTTCATGATGCCCGCTTGAACAAAGACATTGCCGTCTTTGTTCTCCTCCTTGAGCACCGTGCCCTTGACGCCGACATTGACCAGCAGCACGGCATCGCCGACCTTGAGCGGACGGTTTGCGTCCTGCTCCACGGTCTTTTTCTCGCGCTTCATCGCCTTTTTCTCCGCCTCGGAGAGCGTGCCGCGCAGGGCGGCGCGGGCTGCCGCGAGATTCTGCTCCGCCGGATTGACGGCGGATTTCTTCTTGAGCTCATCCAGTTGCGCCATGACCGTGTCCGACGCCATGCGCGCGTCGCGGATAATCTGTTCCGCCTGACGGCGGGCGCGCTCGAGAATCGCATCCGTCTCGTCCTCGGTCTTTCCCTTGAGCTTGAGCGCCTTGTCCTTCTCGGACTGTGCGGTGCGGCGCAGGCGGTCGGCGTCCTCGCGCTCCTTCTCCAGCTTGTGCCGCTCGGTCTCCAGACGCTCGATGACGTCCTCAAACCGCGCATTTTCCGCAGAAATCTGCTCCTTTGCCCGCTCGATGATCGCCGGCGGCAGTCCCAGACGGCGCGAGATCGCAAACGCATTCGACTTGCCCGGCACGCCGGTCAGCAGACGATAGGTCGGCTGGAGCGTCTTGACGTCGAACTCGCACGAGGCGTTTTCCACGCCGTCGGTCGTCAGCGCGAACACCTTCAGCTCGGAGTAATGCGTCGTCGCCGCGACGAGTGCACACATCTGACGTCCGAATTCGATGATGGATACCGCGAGCGCAGCACCCTCGACCGGGTCGGTTCCGGCGCCCAGCTCGTCGAACAGGATCAGATCACCCTGCCGGCATTTCTGCAAAATCGCAACAATATTCTTCATATGCGCCGAGAACGTCGAGAGCGACTGCTCGATGCTCTGTTCGTCGCCGATATCGGCGTAGATATTCTCAAACAGACAGACACTGCTCTGCTCGTTTGCCGGAATGTGCAGTCCCGCGGCGGTCATCAGACAAAGCAGACCGAGCGTCTTGAGGCTGACCGTCTTGCCGCCGGTGTTCGGGCCGGTGATGACCAGCGTATCGTACTTGTCACCCAGCGCGATGTCAATCGGCACTGCTTTCTTCTGGTCGAGCAGCGGATGGCGTGCGCGCAGCAGCGAGACGCGGTTTTCCTCGTTGATCTCCGGCGCACAGGCGTTGCAGCGGAAGGACAGCCGCGCCTTGGCAAAGATAAAGTCCAGCTTGCACAGCACCTCGTAATCCGATTCGATGCCGTCCGCATTGTCCGCCACATCCGCGCTCAATTCCGCGAGAATGCGCTCGATTTCCGCCTTTTCCTTACCCTGAAGCACCTTGATCTGGTTGTTTGCATCCACAACCTGTGCCGGCTCGATGAACAGCGTCGCGCCCGAGGACGAGACGTCATGCACCATGCCCGGCATGTCGCCGCGGTGCTCGCTCTTGATCGGAATGACAAACCGTCCGTCGCGCTGGGTGATCAGGCTCTCCTGCAGAAACTTCGAATAGGTCGGCGAGGAGACGATGTGATTGAGCGTCTCACGCACGCGCGCGTTCTGCTGACGCATCTGACGACGGATATTCGCCAGCTCGGACGACGCCGCATCGGCGATCTCCTCCTCGCTGATGATCGCGCGGTTGATCTTCTGCTCGAGATAGCGGTTGGTATGAATGCGGGCAAAATCCTCATCCAGCGTGGTCGGCTCGCCCTTTTCCTCCTGCTCCTTGCCGTACTTACTGATCTGCATCGCCGCGTGCAGCAGGGACGCGACGTCCAGCAGTTCGCGGGTGCTGAGTACGCCGCCGCGGTCGGCACGGCTGAGCGAAGCGCTGACCTCGCGGATGCCGCCGAATGCCGGTGTTCCGCTCGTCGTCATCATTTTCTTGGCATCGTCCGTCTGCTGCAGGGCAAGGCGGACATCCTCCACATCGTGCATCGGACGCAGATCGCGCGCCTGCTCCTTCGCCTTCCGGCTGACGCACAGCTCACTCAGCTCGTGGAGGATTGTATAAAATTCCAGTGTTTTATAGCTTTTTTCCGATAGTTTACTCATTGATTCTTTCTCCATTGAAAAAGGATTCCCAGACGGGGGTCCGCTCTGTCATCCTTTATTATGCCGTGAGGCACGCCTGCACTGAAGCACAATCGTGACGGCAAGCGCCGCAAACAGGATACCGACCGCCGTCAGAATTCCCGTTCCGCTCTGCTGGTAGCTCTTAATCTGCGAATATACCGTAAATCCTGCAATCTCCGCTCCGATCGCATGCACCATCGTGAGCATATCCCCATACACGGCTCTCTCGCAGCCTTTTGTCACGGAAAACGGCATATTCCAGTACTCCGGCGGCACAGCGTGCGCCACAATACTGATCAGCCCCAGACAAAACGCCATCAGAACCGGCAGGATCAGCAGCGATGCCGGAGATCCGTATCCGTCCGGCGTTCCGTCCAGCGCAAAATGCGTGGCAATCTCATCCGGCAGCGTGCGGATGCCGTGGATCGCAATCAGCAGTCCGATCAGCCATAAAATCCATGTCGCCAGCTCCAGAAATCTGTGACCCTTCGTCCGGTACGCCTGCTTCATCGCTCTCCCTCTTTTCCGATATCGACTCTCTCCGTCTGTCAACGGATGGATCTACCCAGTTCATAGGCCTCCCGCAGGGCGGGATGATCCCGGATATCTCCCTTGTCTTTTACCTGCTGTACCAGCACACTGCCGATGCTCTCCAGCTTGAAATAGTCCAGAATCAGCTGATACTGCATCTTGATCGAGTCAAACACCGCCGGCAGCGGAGAGGCCGCCGTCAGCAGCAGTCCGAGCTTTTTCACCCGGAAA
>JALFIV010000115.1 GCA_022775385.1 Clostridiales bacterium
GTCCGCCATGTGCCGATTTTGGGCATCAATCTGGGGCACGTTGGATTCATGAGCGAACTGGAATTTCCGGAGCTGCGGTCCATTCAGAAGGTGTTTGACGGAGAATACCATATAGACAGCCGCATGATGCTGGATGTCGAGGTGGTTCGGGATGAGCAGGTTGTCTATCAGTCGATTGCACTCAACGAGGCAATCGTCAAGACCGGTTCGATTTTCCGCATCAGTCTGCTGGACATCCTCTGTGACCGCGAGGCAGTCTGCTCGCTGCACGGTGACGGCGTGATTGTCTCAACACCGACGGGAACGACGGCGTATTCGCTTGCGGCAGGCGGCCCGGTTATCGAGCCGTCTGCGGAAAATATTTCGGTTATCCCGATCTGTCCGCACGGCATTCAGGCAAAATCATATGTCTTTTCGCCGCACCGGGAGATCTGCATCGTTCCGCGGTTCTTTAACGATGCCTCTATTCTGGTATCGAGCGACGGACGTAAGAGTTTTGAACTGCAGAGTGGCGACCGTGTTTATATCCGGAAATCGCGGTATGACACGAAGCTGATTCGCGTCAAGGGCAAGAGCTTTTATTCTTTGCTCAATGAAAAGTTATCAATTCGTTAAGTTGAGAAGAGTGGGTTGTAATGAAATTTCAAAGACAAGCAAAAATACTGGACTTGATCGAACACAATGAAATAGAAACACAGGAAGAGCTTTCTACGAGACTGTGCAGTCTGGGATATGAGACAACACAGGCAACGGTATCCCGTGATATCAAAGAGCTTCGTCTGGTCAAAGCCCTTTCCTCTTCCGGAAAGTATTACTATACGACGTCTGTCAAAGAGGCAGAGAGCAGTTTTTCCGGACGTCTGCGTAATATTTTCCGTGAATGTGTCACCAACATTGAAAGCGCACAAAATATGGTTGTCATCAAGACGCTCCCGGGATTGGGCGGCGCGGCCGCCATGGCGATGGATTCCATGAAAATTCCGAATATTGTCGGCACGCTGGGCGGCGATGATACGGTTTTTGTTGTCATGCGCGATACGGAAACTGCGCTGGAATTGGCGGAAGAAACACGTGCGATGCTGAAATGAGGATATCCGGATGCTGAGTTTACTGCATATTGAGAATATCGCTGTCATCGAGCGGGCGGATATCGCATTTCAGCCGGGATTTACTGTGCTGACAGGCGAGACCGGCGCCGGCAAATCCATCATCATCGACTCCATCGGTGCATTGATGGGACAGAGAACCAGCCGTGAGCTGATTCGAAGCGGGGCGAAAAAAGGCTTTGTCAGTGCCGTGTTTGATCAGATTGCACCCGAACTGCGCGAGCAGATCATCGAACTTGGATTGGAAGGGGAAGAGGAGGATTCGGTTCATATCCAGCGGGAATTGACTGCCTCCGGAAGAAGCGTCTGCCGCGTTAATATGAAGCCGGTTGCCGTCTCTGTCCTCCGGCAGCTTAGTCCCTATCTGATTAACATCCATGGTCAGCACGACGGACAGAAGCTGATGCAGGACGAGTATCATATTGAATTCCTCGACCGGTTCTGTGACTGTTCCGCGCTTTTGGAACAGTACCGTCCGCTGTACAGCCGTCTGTATGAATTGCGCCGGCAGATTCGCGAACTGGATCACAGTGAACAGCAGCGCGCGCAGCGTATCGATATGCTGCAGTATCAGTTTGATGAGATTGCTGCGGCACAGCTTCGCGCCGGAGAAGAAGAAGAACTCAAGGAGCGCAAACAGTTTTTCGACAATGCCGGAAAGCTGGCGTACTCGCTTGGTATGGCAAACCGCTATCTGTCGGGGGATGAATCGGCTGACGGTGCATTTTCTCTGCTCAGTCAGGCGGCGGAGTCTCTCGGTGAGATTGCCATGTTCTCGGATGAAATGCAGGCGCTGCAGCAGAAGGCGGATGAACTCAAGTACCTGACAGAGGATCTGGCGGAGGCTGTTGCCGCACTGGCGCTCAACACAGACTTTTCTGAGGCGGAACGCGACGCGGTTGAAGATCGTCTTGACGTCATCTACCGCCTGTGTCACAAGTACGGTTCCACGGTGGAGGATGTTCTGGCATACTGTGACAGCGCGGCATCCGAACTCGAAATTCTGGAAAATGCGGATGAGCAGAAGGAAAAACTGGTCACAGAGTATCAGGAGACGCTCGAGCAGGCGAGGGAACTCGCCGCCGAGATTTCTGAAATACGGCGGACGGCGGCAAAGGTTCTCGAACAGAAAATTGTCGAACAGCTTCGGGATTTGAATATGGAAAAGGTCAAGATGGCGATTTCAGTAAAATCCCAGACCAAGCTCAACAGCAATGGCATGGATACCGTTCAGTTCCTGATTTCCACCAATCCGGGTGAGCCGGTCAAGCCGCTGTCGAAAATCGCATCCGGCGGCGAGCTGTCGCGCATCATGCTTGCGATAAAAAACGTACTGGCGAGTACGGAGGACGTCGGAACGTGGATTTTTGACGAGATTGATCCCGGCGTCAGCGGACGGGCGGCGCAGAAGATCGCACAGAAGCTGAGCAATATCTCGCGCGCAAAGCAGACACTGTGCGTCACCCATCTCCCGCAGATTGCGGCGATGGGCGATCATCATCTGCTGATTGAGAAAAATATACTGACCGATCGCACGTTTACCAGCGTGGAACTGCTGGATCATGAGGAGCGCGCACAGGAGCTGGCTCGTATGATTTCCGGTGCAGAGGTTACGGAAACATCTCTGCGCAATGCGGAGGAACTGCTGGGTCAGGCGGAGAGATGGAAGTCTCAGGCGGGAGCATGAGAAAAGGTCGGGAAGTTGAAAATCAGACTTGACTTTTCGGATAAAGTACGATAAAATTTTCGCATGTCAAATAGGAAACAGACGATGAAGAGAACCAGTAGCACTGACTCTATTCCGACAGAGAGCAGCCGTTTGGTGAGAGGCGCGGGAATACCGGTGTGAATACATCTCGGAGTTTCATGTCGAACGGCTCAGCGCCCAGTAGGTCATGACGGCAGGC
>JALFIV010000118.1 GCA_022775385.1 Clostridiales bacterium
ACCGCGGAGAACGAGAAGGAACACGCAAAGATGTGGTTCAAGGAGCTGAACGGCAT
Organism: Clostridiales bacterium; assembly: GCA_022775385.1. Classification (GTDB taxonomy): domain Bacteria; phylum Bacillota; class Clostridia; order Oscillospirales; family Butyricicoccaceae; genus Butyricicoccus_A. The sequence continues at coordinate 57 of JALFIV010000118.1, forward strand.
CGGCGACACCGCAGACAATCTGCTTGCCGCGGCCGAGGGCGAGAACTACGAGTGGACCGACATGTACGAGGGCTTTGCCAAGACCGCCGAGGCCGAGGGCTTCCCGGAGCTGGCCGCAAAGTTCCGTCTGGTCGGCGAGGTCGAAAAGCACCATGAGGAGCGTTACCGCGCCCTGCTCAAGAACGTGGAGACCGCCGCCGTCTTTGAAAAGAGCACCGTCAAGGTCTGGGAGTGCCGCAACTGCGGACACATCGTCACCGGCACCAAGGCACCGGAGATCTGCCCGGTCTGCGCCCATCCGCAGAGCTTCTTCGAAATCCACGAAGAGAATTATTAACCCAAACAACGATCCGGCAATCCCGGTATCACAGCGCCGCCCGCATTGGGAATTACCCGATGCGGGCGGATCTTTTGTCAAAAAAACTGCACCCCATGCTGTGAGGTGCAGTTTATATGATGCCGAATTGGTTGTATTACAGTTTGGAATAGCCGAACGAGTTGACCAGCGCTTCGACCGGCACCTTCTTCTGGCAGTACGGACAGTTCTTTCTGTCATAGGACGCATATCCCGGAATATCGTCCGGGGTAAAAATTGTATTGACCGGGAATCCGTCAATTTCTTTGACCGCACTGAAGATCGTGGAGACGCCCTGCAGGACGCCGCCGTAGTAGTCCATGCACTCGATGCCGCGGCGGATACTGATGCCGGTGGTGACCGATGCCATCAGCAGGATGACATTCTTTCCGCGGATCATCGGCTCGACGTTCTCACGGAAGAACAGCTGGCTGTTTGCCGTCCGCTCCGGCTGGATGACATAAACCGACTTGTGTGCGTTGTGGGTCGAATGTCCGGCGTCATTCAGCTCCTTGGCAAGGAACGCGCCGATGACCTCCATGCCGTCGAGGCACACAATCGAGTCAACCGGAATCGCACTGTAAATATACTGCTGTGCAAGCACGCGGGCGCACTGCGCCGATTCTGTCGTGCGTGTCTTGATTGTGGTCAGGTCGATAAAATAGTTGATGTGTGAATGGTTGGTTACAAAATGACCCGGAATCGCCTTGATGGGAACCATATTTCCGTATTTCTTCGACGGGAACTTAATTTCTCTTGATTTCATGGAACAGAGTCCCTCCTTTTTCGAGGCTGCAGTGGAGAATGGCATTCTGAATCTTTCACAAAAACCATCCTGATTTCCCTTTACAATTTATAATATTATACAATAATACGCGAATGGTTGCAAGAAAATTCCCCATTCTTTGTGAGAAAAGATAACGATCTCATTCCCTTGCAATTTCTTCCGCAACGTGATATAATAAATAACAACATTTGTGCGCAGGCAGAGGATTTCCTCTCACTGCAAACGAACGTTCATCATTCATATGATCTGAACAGAACGGCAGGACCGGACAGGATGGAGATCAGCGAATCCAATCGACACAGTCGATCATTTTGCAGTACCCAAAACTCCTCTGTCTTTTCTGGACGGAGGAGTTTTTTTATCACAAAGGAGGTCATGGATATGGAGACACGGGTGGCAATTGCCGCAATTGTGGTTGACAATCCGGACAGCATCGAGCAGATGAACCGCATTCTCCACGAATACCGGAAATACATCATCGGGCGGATGGGGATCCCCTATCCAAACCGTGAAATCTCACTCATCAGCGTTGCTGTCGATGCACCGAACGATGTGATCAGCGCTCTGTCCGGCCGTCTTGGCAATCTCGACGGTCTTTCTGTCAAAACGGTCTATTCCAAACTGCCCAACACAAAGAAAGAAGGATGAATCAGTATGTACAACATCATGTCTCCCAAGGCCGAGGAATTCATCAGCGATGAGGAAATCCGCCGCTGTCTCGCCTATGCAGAGGAAAACAAAAACAACCGCGAGGTGATCGACCGCATCCTTGAAGAAGCGCGCAAGATGAAGGGTATCTCCCATCAGGATGCGCTCGTCCTGCTCGACTGTGAGCTGGAGGATAAAAACGAGGAGATCTATCAGCTCGCCCGCGATATCAAGCAGGAGTTCTACGGCAACCGCATCGTCATGTTCGCTCCGCTGTATCTCTCCAACTACTGCATCAACGGCTGTGAGTACTGCCCGTATCACGCCCGCAACCGCCAGATCCCGCGCAAAAAGCTGACACAGGAGGAGATCCGTCAGGAGGTCATCGCCCTGCAGGATATGGGCCACAAGCGACTGGCACTCGAGGCTGGCGAGGACCCGATCAACAACCCGCTGGAATACATTCTGGAGAGCATCAAGACCATCTACAGCATCCAGCACAAGAACGGCGCAATCCGCCGCGTCAATGTCAATATCGCCGCAACCACGGTTGAAAACTACAGAAAGCTCAAGGAAGCCGGCATTGGCACCTATATTCTGTTCCAGGAGACCTACAATAAGGAATCCTATGAACAGCTGCATCCGTCCGGACCGAAGTCCGACTATGCATACCACACTGAGGCAATGGACCGTGCAATGGACGGCGGTATTGACGATGTCGGTCTGGGTGTTCTGTTCGGTCTGAACAACTATCGGTATGATTTCACCGGCATCATCATGCACGCCGAACATCTGGAAGCATACAAGGGCGTCGGTCCGCATACCATCAGCGTTCCCCGTCTGCGCCGTGCCGACGACATCGACCCGGACGTCTTTGACAACGGCATCTCGGATGATATGTTTGCCAAGATTGTCGCCTGCATCCGCATTGCGGTTCCGTACACCGGCATGATCGTCTCCACCCGCGAGAGCCCGAAGAGCCGTGAGCGCGTACTCAATCTCGGCATCTCGCAGATCTCCGGCGGATCGCGCACCTCGGTCGGCGGATATACCACGGAGGAACGCCCTGAGGACACCACACAGTTCGAAGTCGATGACCGCCGCACCCTCGATGAGGTTGTCAACTGGCTAATGAAGCTCGGCTATGTTCCGTCCTTCTGTACCGCCTGCTACCGCGAGGGACGCACCGGTGACCGCTTCATGAGCCTGCTCAAGAGCAAGCAGATCGTCAACTGCTGTCATCCGAATGCGCTGATGACCCTCAAGGAGTACCTCGAGGACTACGCCTCCCCGGAAACCAGGGAGATCGGCGAAGCACTGATTCAGAAAGAACTTCAGACCATTCCAAATCCGGTTGTCCGCAAAAAAGCCGGAGAATATATCGACAACATTCACGAAGGAAAGCGGGATTTCCGCTTCTGATTTCCCCGGGAAGAGGCCATTTTACATGGTCTCTTCTTTTTTACTATACTTTTTTTATTTGTTCCTGTTTTGTCTTATTATTTCCAAAATTGTCATTGACTTTAACTTGTTTTTTACATTGAAACATGCTATTCTATGGTATATATCAAACCGTGTATACATAGGAGAGCAATATGAAAAATCGTTCTGCTGTTTTATTATTGTCGGCGGCCGTGCTGATCGCAATGATTTGCGCAGCCTGCGGCGCGCAGCCCGAGACGCCGCCGGCGGAAACCGGTTCTGCCTCGGCTCCCAAGACCGAGGAGTCTGCCAATTCCGGTTCTCTGACCAGTTCCGATCTGGAAAACTTTGATTCGGACAGCAAGGTTGTCTCCGATACCGACGATCCGAAGGCAGAAACCGGCGAGAAGGCATCCAACACCATTCAGGAAGTCGGCGAACCGGAAGACGGTGAAGAAACCGAGGAAACCGAACCATCCGAAGAGGACTCCTCACAGATCGAGGAACCGGAGGAAATCAACTCCGGCGGAACACTCAGCACAGATAATATCTCCGTCAGCTATGATGATTTTACCATCAAGGTAATCGCATGCGAGGAGACAACGGATATCAACAGCTGTCCGGCACTGCGCGTCACCTATGTGTTTATCAACACCTCGGATTCGCAGGCGACCTTCAGCACCTCGGTTGTCACAGCTGCCTATCAGAATGACTACCGTCTGGCAAACACCAGTCCGCTTTCTACCGATCCGGAATACTCGGCACAGCTGCAGTTCGTTCAGCCGGGAGAGTCTGTCACCTGTGCAACCTACTATCTGCTGGACAACACGACCGACGATGTCGATATTCAGCTCTCCAACCTGCTCAACAGCGCGGATCAGGTTCTGTCCATGCACTACACCTTCAGCTAATAAACATACAAAAATCCACGATGATTGATTTCACCGTGGATTTTTCTATTCTGTATGATTTTTGCTGTCAGCCGGATGCACGAGCTTCCAAACTAACTCTCTTATCCAATTCCTACCCTCAGCCGGACAGGTATCCGGATACAGTCACCCAAAACACAACCCAGCGGAGCGGTTGTGTTGGCGAGAATCTGCCCTCCAAGCAAACTATCTTGTGCTGAGTCCTCCCGTCAGCCGGAAATGTAACCGGATACATTTCCCAAAACGCAACCCAGCGGAGCGGTTGTATTGGCGAGAATCTGCCCTCCAAGCAAACTATCTTGTGCAGAGTCCTCCCGTCAGCCGGAAATGTAACCGGATACATTTCCCAAAACGCAACCCAGCGGAGCGGTTGTGTTTTGGAGAGGAGCCGCGACGGAGCGGTGAGCAGGGATGCTTGTGCATCGCTGCGATGAGCGGAGTCCGCGGGTCCGACCCCAACCTCGCGATTTGAATAACGGTGGAGGTATCTCATTCGAGCCGACTGTTATATGAAAAAACCGATTGCTTTCGCAATCGGTTTGCTATGGAGCGGATGACGAGGCTCGAACTCGCTACCTCCACCTTGGCAAGGTGGCGCTCTACCAGATGAGCTACATCCGCATGTTTTCTTGTCATCTCCTGACGACGTTATTTATTATACGTCATTTCCTCTGTTTTGTCAACAACTTTTTTCATCTTTTTTTCATTTGTCTGTGCTGTCCCTTTTGGGACAGCACAGACCTGTTTTTCGTTAAAATCCGAGCGTTTCACCAACTAAAACGACCTCATACCGTTCCGTTCCCATCATTGGCGCATGGATAATCACCGTCGCGCGGCAGATTTTTCCGGAAGACTGGCACGCATAGCACCGGTCGCCTCCCTGCTTCGCACAGGGCGTGTCACATGCCAGCCGTGCCGCATTGCGCGGCGCCGCAACGTTCTGTGCCCGCTCCAAGGCATCTGCCAGCGTCGGCGCAAGCTTGTTGATACCGCAGACCACAAACACCTGTTTCGCACCGTACAGCGTTCCCGCCACACGATTTCCTCTGCCGTCGATATTGACAATCTCGCCGGTCTCGGACAATGCATTGGCCGACGTCATGTAGACCTCTGCGTCCTGCCGATACCCGTCGCCCTTCCAATGCCACGAGACATCGGATTTCTCTCCGAGCACCTCATAGAGATTCATCTCATCCAGCGTCACAGAACCGCCCAGAGAGACGGATTTTCCCGCCGTCTCCTGTGCCAAGTAGGCCGCTGCCTGCTCCTTGGTGTCAAAATATGCCGTTGTAAATCCGCGCTGTTCGAACGCACGGCAAACCCTGCGGATCAGCTCCTCCGGAGCCAATAAATCCAGCAGCTGCGCCGGACGGTCAATCAGGACATCCGCACCACTGTCCAGCAGAACACGGCGTTCCCGGAATCCCCAAGTCACACCGACTGCTGTCAGTCCAGCATTTTTCGCAGTCTGCATGTCGACATCCGAATCACCGACATACAGAATCTGCTCCTTTGGAACACCGAACAGGTCGACAACTTCGTTGCAGGAAGCAGGATCGGGTTTGCGCGGCACGCCGGCGCGCTCACCGAATACCACATCAAGCTGTCCCGGAAAATAGTGCTCAATCAGCTGTTTGCTCGCGCTGTCCAGTTTGTTGGACAGTACCGCTGTCTTGATGCCGCGCTGTTTAAGCTGTGTGAGCAGTTCCGGAATCCCTTCATACGGACGGGTTTCGTCACACAGATGCTGTGCATAGTACGTCTTGAAATCCGCCAGTGCATGATCAATTTCTTCGTCAGGTGTTCCCTGCGGCAGGGCGCGCTTCATCAGATTGCGCACGCCGTTTCCGACAAAGGCACACACTTCCTCCAGCGAACGCGGCGGGAGCGAGCGCATCGCAAGAGAGGCGTTGACCGCACCGCGCAGATCGCCGAGCGTATCCAGCAGGGTGCCGTCCAAATCAAAAATAACCGCTTGTTTCAAATCAGTTTCCCTTCTTTTTTCCGCCCAAAACTGCATTGGGGTTTAATCGTTTGGAGCCGAATGCCGCATCGCGCAGGAATGCCGCAACATCGCCGTTGATCGCCTCGCGGCGGACTCTCCACGACCAGTTGCCGCCGATGGTCGCCGGCGTGTTCATCCGCGCATCTGCGCCCAGTGAGAGCACATCCTGCATCGTCGTCATCGCGATAATCGCCGGAGACAGGAATGCTGTGCGGATTGCACTCCATCCCATCGGTTCATTGTGAGAAGTGCGGAGGTACGAATACGAGAACTTCTTGTCCTCCTCCGAACAATGATCCATAATCTGCTCACAGATGGTCTCGGAATCGTGCGTCGAGGTATAGCCGACCGAGTTTTTCAGCCAGTTGTGCGGCAGATGATCGTTGTCCTCATTGGCACGCAGGCCGAAAATCATGACATGCATGCCCGGATAACCGCTCTCCGCAAGAAATTCACGGACATCGTCGTCGATATCGCCGAGATCCTCCGCAATGAACGGAACCTCGCCGAATTCCTGTTTGATCGCGTCAAACAGATTCATACGCGGACCGGGCAGCCACTTGCCGTTGATTGCGGTGTCCTCTCCCGCCGGAACCTCCCAGTATGCCTGGAAACCGCGGAAATGATCCAGACGGGTGACATCAAACAGCGCGAGATTGCGGCGGATGCGCCACAGCCACCATTTGTACCCATCCTTTTCGATGTAGTCCCAGTCATACACCGGATTGCCCCAGAGCTGTCCGGTTGCGGAATAATAATCGGGCGGAACACCGGCGATGCCGCACGGTTTGAGATCCTTATCCACGCGGAACATCTGCGGATGTGCCCACACATCACAGCTGTCCGGCGAGACATAGATCGGAATGTCACCGATAATCTGAATGCCCTGCTCATTGGCATAGGCACGCAGACGGTTCCACTGCTCAAAGAACAGATACTGCAGGAACACATAAAAATCAATCGAATCCTTGAGTTCAAACGCATAGCGGCGCATGGCCTCCGGCTCGCGCGCCTTGATCTCCTCGTCATCCCAATCCCACAACGCTTTCTGGTCGAAGTGATTCTTGAGTGAGAGGAACATCGCGTAATCCTCGACCCAGTCCCGGTTGTCGTACCGGAACGCCCAGACCTTACCGAGCAGTCGGTTGTCCGCGCGGCGGAATGCACGGCGCAGGATGTCAAACCGCGTCGATGCGATTTTTTCAAAATTAACGCGGTCCGGATTCTGACCGCAGTCCGCGTCCTCGAGATCTTCTTCCGTCAGCAGACCCATCTCATGCAGCTCATCCAGATCGATAAAATACGGGTTGCCTGCCGCCGCAGAAAAGCACTGGTATGGGCTGTCGCCGAAACCGGTCTGACCGAGCGGAAGGACCTGCCAATAGGTCTGTCCGCCGTCACGCAGGAAGTCGACAAAGCGATAGGCGTCCTCTCCCATCGAGCCGATGCCATACGGCGACGGGAGCGAGGAAATATGCAGCACGACGCCGCTGGAGCGCCGGAACATGGTGGTAGTACTCATTTTTCTCCTTTTTCCTTTCAGGGGTCTTTTTGCTGTGTTTTATTGTACTTATCGGCTTTTTGCGGTATAATAAGTTCAATTTGGTATCAATACCGGATAAATATGAACACAAGAGGAGAACAATCTCATGCGTATGCGCAAAAAGAAAAATCTGGATACGCGTCTGGAAAACTGTTCCGCTGTGATCGTGGGTGAGCCGGAAGCTCAGCGCGGCCGCTGGCGCGAGCTGTTCGGAAACGACCATCCGCTGTTTCTGGAAATCGGCTGCGGAAAGGGGCGATTCATTCTGGAATCCGCCCGCCGCAATCCGGACATCAACTATCTCGCCATCGAGCGCGAGGAAGGCGCCCTGATTATGGCGACCGAACGCGCCATGAAGATGGAGCTGCCCAACCTGCGGTTTCTGGATGTCGACGCCGCACGGCTCACGGAGTTTTTCGCCGACGGCGAAATTGATCGGATCTATCTGAATTTCTCCGATCCGTGGCCGCCGAACCGTCAGCGCAAGCGCCGTCTGACGCACAGCAACTTCTTGAAGCTCTATGACTGCGTCCTCGCCAAGTATGGTCAGGTTCATTTCAAAACCGACAACCAGCACCTGTTTGAGTTCACGCTCGAGGAAATGTGCGGCTTCGGCTGGCTGATTCAGAATATCTCTCTGGATCTGCACAACAGCGGTCTGGACAACATCATGACGGAATACGAGGAAAAGTTCTCCAATGAGGGCTTCCGCATCTACCGACTGGAGGCCAGCCGCCGCGGAGAGGACACCCTCACCCGCGCTCATACCGCGCCGCGCACCCCGCAGGAACTCGCTGAAACGCCGCGCGGTTCTGCCGCCCGCAGCTATCATCCGGCTCCGTGATCTGTCTTGTGCGTTTGCATTATATCATTTTCCAACAAGTTGTTCAATAAGCATTGCGATTTTTTTGTGTAAACCATCCATAAAACCTGTTTTTTTCTACAAAAAAGAGGGCATCTCCTTGTTGAGATACCCTCTTTGGTTTTTTATTGTTCGGTTTTTGCAGATTCACACTCTTCCGGCGGAATAATCCGGAAGTACAAATCCCCTTCACTTCGGATGGACTCCGCACTGCGGATGAGATCTCCCATCAGGCAGACAATCGCCGACAGCAGATTCATTAAGTAAAGCGACTGCGGCAGGCGTGAAATCGGATCGTCCTGTCCCACCTGATCCAGACACGCCTCAATCAGCCGCTTCATGCTCTCATCATCCCGATGGAACAGCGGCTCCATCTGAATCCCGCGCTTGAGCGAATACAGAATGTACTGCGCCTCGATTCCCTCCGTCGCACGGCCGCTCAGGATGCGGCGGAATACACCCGCGCGCACGTCGTTGTCCAGCCGCGTGGCGACATCGGCGGAATGGGTACTTGCCTTGAGCAGGTCTCCCATCAGGAAAACAGCGGTACAAAGATACTCCAGACCGAACCGGACAGTGGTCTCATTGTCCAGTCCGAGGTCGCGTCTCAGATCTGCATTGGAAAACAGATTGTCATACTCCGCCAAAATGATATTCTGAAGCAGCTTGGAAAACTCCGCAAGCGGCATGGTTGTCTGTTCTGCCATCGTGTATTCTCCTCTCAAATATCCTTGATGATAAACACCGGAATCGGCGGATCTCCCGTCCGATTGGCAAACTGCGTCACAAGCACGGTAAACCGGTTGGAATCGATGGTTTTCCAGTATTCCATCAGCGCGTCGCGCTCCTCATAGCCGCTCGCGCCGCCGTAGTACATGCTGACACACATCAGACCGCCCTTGCGCAGCAGCGTCATTCCCGCCTCTATCGCGGCAATCGTGCTGTCCGCATGGGTGAAGATCGTGTGATCTCCGCCGGGCAGCCATCCCAGATTGAACACAATGCAGTCCACACTCTCCGGCTCGGCATACTGTCCCATGTTGGCATGGCTGTCACAAATCACCGTCGTGATGTCCGACCATCCGTCCTGTCTCAGCCGCTCCTCGGTGCGGTCCACCGCCTCCTGCTGAATGTCAAACGCAAGGATTTTTCCTTCCCTGCCGGTCAGTCCGCACAGAAACGAGGTGTCCCGTCCGTTTCCCGCCGTGGCATCAATGCAGAATGCACCGGGCTTTACAAAATCCTTCAGCACATCATGCACGAGTGAAAGTGTGTTCATCTGCTGTTTCCTCCGAATATTTCGCAAGATTCCGAAAGTAAGTATACCACATTTCTCTTTCTCTTTTCCATATTTCTTGTTATAATAATTTCAGCCGTTGTACAATCTTGCTATAACTGCGAATAACGATAGAAAAGAGGTTGTTCCCTATGACCAAAAAGGAAACGAAAACAATCTCCTGCCCGGAGTGTGGCAAGGAGTTTGAGATTACTCAGCTGAGCTATATTGACCTGAAAACCGATCCGGATCTGAAAAAGCCGCTGTTCCACGGCGATCTGTTCCGTGAGACCTGCCCGCACTGCCAGGCGGAGACCTTTGTCGCCTATCCGTGCATCTGCTGTGATGCCGACCGCGGCTACATGCTCTCCCTGACCACCGAGAATCTGAGCAAGCCAACCGATCTGGATACTATCTGGTATCATCGCTTCCGTTTCGAGAAGAATCCGGACAGCTTCCTCGAGCACGCCCGCATTCTGGAATCCGGTCTGAACGACCGCGCGTTTGAGATCTTCCGCTACATCTTCCTGCTCCAGTACCGTCAGCAGTACGGCGACCCGATGTCCGACCGCATTCTGTTCGACTATATCGACGGCGAGAATATGCAGCTCGAAATCCTCTCGGGCGATGTCTCCATCGCGACCATGACGGTTCCGGTCGCCGGCTATGAGATGATCGCCGAGAAGTTCATCGGCAGCAGCTACGACGTCGAGGATCCGGACTGGACCTGTGTGGATATGAACTGGGCGGTTCACTCCGGCGCGCTCCAGATGTTTGAGCAGAACTGAATTTGCCGCAAGAAAAAAGACCTGCATGGGATAGCTTCCAATAAGACAGTATGAGAACATTACTGATATAGGGTAGCTGCCGTACGGGAGTGCGACACAAAAAATTGGCGATACTTGGTTTTCACAACCAGGTATCGCCTTTTTCTATCTTTAACAGAGAGTTTAGATTATTGGAACGAGGTTATTCCTGTGCGCCTTTTTTCAGGTTGCAGTCACGGCAAAGCATCTGGCAGTTATCCGGCGTGGTTTTGCCACCTTTAGACCACGGTTTGATATGGTCTGCGTGCATCTGCTCAAACTCGAATGTTTCACCGCAGATAAGACATTTATGCCCCTGTTTTTCATAAGCAGCCAGTGCATCACGGCGGTCAAAGGCACGAATGGACAATTTCTTTTCCTCGCCTGTCAGCAGGTACTCATAAATGCCGGATTTCTTTGTAACATCTTCATCACCCATAAGACGCTGAATTTCTAATTCTAGCTTTTTAGGGTCGAGGTCAGTTCTCTTGCCATGTACATTGTAGAGCAAGCCCCAAGGCAGTCCTTTCATCTCTTTACGCTTCTTCGGAAAAATAGCCTGCACCCAATCAATCACAGAGCGGAAATAGTTCCAGAGAATGACAGCACTTGGGTCATTCTGGTGCTGTGCCATGTATGCTTCAATCGTTTTACTCTCTGCACTTGCCGCCCACAGAATTGCAGTTTCCAGATATTCCTGACGAATGGAGGCTCCCTTTAAGTAATCGCCGGCGAGCGTATCAGCAGCACATCCGGTCTTTGAAAAATATCTCTTTGCATCAGAAACCCAGGAACCGACATA
>JALFIV010000018.1 GCA_022775385.1 Clostridiales bacterium
CGGCGTGTCCCAGTACACCCAGATTGAGGCACTTGGCGAGGGCGTCGATGTACTCGTCGCGACCCCGGGACGGCTGAATGACCTGTGTGGTCAGGGATTCATCGACCTGGAGGATGTCGAGCTGTTTGTTCTGGACGAGGCAGACCGGATGCTGGACATGGGCTTTATCGACGACGTCCGCCGCATCATCAAGCGCATGGGTGACCGCGAGCGACAGACCCTGCTGTTCTCGGCGACCATGCCGAAGGAAGTCAAATCGCTGGTCGAGGAGCTGCTGGACGAGTCATATGACCGCGTCGAGGTCACTCCGAACTCCACCACAGTGGAGGCGATTGACCAGTCGGTATTCTTTGTCGACCGTGAGAACAAGCGCAAGCTGCTGCTGTGGGTGCTGCGCGACCCGATGCTGACCAGTGCGCTCATTTTCACCCGCACCAAGTCGGGTGCGGACAAGGTCGCACACGATCTGAACCGTGAGCATGTCGGCGCACGGTCGATCCACGGTGACAAATCCCAGCTCGACCGTCAGGCGGCGCTGAACAGCTTCAAGGAGCGCAAAATCCGCGTGCTCGTCGCAACCGACATCGCCGCACGCGGTCTGGATATCAGCGAACTGTCCCACGTCATCAACTACGATGTGCCGAATGAGCCGGAGAACTATGTGCACCGCATCGGACGCACCGGACGCGCCGGTCACGGCGGTGTGGCGCTCACGTTCTGTCAGGCGGACGAGGTGCCATACCTGCGCACGATTGAGCGCACGATCGGCAAGGAGGTTCCGGTTCGCGAGGACAATCCGTATCCGATGCAGGAGCAGCCGCATGAGGGGAAGAAAAGCGGCCGCAGCCGTTCCCGCCGCGGAAACCGTCCGCGCCGTGCTGCCCGCGACAATCGTCCCAAGACGGTCACAGAGGAGAATCCGTCTGTTCAGACCGCGCCGTCCGCGGAGAAGCCCGAAAAGAAGGAGGGCATCCGCCGTCCGCGCCGCCGCAGACGCCGCCGTCCGTCCGGAGATAAGCCGCAGAAGGCAGAATAAACCGAATCAAAAAGCAAGGCTCAAGAGCCTTGCTTTTTTTGTTGGATGTCAGCTAAAACAGAAGAATTTCCGGCGTCTATCTGAACAAACTGGTTCGGTGAATCAGCCTAACCGTCTGTTCTCCCTGTCACACAAGCGCTTCGTCGAATGTAGTTCCCTTGACGGAGCGCTTCGGCAATCCAAGGGAAAATACATAGAAGACCGTCAGGTTGTCTACGCGGGCTTGCGCTGTGAGCTGCAGGCGAGAAGGTGCCCTTGGGGCATGTCGGAGACATTTGCCCGAACAAAAGTCTCTGACAGCAACCCATCCGGTTCGAGAAATTTTCATTTTCCGATGAAACCATGTCATTTTGCCCACACACAGGTCTGAGCTCATCTTTCTTTGGTCGGCAAAGAAAGAAGGAAAGAAAGCTGAGTTAAGAACCGAGGGTTCTTAACGATCTCCTTGGCTTGTCCGGATCGTCCGCCGCTGACCACAACTAATGTAGCGAACGATCATGTGCAGGGATGGCTAAGATTTTTCATCCGATGCGGAACAATTTTATTGTTTGACCGCGAGACAGAACCGGACATTCCCTTGTGCCTCCATCGGGTGCATCGGATCTGCCTGATTGTGCGCCGCAAAATACCGCTCGGTAATCGTATCGGCGTTCCAATCTTCCGCTATACGGAATCCGCATCGAGCGAGCAGAGCATCCATCTCCTCGGGAGAACTTCCAGTATGCATTGCCTCGTCTGATGCCGCGGCAAGCTCGGTATGGGTACGCTGTTGAGCAGCATATCCGGCGTCCGGATAGTCGAACACCAGCGTACTGCCGGACGGAAGCAGGGCGCCGAGTGAACAGAGCAGCCGTTCGGTGTCTGCTTCAGAGAGATAATACAGCAGACCGAGCAGACTGCAGAAGCTGATGCGGGTGTCGTCGAACCGTGTACACCCGGTGAGAGAGTCCGTCCAGCCGGTATCGGACAGATCAGCCGATATCCAGCAGAGATTGTCCGGGACGGACAGGCCGGCGGTCTGCACCCGTGCCTGTTTGTCGGAGGTCTGCGAGGGGAGGTCGATCTCGAACAGCGTCATACAGGATGCCCATGCCGGCTGGCGATAGGCAAAGGAATCCAGTCCGGCGCCGAAGATCAGATATTGGCGGGCGCCGCGGGCGGCAGCCTGCTGCAGGCTGTCCTCGGCAAACGCCGCACGGGCGAGCGGCGTAGCGGACAGACAATGATCGACAATCCACCGGAGCGCTTGCTCGTCGGTTCCGCTCCAGCCGGGACAGAAGTAGGAAATACCACCGGTCATCGACTGTGCGACGGCGTGGTATTCCGTTTCACCGAGCAGGGTACGGGCGAGCGGATCGTTGAAAATCGGGACGATGCTGTGTGTGCTGTGATACGCCCGGGAAAAGGCGGAGACACGTGCGGTCATACTGTTGTTTTCCATTTGCATTCACCTCGTTTTCAGATTGTGTGAATGAGTATACGACAGAAGATCATACAGGACAAGACTTGAAAAAATTGCGATTTTGTGGTAATATAAACACAGAAAATAATAAAAAAGTTGAAAAATCACGGTGCAGCCTGCACCGTGATTTTGCTTTTTGAGAAATTCTGTATTCGTTTCAGAAGGGATCGCCGGATTGCTTTTTCATCGGCCACGGACGTTCGCCCATTTTTCTGCGGATGCGGAAATAGACCAGATAGGTGACCAGTGTCGGAATATTGAGAAACAGAAACAACGCGATCAAAACAATGACTGCCGCGGCCGGCGTCTCTGTGGAAACCAGATCGAGAAACAGCTTTTCGATCGAGGTGAGCATACTCATCACGGCGATGACAAAAAATGAAAACGGCAGAACAAGACCGAGCGTCTTGTTTTTTCCTTTGGCGAGAAACCATTCGATCACACCGAATGCAATGTTGACCGCCGCGACCACCAGAATCACACCGAGCAAAACAGCAACTGGGCTGGACATGATAATCACTCTCCTTCCTGCGTGATTCAGCATAACACGAAAGTGCAGGAACGTCAATTTCCTCAAGGCGGAATCGGATGAAAAATCAGGAATTTGTGGAATAAAACGCCGTAGAATTGTCAAGACTCTCTCAGCCGGAGCATACATATTTTTCCGAAGAAATTGAATACTAAGGATATCGGCAAATACGCACGACTGGGAATTGCGAGTTTCTCTGATAATAAGTATGAGAAAGGAAGGATTGCATGAAGGCGACAGGAATAGTCCGGCGGATTGACGATCTCGGCCGTGTCGTCATTCCGAAGGAAATCCGCCGTACGATGCGGATTCGGGAGGGCGACCCGCTGGAGATTTATACCGACCGGAACGGTGAAGTGATCTTTAAAAAATACTCTCCGATGGGGGAGCTTGGGACATTTGTGCGGCAGCTGTGCGATTCACTCAGCCGGACCGCCGGCAGCAGCTGTGTGATCTGCGACCGTGATTCGGTCATTGCAGCATCCGGCAGTGCAAAAAAGGATGTCATGGAGCGAACCGTCAGTCCGGAGATGGAACAGATTATGCAGCAGCGGCGGATGGTTCAGCCGGGAGAGCGGACGGTGTTCCTCACCGGCGATGAGCGGTATCCGGTGTCGATTGCCGCTCCGATTATCGCAGAAGGAGATGTCTCCGGCTGTGTGGCTTTTTTGAATCCGGAGGGGAATGATCATACGGCGGGAGAGGTGGAGAGCAAGCTGCTGCAGTCGGCGGCACTGTTCCTCGGACAGCAAATGACGATGTAACCCTCTGCTTTCCCATCATCTGCGGGTTCTGCTCCGGGCGAACCAGCTTCGCCCGACATACATAAAAATTTTTCAAAAAACAGTTGACAGATACCAGGGACTGTGATATTATAATTAGGCACTCTGGTGAGAGCGCAATACACAATTCGATATCGCGGAGTGGAGCAGTTCGGTAGCTCGTCGGGCTCATAACCCGAAGGTCGTAGGTTCAAATCCTGCCTCCGCAACCATTTCAAACCGTCATTTCGTAAGATTTGACGGTTTTTCTTTTGCTTTTTCGCAATATAAAATTCACCCCGATTTGGCGATGGGGTGAATGCTCTTAATTTTTTCATTTTTTCTGGGCTGTCGGCATGATGCCGGCAGCCTTTTTATGCCTGCTTTTGCGGTTTCTGCCGTCACACGGATTCTTCAAACAGGATCGTTTGGAATTCAGACTGCAGAAAAGAAAATTAGAGTGAAATGTTATAAATTTGTTGCAAAAGAAACCATGAAAGAGGCAAGATATAATAAAAAAGCTCAAAAACAAGACCGAATCTTGCCTTTGAGCATTTCTTTTGTTCGCTTGTATTATATTTGCTTGTAGAAAAATTGTCAAGGGGGATGGGTGGTATTAAAAAAAGTACCGGATGCTTTGTAAAATCAGCGGGTTATTTTACCGGGATTGGAAATCAATCAGCGGCTGGTCTCCGCAGGAGATCAGATAGTAATAGTCGCACGCCTCGGTGACGGCTTTGGTGTTGATGATGACCATGCCGACGGTGTCGGTCGTGGTGACATACTTTTTGCGGGTCTCATTCTCCTGCCATTTGCCCTTCAGATAGAACGGGTCCATGACTGTGAGATGGGAGAAATCCTGCTGTCCGATGATGGCGACATAGTGGCCGCTGTCGGCAAACAGGTCGGTGGTTCCGCCGTACAAGCCGGGCGTATGCGCGAGCGCCATGCCGCCTGCGGCGATGTGCTCCTTGAGCTTGCGCTTGGAGCGGGTGAACTGATAGGTGAAGCCGCCCCATTCCTCCTGCGCCGCCTGCAGTAGCTTGCGCGGATGGGTGCCGCCGTTGTAGCGTGCCCCGCAGTCGGTTGCCATGCGGCAGAGGGTCAGCGTGGTTGCCTTCTCGATGCCGCAGTAGTTGCGCAGAATATTGCCGACGGAGACCGGACAGCATCCGCCGGAGGAGATCGTCGCCCCTTCGGGCAGGCCCTTCTTGTCAGTGTACTGCGTGTGGCGGTAGTAGGTCTGAATTTCGTAATCCGGAAAGTCGAGGGAGAGATCTTCGGTGTAGACATAGCCGATCTCCCCGTTGATTTTGATTTTGCACCAGTTTCCGTCCTTGGACATCCGCAGGATGGAGCGGGTTTCTCCGGGCTGCATGCGGGTCAGCAGGGTGCCGGAGGATTTGGCACAGGCGCGGACATCGGCAGGCCGGATTGCCGTCGCGGTCGCATCCATCGCGAGCGAGACCGGAGACAGGGACACCGTCAGGAGGGCGGCTGCAAGAGCGGCGCAGACGGCGTTTCGGATGATTTTCATGATACCTCCTCAAAGGAATCGGTCAAACGTCATTTTTCAGTCATTGTAGGAGAAAAATCCGCGCTTGTCAATACCACGATGTATAATAACGGCCGTTTTGCCGGATATTCGGGAAATAGCGGTAAAGCTGAGAGAAAAACGGAAAATTTCGTGTCTAAATGACCAAAAACGACAGATATTCCGAAGATATGAAAAAATGACTGACAAATCGTCGGAAATATGCTATCATTATGACATCATTTCGGAGGTGGGCTCATGAACTTTTTGGAAGAGAGAATCAAGCGGGACGGCATTGTCAAACCCGGCAATGTCCTGAAGGTAGACAGTTTCCTGAATCACCAGATGGATGTCCATCTGATGGATCAGATGGGAGAGGAATTCAAGCGCCGGTTTGCGGACAAGCCGATTAACAAGGTGCTGACGATTGAGGCATCCGGCATTGCCATCGCCTGCTCGGTTGCGCGCTGTCTGAATGTTCCGATGGTATTTGCGAAAAAGTCCAAGAGCATCAATATTGAGGGTGAGATGTATGTGGCGGAGGTGGAGTCCTTCACGCATAAGAACACCAATCAGGTCATCGTGTCTAAGAAATTCCTGACCCCGGAGGATCACGTGCTGATCATTGACGACTTCCTCGCCAACGGCTGCGCCCTGCAGGGACTGATTTCCATCGTGGAGGCCGCCGGCGCGACGGTGGAGGGCCTCGGCATAGCGATTGAAAAGGGGTTCCAGATAGGCGGCAGGGTCATCCGCAATCTGGGCTATCGTCTGGAATCGCTCGCGATTGTGGACGGCATGGATGCCGAGACCGGTGAGATCATCTTCCGCGAGCAGGAGTGTGTGGAATGACAAAGCAGGAAAACAGCTCTCTGAGCAATATTTATACGCTGGATGGCAAAGTGCCGCTGGCGAAGGCGGTTCCGTTCGGTCTGCAGCATGTCCTTGCGATGTTTGTCGCAAATATCGCGCCGATTATGATTGTGGCGGGCGCGTGCGGACTGAGTGCGCAGGACGTCGCGCAGCTGATTCAGACCGCCATGATCGTGGCGGGCATCGGCACGCTGATCCAGCTGTTTGCGGTTTGGAAGATCGGTTCACGGCTTCCGATTGTTATGGGCATCAGCTTCACCTTTGTTTCGGTGTTCTGCTATGTGGGACCGCAGTACGGGTATGAGGCGCTGATCGGCGCAATTATCGTCGGCGGCATCATCGAGGGACTGCTTGGATTTTTCGCCAAATACTGGCGCAGGATCATCTCCCCCATCGTCGCGGCAAGCGTGGTTACCGCAATCGGATTCTCTCTGCTCAGCGTCGGTGCCAACTCGTTTGCGGGCGGTGTCGGAAGCGCGGATTTCGGTTCGTGGCAGAACTGGGTGCTGGGTACGGCTACGCTGATCTCCTGTATCGCATTCAATCTGCTGGCAAAGGGACATTACAAGCAGCTGAGCGTCCTGTTTGGTCTGGTTGTCGGCTATCTGATCGCGCTGGGTCTGGGTATGGTTGATTTTTCCGCGCTGGAGGGCGTCAAGGTTCTTTCGGTGCCGCGTCTGCTGCCGTATAAACCGGTATTCCATTTGAACGCGATTATCTCCGTTGTTATGATCTTTCTGGTCTCTGCGACGGAGACCATCGGCGACACCTCGGCGCTCACTGCGACGGTGCTGCACCGTGAGACCACCGATGAGGAGATTTCCGGCTCGCTCGCCTGCGACGGCTTTGTCAGCGCGCTCTCCGCGCTGTTCGGCTGTCTTCCGATCACCTCGTTCAGCCAGAACATCGGCCTGCTCGCGATGACCAAGGTCATCAACCGCCGCACGATTGCGACCGGTGCGGGAATTATGATTCTGGCGGGTATTTTCCCGGCGGTCGGATCGATTCTGGCAACACTGCCGGAGGCGGTTCTGGGCGGCTGTACGATCATGATGTTCGGAAACATCGTGATCTCGGGTGTTCAGATGATCGGAGACTGCGGATTCACGCACCGCAATATCACCATCGCGGCGCTCTCGCTCAGCATCGGCATCGGCTTTACACAGGTGCCCGAGATGTTCGTGATTTTCCCGGATCTCATCCGGACGATCTTTGCGGAAAACTGTGTCGCAGTGGTATTCCTCGTGGCAATCTTCCTCAATCTGGTCATGCCGAAGGAAACAAAATGAAAAGACAATCCGAACAGCCCGATCCCAAGCGGATCGGGCTGTTTTTTTTATCAGATTTTTACGATGAGATAAATAGAAAAAAGAGTGTCAGGACATAACTCGCTGGGTTTGCCCAACAAATAGAAGTTGTATAAAATGACGAAAAATGACGGAAAATCTCATTGACTTTCTACACAGATTGCAATATAATGGTATGTGCTAAGATGTCGTTACAAAGTGTAAAGCCGATATCAGGGTAAAGAAGCGAGATACACCGGCGTGTGTGAGGGGAGCCGTCATGGGTGCATGAACGGAGCAGTGCCGGCGTGAACGTTATGAAAACGAACAAACAGAGAAGCAGGGAGTGGGTTTATGGCAGCTCAAATTGCAGCAGTATGTATTTTTATTGTGATGTTCTTTCTGATCATCACCGAGCGGTTTCCGCGTCAGTATGTCACGACGGTGTGCGGCATTCTGACGCTCGTCGTTGTCTTCGGTCTGTGCATGCACAGCGCCGAGGCGATCTGGAAGGTGCTCAATGTGGAGAGCATCTTCCATGTGGGATTCTGGTATGCGCCGGGAACGGCGGAGGAATCCGCGACCGGAATCAACTGGTCGACCATCCTGTTCATCGCCGGAATGATGGTCATGGTTGAGGGCATGGCAAAGGCGGGGTTCTTCCGCTGGCTGTGTATGCGTCTGGCAATGCTCGTACACTACAAGCCGGTTCCGCTGTTTCTCGCATTTATGGCGATGTCCGCCTTTCTGGCGATGTTCATCGACAGCATTACTGTCATTCTGTTCCTCGCGGCGGTGACGGTAGAGCTGGGCAAACTGCTCCGCTTTGATCCGATTCCGATGATTCTGTCAGAAATTTTCTGCGCCAATCTTGGCGGCTCCGCGACAATGTGCGGCGATCCGCCCAATATCATCATCGGTACGGCGCTGGGTTATTCGTTCGGTGATTTCCTGTTCAACACCGGATTGATGGCAGGCATCAGCCTGATTCTGGTCATGGTCTATTTCTATCTGGCTTTCCGCAAGCAGCTGTCTGCGGTGCAGATCACCTCGGAGGACATTGCCTCGCTGCCTGATCCGGCGTCTGTCATCACGAGCCGGAAGGAATTCATCATCAGCACGATGATCTTTGCCTGTGCCGTGCTCATGCTCGTCACACATGCGCAGACCGGACTGACGGTTGCGTTTATCGGCGTATTTATCGCGGTGGTCTCCCTGATTGCGGCGGGCACAAATGCCCCCATGATCATCAAAAAGCTGGATCATCCGACGCTGCTCTTTTTCATCGGACTGTTTATCGTGGTCGGCGGTCTGGAGGAGACCGGTATTCTGGAGTCGATTGCCGGACTGATCGGCGCGCTCAGCGGCGGCAATGTCCGTCTGATGATCGCGATTATCATCTGGCTGTCCGCATTTGCCAGCGCGATTGTGGACAACATTCCGTTCGCCGCAACCATGATTCCGATTATCAAATCGCTTGCGGCATCGCAGGGAATCCCGCTGTCCACACTGGCGTGGGCGCTCGCAATGGGCACGGATGTCGGCGGCAGTGCGACGCCGGTCGGCGCTTCGGCAAATGTCGTCGGTGTATCCGTCGCGGCGAAGAACGGTCATATGATCGGATGGGGAAAGTATTGTAAAACGGCGATTCCGGCGACGGTCATCGTCATCGCGGTGTCGATGCTGATGATCTTTGTCCGCTATTGCTGACAGAGAGACAGAAAGGGGAACTCCTATGGAACAGCAGCTGATTATTGCAATTGGACGAGAATACGGCAGCGGCGGACATGAGATTGCCGAGGCAATGGCGGAACAGTTCGGTCTGGATTTTTACGACAAGAACATTCTGGAGGAGATTGCGCAGGCTCAGCAGGTATCCAGCGACCATCTCAAGCGCTATGACGAGGCGCCGCGTTTCCCGTGGATGTCACGCAATGTGCGCGGATACAGCAATTCACTGGAGGAAAACATCGCCGAGATGCAGTTTGAATTTCTGCGCCACAAGGCCAAGAAGGGCAATTCCTTCGTCGTGGTCGGACGGTGCGCGGAGGAGATCCTGCGCGAATATCCGGCACTGCTCTCGATTTTTGTCATCGGACGGATGGAAGACAAGGTCAAGCGCATCAGCGAGAAACAGCATGTGTCCCCCGACAATGCACGGCTGATTATCGCACGCAACGACCGCAAGAGAAAGATGTATCACAATTATTATTGTCAGAATAAATGGGGAGACTCGAGAGGGTACGATCTGTCCATCAGCACCTCGACGGTTGGCGTGGAACGCACGAAGGATCTGCTTGAGCATTATATCCGGGAGGTCATGGCAGACAGAGAGCAGGAGCAGCGATCGGAATTCGGTTTGGAATAACAAGGAGGAGTAAGCATGAAAGCACAACAGAATTTCTGCGGAGAACGGCTGAAGAAGCTGCGGGAGAGGGACAATTATACGACGCGGCAGCTGGCCAATTATCTGAAAACGACGGAAGAGTCCATCACCTCGTGGGAGAACGGAATCTCCGAACCGGATATCAAGAGCCTGTACGTGCTGTGCACGCTGTACGGCGTCTCGATGGATGAATTCTTTTCAGGAGTGGATGCGACAAAGCTTGTTGCCCCGGTATACCGGGATGAATACAGCAATGCGGTCTGGAAAAACAAGTTTTCCCGTGCACGCCGCTTTCCGTGGTGAGAAAACCGAAAAAACAGCAGGGGAACCGGAAAATCCGGTTCCCCTGCTTTGCGGAACAAATAGAATAACAAAATGTATGATTATGCAAAATGCGGACTTCTCAGAAATGACAGAATCACAGCCGGCACACCGACTGGCGCTCGACGAGACGGGTGGTAATCCGGCGTTTGACCGCGCGTTCCGGAAGCCGGTTATCCCGTTTTTTCTCGATCAGAGAGACCAGAAACTCGAGTGCCTCCGTGCCGAAATCCTCCTTGGGGACGTCGATCGAGGTCAGCTTCGGGGTGATCAGCTCGCAGACCGGACGGTCGTTGAATCCGATGATCGAGATATCCTCCGGAATCCGGTAACCGGCTTCCTGCAGGGCGCGCATGACGCCGACGGCGATGACGTCGTCGTCCGTGACCAGAGCGGTCGGGAGACGGGAGCCGGAGGCGATAATCTGTTTGAAATCCTCATAGCTGTATCCGCCATTGTAGCGCGCGCGGTACAGCTTGTCGTCGGAGAGCGGCAGACGGAACTGCGCGAGTGCCTGCCGGTAGCCGTAGGCGCGTTCACTCCAGCTGCTGATGTATTCCGTCGTGTGAACATACCCGATATCCGTATGTCCCATGCGCACGAGGTATTCCACCGCCTGATAGGTCCCCATCTGGTTGTTGATGGCAACGGTGTTCACATTCAGCGCCGTAAAGTCGTGATCAATCGCGACATAGGGGACATCAAGATGGGCAAAGTGTGCAATATCCTCATCCAGCATTTCCGTTGCCATGATTAAGACGCCCTGTGCGCCGGATTGGTTGATCGCCTCAATCTCCTTTTCCAGATCCGCACGGCCGTCCATCGGCTTCAACAGTACGTTGAAGCCGTATTTTTTTGCCTGTTTTTCGACGTTCTCGGTCAGCAGATAGACGAAGGGACTGTACCCCATGACATAGCCGCTGCGCAGATAGACAATGAAATACAGGTCGTTGGTGCACGGAACCGGCTGACGAATCGGTTTGATCGGACCGTACCTCAAGAAGCTGGCGGTGTCATCTACACCGGTTCCGCAGGCGACGAGCCGGGCGCTGTTATGGAGCTGTATGACTTTGCCACCGCAATGGGCATGACCGTTGAGGTTATGGGCAAGGGCAAGAACAACAAGATCGACTATGAGTGCAATCCGGACACCGTTCTGGAAGAGGCTACCCGCCGCAAGATGAGCCCGAAGATGCTGTGTGCATTCAAGGACGGCACCAAGACCATGGTTGAGATGACCGCAATGTGCAACTACACCGGACTGGTACCGGATGTCATCGGCGGACACGGCCCGAAGACCGCACCGGGCACCGAGGGTGTCAAGGAGCTGAATGAGCTGTTCAAGCTGAAGGAAGACGGCGGCATTCTGAACAAGCACGGCGTTGTTGAGTACGTCAACGGCATCGCACCGGGCGTATTCGTCACAGTATCCACGCCGAATGAGGAGATTGCTTATCAGATGCAGTACCACTCCATGGGCCCCGGCCCGCTGTGGACCCTGTACCGTCCGTACCACCTGTGCAACCTCGAGACCCCGCTGAGCGTTGCCAAGGCTGTCATCGACGGTGAGGTTACCTGTGTTGCCAAGGATGGTCTGGTTGCCGAGTGCATCACCCGCGCAAAGATCGACCTGAAGGCTGGTCAGACCATCGACGGTATCGGCGGCTACACCACCCACGGTTCCATCTGCTCGGCAGAGGAAGCAAACGAGAAGGGCTACGTTCCGTTCGGTCTGGTTACCAACAAGGCTGTCATGAAGAAGGATGTCAAGAAGGGCACCCTGATCACCTATGACATGATCGATCTGGACAAGACCACGCTGATTTACCAGCTCAGAAAAGAGCAGGACGCAATGTACGGCAGATACGTTCTGTAATTCTTCTGACATAGACCGATACTCTCTGTTACAATAATCTCCAATTTCTCAGACAGAGCCGCGGACGGACACACAATGCCCGGGGCGGCTCTGTTTGCTTTTCGAAGGGACATGCCATGAAACAAAGCAAAGGATATCCGAGCGGTCTTTCTCGATCTGGACGGAACGCTGCTGCGCGGTGCGGACACCATCTCCGAACGCAATCTGCGGGCGCTCCGCCGGATTCAGGAGCGCGGTGTGATTCCGGTCATCGCGACCGGACGTCCGGCGGGAGAGACGGACTTTGCCGTCCGGGACACCGGCGCCGACCGCTATCTGATCGTCATGAACGGTCTGGCCGTCTATGAGGACTACCGCACACGCACGCTGCTGCACGAGGCGCATCTGTCGGATGAGGCTGTGGAATTAATCATTCCGTGGCTGCTGGAACAACACATCTTTTTTGAGGCGTACATCGGCGAACGCTCGGTCTGCCAGCGCAGCGCGGCGGAATGGATTCAGACCTGCGGCATGAGTGAGGATCAGATCCGGTTTTTCCGGACGATCATCGAGCCGGTGGACGATCTGATGGCGTACATCCGCAGCGGACACCGCGTGAACAAGATTTTTTTCAGCACGACGGATACCGCACGTATTCCGGAGCTGCGCGAGACGCTGCACCGGATTCCGGGTGTTCAGACGCTGGCGAGCAGTGAATGCTTTGTCGAGGTGATCCCGACGGGAACGGACAAACGCGGCGCGGTGCGCATGGTGCGCGAGGCACTCGGCCTGACGGCGGACCAGATTATGGTCATCGGCGACAGCGAGAACGACTGCGGCATGTTCCGCGAGGCCGGCACCTGTATCGCCATGGGGAATGCATTTCCGATGCTCAGGGAGTATGCGACGCATATCGCCCCCACCAACGAGGAGGACGGCGTGGCATGGGCGCTCGAGACACTGATTCTGGGAGATCAGCCGGCAGACGGGCGGATTGATTTTCTCCGACAGGAGGAGATTTCGGAGGCGTTCCGGGGAAATACCCGCCAATATTTCACCGGAGACCTCCAGCTGCCGCAGCAGCTCCGCTTTCTGTATGATGCCGATGTGGAATCCGGCATCAGCAGCTATCCGGAATACCGGTGGGAGGCGCCGCATTACCACACGGTCACCAGTGAGTACTGCTATCTTCTGGACGGTGAAACCAAGTATATTGACCTGGAGACACAAATCGAGTATCATTTTAAACAAGGAGATTTCTACATCCTGCGCAGAGGAGTGCCTTATCTGCAGAAGTGCCGGTTCGGCTGCCGGCTGCTTTTCTTTAAGGTACCCGGCATCAACGACAAGGTGACGGTGGAGCTGACCGAACCGATGCGCCGTTGGTGTGAGCACTGGAACGCCGCGTGGGATGCGGAATTCGACGGCATACAATGATACGGCAGAACCGGGAGGAAGGGTATGAAGAGACTGACATTTGTCATGGACAGTCCGGAGGGACTGCATGTGACAGAGGCGGGGCCGCTGGTCAAGACGGCACAGCAGTACCCGTGCACGATCACACTTTCGCATGGGGACAAAATCGTCGATGCGAAAAAGATGCTTTCGGTGCTTCGTCTGGGGGCGAAGTACGGCGACCGGATCATGGCGACGTTTGACGGCGCCTATGAACAGGAGGCCGCGGAGGCATTCGCCGCCATCGTCACACCTGCGGAGTGAGAGACGGAATACAGACAGCACTGCTCCGGCGGTGCTGTTTGTTTTTTGTTCGGACGGCGGGAACTCCTTGCAAAGCCACACAGAAATTGATATACTCAAAGCAGAGAACGAGGCACAACGCTGCCGCATAAGGGAGGAAAAAGAATGAGAAAACTAAAATGGTTTGTGCTCGCCCTGTGTGCCGCCGTCATGACGCTGATGATGACCGCGTGCGGGGAGAAATTTGATCCGGCGGCCTATGTACAGGCAAGTCTGGACGCCGCACTGCATGGAGAGTTCGCGTCGTATATGGAGCTGACCGGCGCGACGGAAGAAGAGGCAGAGGAAGAATTCGGCGATATCTTGAAAGAGTTCAACGAGGAGATCGGCGAGATCGGTCTGTCGGATTCGGTGAACGAGCAGTATGAGCAGCTGATGACCGACCTGTGCCGCAAGACCAAGTATCAGGTCAAGGGATCCCGCGAGGTCGAGGGCGGCTATGAAGTCGACGTTGAGATTGAGCCGATCACCAATGTCTTTGACGCGGAGGCGCTGGAGCAGGGTCTGACGGATGAGGTAGACGACTATCTGAGCGAGGTCATGGCGAGTGGTGAGATCCCGAGCGAAGAGGAGATCACCCAGTGGGCCGGAGAGAAGATGTATGCGCTGCTGGCCGAAAAGGTTGACAATATCGAGTACGGCGACCCGAAGACGGTGACCATCAAGATTGAAAAGACCGATGGAAGCTATGCGCCGGACGATAACGATCTGGAAGAAGCGCTTGTGCTGATGCTCGGCGCAGACGCGTTCCTGGAGAGTTAAACAAACCGAATAAAAATGACGCGCTGACGGACTGCTCCGCCGGCGCGTTTTTTTTGCCCGTTCCTCGGCACAGAAAAACACCTCTCTGCCTTTGAGACGGTACAGAGAGGTGCTGATTGTTTTGAAGATGGATGCTGTGTTTACTTTGTGGTCTGCTTCTCGTCTTCCGCATCGCGCTCCGCCTGCTGCTGATACTGCGGCGGGGTCTTGATGACCACGGTGAGACGCGGCTGTTCCTTCTTTTTCTTGGGCTTGCGGAAAACCAGACGGACGATCAGGAACAGCAGGCTGAACAGAATGAGCGCCGCTGCCGCCGCGGTGAGGATCAGACTGCGCGTGTCATCCATCGGCAGAATATCCAGCAGAACCTTGGGCCCGCTGTCTTTCACCGCAGAAGCATCTTCGTCGGAGGATGCCGCACCGAGCAGTCCGTTCTTGACCGGAATCTCGGTGGAGGCCAGTACGGCGGTCTCGCCGCGGGTGTGGGTGGCGAGACGGTAGGTCTCCCAATCATTTGTCTGAACGCCGAGTGTCAGAACCGGCATTTCGGCGTCTCCGGAAACCGTATACGAGATGGCACTCTCGTTCAAATCGGACGGCAGGGTGACCAGCAGGTCGGGGAGCGCCTCCGGATCCACGGTGACGTCTGTCATACCGGCGTCCTGAAGCGCCGCGGTCAGCGGTTCGCTGTAATCCGCCGGTGTCAGCGTATAGGTGGTGTAATTGTCGATGCAGTAGTCAAACAGCTTTTCCACATCGCGGTATTTGGATGCCGGATCAATGCTGTTCATCACGACGAGAACCAGCATTTTGTCGCCGCGCTTCATGTAGGCGACAAACGTGTGGTGTGCATGTGAGGTCCAGCCGGTCTTGCCGCCGACCAGTTCCTTGTTGTAGAACTCCGAGGCTGGGAGAAGCATGTTGACCTTGGTCCAGATCTCCCACGGCTCGGTGACGACCTCGTCGGTCTCGAGCGCGTAGTTCTTTGCGCCGGCGTATGTAAAGTAGTCCGGATACTTGGTCAGCTCATAGGAGATGAGCGCCATATCGTGGGCGGAACAGCGATGAACCTGCTCGTCGTCCGGATCCAGTCCGTTCGGATTGGCGAACTGGGTGTGGGTACAGCCCAGCTCTTTGGCGCGCTCGTTCATCCGGTCGACAAAGGCGTCCACATCACCGTCTCCGACATACTCGGCGAGGATGTTGGCGGCGTCGTTGGCGGAATCCACCAGCATGCAGTACAGCAGATCGCGCACAGAGCGCTTTTCGCCGACCTCAAAGCCGACCAGTGTGGAGTTCGGATCAAGTCCCTCCAGCGAGGAGCGGGTGACCTCCGCCTTGTCATCCAGCGAGATCTCTCCCGCCTCGATGCGCTCCAGCGTGAGCAGGGCAGTCATCTGCTTGGTGATGGACGCCGGACGGAGCTCGCGGTTTGCGTGTTTCTGATACAGAATCTGTCCGTTTGCCGCGTCAATGACGCAGGCGGACTCGGAATCCAGCTTGGGTGTATCCGCCAGTGCCTGACTGTGTGCGCCGAGTCCCGCCATACAGCAGAACAGCAGACACAGGGTGCACAGTAGTTTTTTTCTCATTTTTTTGCATCCCCCTACACAACAACGATTGCGAAATCATACGTTATTTGGTACTATAATAACTGACAACAGTACCTGTTTCATCATACACCCAATGGAACAAAAGTACAATATAAAATGGGAGGAAATTTCGTGAAACAGGTAAATTTGATACGAAAGCAGTGGAAAATTTGAGTCTGAAACTGATAGGATGCTATCTGCTGGTCATCAATGTGATCGGTGCGGGCGTGACGCTGTGGGACAAGATCGCGGCGCGGAACGGCGCATGGCGCATACCGGAAAAGACACTGTTTTTGTGGTGTGTTCTGGGCGGCTGTCCGGGTGTCTATCTGACGATGCGGCTGATCCGCCACAAGACCCTCCACCGGCGGTTCATGTGGGGAATCCCGCTGATTTTTCTGGCACAGTGTGCGGCGGTGCTTTTGATCCGCCGTGTGATCGGATGACCCGGAATCCAAGAGAAAAGGAGAGAAAGCGACAATGCTGTTACTGAAACATGGAATACTGCTCGATCCGTATACGGATACCGAGCGCGAAACCGATATTCTGATCGGAGATGACGGTATCATCGCCGACATCGGCGACGATCTGCAGGCAGACTGTCCGACGGTCGATCTGGCGGGACGGACGGTGTCCCCCGGACTGGTGGACGTTCACGTGCACTTCCGCGATCCCGGTCTGACGCACAAGGAGGATGTGTTTACGGGTGCCGCGGCTGCCGCTGCCGGCGGATTCACAACGGTGGTGTGCATGGCGAACACCAAGCCGGTCGTGGACGAGGTCGAGACCCTGCAGTATGTGCTCGACAAGGCAAAGCAGGTGCCGATCAATGTGCTCCAGGCTGCCGCAGTCACCAAGGGACTGAAGGGCGAGGAGCTGACGGATTTTGCCGCCCTGCACAAGGCAGGCGCACCGGGCTTTACGGATGACGGCATCAACCTGACCAATCCGAAGCTGTGTCTCGAGGCGATGATCCGCGCCAAGGATCTCGCCGTTCCGCTGTCCTTCCATGAGGAGCAGCCGGACTTTATCCTGTCTCCGGGTGTCAACTACGGCAGTGCCGCCTCGGTGAAGTACGGTGTGCCGGGCGCGATGCCGTCCTCGGAGGAGTGCATGATCGCGCGCGATATCGCGCTCGCCCTGCGCTCGGGCGCCCGTGTGGCGTTCCAGCATGTCAGCTCGGGTATCTCGGTCGAGATGATCCGCGCGGGCAAGGCGCTCGGAGCGGATGTCCACGCCGAGGTCACACCGCATCATCTGAGCATGACGGAAGAAGATGTACTGGATTACGGCGTCAACGCGCGCATGAATCCGCCGCTGCGCACCGAGCATGACCGCCGTGCGCTCATCGAGGGTGTCAAGGACGGGACAATCGACATGATTGCGACCGACCATGCACCGCACGCCGCGGAGGAAAAGAACCAGCCATTTGCCAAAGCACCGTCCGGCATCACCGGGCTGGAGACCTCGTTTGCCGTGTGCAATACGACGCTCGTGCAGACAGGGGAGCTGACCCGGCTCGAACTCCTGCGCGTCATGAGTCAGAATCCGGCGGAGTTCTACGGACTGACCGGCAAGTCGGTCGAGGTCGGCAACCGCGCCGAGCTGATGATTGCGGACTGGGAGGCACCGGTTGTCTTTACCGATTACCGGTCCAAATCCACCAACACGCCGTTCACCGGCCGCCCGCTCACCGGCAAGGTCTGCGCGGTCGTCATGGGCGATCAGTATCTGTCACAGGAATAAACAGGAGGGAATAGACAATGGGAGTTTTCGATCCGGTAAAGTGCACCGTACTGCGCATTGACGGAGATTATGCCTATCTGCAGAAGGAGGACGATCCGAGTGCCGCACCGGCGCAGGTCGCGCTCGCCCGTCTGCCGGAGGGCGTCACGGATGGCAGCCGCGTACAGCGCGTGCTGACTGATTACGAACTGCTGTAAACCGAACAGAGACGGGCATCGGCACAGACCGGTGTCCGTCTTTTTTGACCATAAGCGCATAAAAACAGGCTGTCTCCCGTTTGAGAGACAGCCTGAATTTGTTTGATAAAAATTATTCCTCTGCGGTGCGGCGCAGTTTCGCAAAAGTAAGTGCGAACACACCGCCGATCGCGAGCAGAGCGGATACCAGCCAGTTCTGACCGGTCTTCGGGAGGTTCGACTCCTCGGAATCCGCAGTCTCTTCCTCGGCCTCTTCCGGCTCGGTTTCTTCCGGATCGGAAGGGTCGGTCGGTTCAACCGGATCGGACGGCTCAGTCGGTTCAACCGGAGCAACTGGATCGGTCGGGTCGGTCGGATTGACCGGATCAGCCGGCTCTGCCGGATCGACCGGCTCGGGCTTTGCGGCCTCCTCTGCAGCGGCTGCGTCCTCAGCCGCGCGTTCCGCAGCTTCCTGTGCGTTCAGCATATTTTCCTGTGCCGCATTTTTGTTCGCCTCTGCGGTGTCGAGAGCAGCCTTTGCCGCGTCGAGATCCTCGGTGGAAATCGCACCCGGTGCGAGCTTCAGACTGTTGTACTTGTCCAGTGCCTCGAGATAGATGGCATTGGCAGCGTCAAACTTGCCCTTTGCCTCCTTTGCCTTGTCTGCGGCGTCCTGTGCGGCGTCCTGCTTTGCCTTGACATCAGCATCGCGCTTGCCGGCAGCGTCTGCCTCGGCATCCTGCGCAGCCTTGAGCGCCTTTTCGGCAGCCTCTCTTGCCTTTATCGCGTCCGTGTAATCCTCCTGCGCCTTGTCGAGCGCATCCTGCGCAGCCTCAAGCGCTTTGTCGGCGTCGTCCTTTCTGTCCTTCGCATTTTTGTACGCCGCCTGCGCGTCGTCCAGTGCCTTCTTTGCGGCATCCAGCTTATCTTGAGCATCCTTCTTGGCAGCCTCGGCAGCGTCCAGCGCATCCTGCGCCTTTTTGAGACCATCCTTTGCTTCAACAACGGCGGCGCTGTTTTCGACCGCGTCATCATAGTCAGCCAGAATCTTTTCAGCCTGATCCACTGCCGGACCTGTAAGAATTCCCCATCCCAGGAATTTGCGCACTGCATTATCTAAGCTGCCCCAATTCACCAAATTGGGATTCTGCTTGTATTTTTCCAGATTCTTTTTCAAATTAGAGAAAGTTGGACTACCATTCGCGTTTGGATAAGTACTCTTGATATATGCATCGTCGTCAAAGCTGTCTCTTGCAGCCTCGACGGCAGACTCTGCATTGGTAACAGCCGTCTCTAACTCCGAAAGATCTGCGTTGGCATCCGTGTTGATTTTATCATAATCCGCCTGCGCCGTATCCAGTGCGCCCTGCTTATCATTCAGGTCAGCGTCTGCGGCGTCTGCCTCGGATTTTACATCTTCGAGATCGGAAGCTGCCTCGTCAGCGGCATCCTTTGCATCAGCTTCGTTCTGCTTGGCAGTATCGACAGCACCTTCCAGCTTTTTGATTTCTTCCTGCGCGGCAGCGGCGGCAGCATCCGCATCCTTCTGCGCCTGATCTGCGTCAGCCTGTGCGTCCTCGGCGTTCTTCGCTGCGGTATCCTTTGCGGTCTCCGCAACAGCGAGTGCGGCGGCGGCTTCGTCAAGCTCCTTCTTCGCCGCGTCGAGCTTCTCCTGTGCGCCCGCCTTGTTTGCCTCGATATCCTTCTGTGCCTGCTCATAGGCAGCCTTGGCGGCGTCGTAGTCGTCCTTCGCCTGATTGTAGGCGGTGTCTGCGGCATCCTTTGCCTCAGCGGCCTTGTCCGCCGCCTTCTGTGCGTCCTCAGCGGCAGTCTTTGCCTCCTCAGCGGCAGCCTGCTTTTCCTCCGGCGTCGCGGTCTCGGACTTTGCGGTCTCCAGCGCCTGATCAGCCTTGTCGGCAGCGTCCTTTGCGGCGGCAGCGGACTCGGAAGCGGTCGTGTTTGCCTCCTCGGTAGCGGTGTTTGCCGCATCTGTGCTGTCCTTTGCGTCGGAGAAGGTGTTCTCCGTATCGGTTACGCTCTTGTCGATAGCGGTATTTGCCGAATCGACTGCGCCCTCTGCGGTATCGACGGAATCCTTTGCCTCGGTTGCTTCTTTTTCCGCATTTTCAATCGGATCGGTAGTTCCCGAGGTTTCTTCTTCGATGGGAGTGGTACCCTCCGGATCGGTCGGAACGACATCGTCCGCCAGTGCGGCGGTGGCTCCGATCGACGCCATCATAGACAGAGACAGCGTCGTCGAGATCAGGGGCTTGAGCAAGTGCTTTTTCTTCATTGTTGTTTTACCTCCTTGCGGGTATGATACCCGCTGCATCAATTCCACTGCCTTTCCAAAGCAGAAAGTCAGAGTAATTACTTTACAATGTATACATAATTATTATATCTGTTTAGACAGGGAGTGTCAATACAATGAACTGGATGCGATTTCCAAACAACCCAATTAAACACATTTGTCCATAAATTGAAATATATGACAGACATGAACGCAAAACAGAATCACAACTTGTGCAAACTGTTGAAGCTGTTACGGAACTGTTTCTAAACTGTTCATACCTTGTTCCTGCATTTTTCAAAGAAACGTGTTATAATACCTTCTGGAAATGAAAATTAACGAAACAATCAGCGCGAAAAATGTGCTTCAGGGGGAGACCCTGCACGAGAAATGGGAGGCAATTCATTGACACAAAACAAGGGCTTCTGCTGTATGGTGCTGTGCGGCTACGGTTCTAGCCAGCAGGCGGGACAGACGTTGTGTCGGCATCTGCAGCAAAATGGGATGGATGCGGTGCTGGTCCCGCCGTGTGCGGAGGAAAAGGCGCAGCTGTCCAGACGATTCTGGATTCACACCGTGCGCATGAAGTATCTGACGCTGCGCAGACGGTATCGGCGCATCGCCGTGGTCGGTTTGTCCATCGGCGGTATGCTTCAGGTTCATCTCGCGGAGTTCCGGCCATGTGCCGCGGTATTTATCAATTCGCCGATGGGGGACAGCTCCCTGCAGGAGCTGCGTCGGCTGTACCGCCGCGATCTGGGACCCGAGCTGGGCGGTCTGCGCACACCGTTCGGCTATTACCAGCTGTGGCGGTTTTCGCAGGACACGCGCCGCTGTCCGCTGTCCGAGCTGTCCTGTCCGACGCTGATTATCCAGACACGGGACGACAAGGTCAGCGATCCGAACAATGCGGAGGAAATTTATCGCCGGCTGCGCGGTATCCGCAGTCTCCGTTATTATGACAACGGCGGACATAATGTACTGGACAGCGATATGGAGCTGTCGGTATGCAGTGAGGTGTTTCAGTTCTGTTCCTCCATCCGCGGAGAGACTGAGAAGCAAACAGAAGAACCCGCAGAGGCTCTGGAATGAGCTGTTCTGCGGGTTTTCTGCATTTTTATTATGTTTTACAGGGAGCCCTTGGTGGACAGAACGTCCACGATGCGCGGATCGTTGACCGTCGCCATATCGAGCGCCTTGGCGAACGCCTTGAACATCGCCTCCATGATATGGTGGTTGTTCGAACCGTACAGCACCTTGAGGTGCAGGTTCATGCCGGCGGCATAGGAGATCGCGTAGAAAAATTCGCGTGCCATCTCGGTGTCCATATCGCCGCAGCGGTCGGTGGTGAATTCTCCGTCAAACACGAGGTACGGACGGCCGGACAGATCCACAGCGCACAGGACGAGCGCTTCATCCATCGGCAGGATGCACGAGCCGTAGCGGCGGATGCCCTTCTTGCTGCCGAGCGCCTCGCGGATTGCGGTGCCGAGAACAATGCCGGTGTCCTCGATGGTGTGATGGGAGTCGACCTCGAGGTCGCCGTCCACCTTCACGGTGAGGTCAAACAGTCCATGGCGGGCAAAGCCGTCGAGCATATGGTCAAAAAATCCGATGCCGGTGTGCAGTCTGGCGATGCCGGAGCCGTCCAGATTCAGATCGAGAGAGATTTTGGTTTCCTTGGTATTGCGCTGTACGCTGCTGGTTCTGGGCATAAGAAGCCCTCCTTCCTGGCGAATCGTAGGTTTTCTATCCCAATTATAACGGGTAAGCGGCGATTTTGCAATGATTCCCCCGGTATTGTGAGAAAACTGTTAATTTTTCTCGGAAAACCGACAGATGCGGAAAAATATGATATACTGGTAGCGTAACAGAAAAGGAGAGAGCTGCCATGAGCGAATTTAAGGAGAAATTTGACGAATATCTGGATAAGCAGGCGGAGATCCATGCCGCAGATTTTCAGGTTCAGCGGAATGTTGTGCAGTCGGGCTACGCGTTTCCGATGTCCGCATCTTACCGGAACGATGACCCGCGCTACATGCTGGGTATCAAGGGTGCACTGCAGGACGAGAACCTGTGCGGAGAATACTGCTTTTTCGCGCCGTGCGAGCAGCTGACGGAGGAAAAGCTCGACTGGTATTTCGAAGCCGGCAACACCATCCGCGATGCACTCACGGAACAGAGTGCGCCCGGTCATCAGTTCACAATGATCGGTCTGGTGCTGTGTACGGAGGGATTTTCACCCAAACTGCACCGGAAGGTGCGCCGCCACTCGGATATTAAGCGGTATAAAAAGACCGGAACCGGATGGAGCGAGGTCCGCATCTGCGTAGTCGATCTTGCGGATGGCGCGGTGTATGCCAACGCGGACGGAGATGCACTCAGGCGCCGACTGACGAAGGGCGTGCCGCAGACCAAGCCGAGCATCTGGGCGAAGCTGCTCGGACGCGCGTAATATCAACCAGAAACGCCTGACGGAGTGTTCCGCAGGCGTTTTTTGATGGATTTCCATCCGTGCCGGCTCAAAATCTCAGCCATCCATGAACATGATCGTTCGCCGCTTTCGTACTGCATAGCGGCGGACGATCCGGCAAAGCCAAGGAGGTTTTCAGGAACCTCGGTTCCTGAATCGTTTTCTTTCTAAATTTCTTTGTCGACACAAAGAAATTTTTTGTATCCCAAACCCGCGTGCGGAAAACTGTCAAAGATTCATCAAAAAATCAAAATTTCTCGAACCGGATAGGTCGCTGTCAGAGACTTTTGTTCGGGCAAAAGTCTCCAACACCTCTAAACCCGCTTAGAACACCTGACGGTTTTCTAAGGACTTTCCCTCGGGTTTCCGAAACTCCGCCCCGCTTGCAGTACTAATGCGGGTCGGAGTTTATTTTTCATGGATAACAGACAGTAGCTCGGATTTTCCGAACCGGTTACATGGATGACAGACACAAAACTGGTTCGCACCGGCTTGCAAATCTCAGCCATCCCTGTACATGATCGTTCGCCGCGTTAGTGGTAATCAGCGGCGGACGATCCGG
>JALFIV010000033.1 GCA_022775385.1 Clostridiales bacterium
TGGTGGACCTGAAGAGGATCGAACTCTCGACCTCCGCGTTGCGAACGCGGCGCTCTCCCAGCTGAGCTACAAGCCCGTCTTGCGATATTGATTATAGCACTATTTTCCGGAGTCTGCAAGAATTTTTTCCAAGAATCTTGACGGGAGCGCAATAATATGATATAAATTTAAAATAATTCCAGATTGTATTTGTAACTGTAAAGGAGGACGGCAGATGACAAAGCAGAGGAGACTCATTGTTTCGATCATCCAGCAGTCAGACAAACACCTTTCGGCGGAAGAGATTTATGTACAGGCAAAACAGCAGATGCCGATGATTGTACTGGCAACGGTATACAACAATCTGAACGCATTGACCGATCAAAATGTCATCCGCCGCGTCAGCATGCACGGACAGAAGGCATATTATGATAAGAATGTGATACCGCACGAGCACATTATGTGTGAGCGGTGCGGGGAAATTTCGGATGCGCATGTCGGTGATCTGACACAGCTGCTGCGGGAGCGGTCGGGTCTGGATATCACATCGTACGAGCTCAACCTGCGTTATATCTGTGACGCATGCAAAGCAGCCGTTCCGTAAAAATCCAAAACGAAAAGAGGTCAGAGCGAAAGCTCTGACCTCTTTTTTGTCATATGGAAAGTCAGTATCAGAATTTAAATACCGCGACGCCGTATGCCGGAAGCGGATACTCGACGTAGTACGGCTGACCGTCGCACTCGCCGGCCTTTGCCTGATAGACCGCGGTCTCGGTGATCGGTCTGCCGTCGCCGTCCATGCTGCCGGATGCCAGAATGCGGGTGTACTTCTTTCTCTTGGGTACACCGACACGGTAGTCCGGACGGTCAACCGGCGTGAAGTTGATGACAAACAGCAGGTTGTTGCGCTTGGTCGGGGAGAAGCGGACGAAGCTGAAGATACTGCGGTCGCCGTCGTTGGCGTTAATCCACTGGAATCCGTCCCACGTATCGTCCATCGCGTTGAGCGCCGGATACTTCTTGTACATCTTCAGCAGCTCGGCGACGAATTCCGACAGCGCCTGATGACGCGGATCATCCAGACACGGCCAATCCAGTTCGCGGTCCTCGTTCCACTCGCGGCGCTGGCCGAATTCCTGTCCCATGAACAGCAGTTTCTTGCCCGGATGGCCGAGCATGAAGGTGTAGGCCGCCTTGAGGTTGGCGAACTTCATCTCGTCCGTACCCGGCATCTTTTCGATCATCGCACCCTTGAGGTGGACAACCTCATCGTGGGAGATGACAAGAACGTAGTTCTCGCTGTATGCATAGGTCATGGAGAAGGTCATCTTGTTGTGGTTGTATTTGCGGAAGTACGGATCGCACTTCTGATACTCCAAAAAGTCGTTCATCCAGCCCATGTTCCACTTGAGGTCGAAGCCGAGACCGCCGTCGACCGGAGAGCCGGTGACCATCGGCCATGCCGTGGACTCCTCAGCGATCATGACCGCGCCGGGGCGGCGCTGATGGACAACCGAGTTGAGATGGCGGAAGAATTCAATTGCCTCGAGGTTCTTGTTCTCACCGTACTGGTTGGCAACCCACTGACCGTCCTGTCTGCCGTAATCCAGATAGAGCATGGAGGCGACCGCATCGATGCGCAGACCGTCGATGTGATACTCGCTCAGCCAGTAGAGGGCGTTGGCAATCAGGAAGTTCTTGACCTCGTTGCGTCCAAAGTCAAACACCTTGGTTCCCCAGTCCGGATGCTCGCCCTTGCGCGGGTCGGCGTACTCATACAGCGGACCGCCGTCGAAGTTTGCCAGACCGTAGGCATCGCGCGGGAAGTGCGCCGGCACCCAGTCCAGAATGACGCCGATGCCGTGACGGTGCATATAGTTGACAAAGTACATGAAGTCCTTCGGCTGACCGTAGCGCGCGGTCGGCGCATAGTAGCCGGTGACCTGATAACCCCAGGAGGCATCCAGCGGATGCTCCGCAATGCCGATCAGCTCGACATGGGTGTAATTCATCTTTTTGAGGTATTCGGCCAGAACCGGAGCGAGTTCGCGGAAATTATAGAATCCCGGATCGTCCTCGTCCTTCGGTGCGTGCTTGCGCCAGGAGCCCGGATGCATCTCGTAGATCGCCATCGCGGACTTCTTGAAATTGAAGCTCTTGCGCGCCTCCATCCAGC
Source organism: Clostridiales bacterium (assembly GCA_022775385.1). Lineage (GTDB taxonomy): Bacteria > Bacillota > Clostridia > Oscillospirales > Butyricicoccaceae > Butyricicoccus_A. The sequence continues at coordinate 2,156 of JALFIV010000033.1, forward strand.
GGGTGTCTCCCCACTTGAAGCCGTCAATCGAGGCGATGCGGGAGGCGGTGCCCGGACGCAGCTCGGAGCTGGTGCCGAACGGATCGCACTTGAGCGTCGTCTTTCCGTCCTGTCCGGTGACGGCATACTTGTACAGCTCGCCCTCCTTGAGCTTGGGGACAAACAGTTCGTAGATGCCGAGCGGCTCCAGACGGTTCATCGGATGTGAATTCTCATCCCAGCCGTTGAAATCACCGACAAGGTTCACCGACTTGGCGTTCGGTGCCCAGACTGCGAAATAGACGCCGCGCTTGCCGTCGCGGACCGCAAAATGTGCACCCATCTTGCGGAAGATGTCGTAATGTACGCCCTGACCGAACAGATACTGGTCGAATTCGGTGATCCACGGCTCCGTGTAAGGAGCCGGAGCGGGCTTTCCGGTTCGTTTGCTTGTTTTCTTCTCCATCTCTATCACTCCATATTATGATGATTGTCCAACAGTATGGATCGTGGTGCTTCTGGTTTTCGGCATACAGAAAATAGAAAACCGTTTTTCTGGATGCTCTTTTCTATTATACTCCATTCCCAGCGTTTTGTAAATTCCAACAAGGAAAAATGTTTTGGGGATAGAAAATTGTGAGATTTTACAGGAAAGATGAGATAATTGTGGAATACTGTACAGAAATTCAGTTATTCGACGGGAATCCCGCACGGGATTCCGTTCCGGAGCGAGGTAATCCGGACCGGAATTTCTTTTCCCTGATGCGCATCCGGCTGTTCGAGCTGTACGGCGAAATGCCACCGGCTGTGACCGGACTGTGTCCCATGATGCGGACGCTCCGGAATAATCGGGATGGTTTTCCCCACAAATCCGGACAGAAACCGCTCGGAGAGTACAGATGCAATCCCGCGCAGTTCCTCGGCGCGGCGTGCGCGCTCCGCCGGCGGGACGGAGTCCGGCATCGAGGCGGCCGGCGTGCCGGGACGCTCGGAATAGGGGAACACATGCAGGGTGGAAAACTCGATTTCCTGTACAAACCGTTTGGTCCGCTCCCATTCCTCCGGCGTCTCACCGGGGAAACCGGTGATGATGTCGGTGGTGACGGAGCATCCGGGAAATGCGGCGCGCAGACGATACACAGCCTGTGCATAGTCCGCCGTGGTGTAGCGGCGGTGCATGCGGCGCAGGGTGGCGTCGCAGCCGGACTGCAGGGAGAGGTGGAAATGCACGGCGAGATTGGGGAGCACCGAGAGACGGCGGCAGAACTCCTCTGTCACGATGCGCGGCTCGAGCGAACCGAGCCGGAAGCGGACGTCCGGCGCCGTGCGGCACAGCGATTCGGTGATGTCGATTAAGGTTGGATGATCCGGCAGATCCCGTCCGTAGCTGGCGATTTCGATGCCGGTCAGGACGATCTCGCGGACCGAACCGCGCAGAGACCGGCACTGCGCGAGACAGCGGTCGGGCGGGAGCGAGCGGACATGGCCGCGGGCGTACGGGATGATGCAGTAGGTGCAGTAGTTGTCACAGCCGTCCTGAATTTTGAGCAGGGCGCGGGTGTGTCCCGGGAGAATGCCGGCGGGAAGCTCCTCAAAGACCGGATGCGCTTCATTTGGTCTGACCGTACAGCAGGTCTGACGATCGCGGACGGCGTTTTCGCACAAGTCGAGGACATGGGCGCGGTCGGCAGTGCCGCACACGATAGTGATGCCCTCCAGAGACGCGGCAAAGTCCGGATCGGTCTGAGCCAGACAGCCGCACAGCGCGATGACGGCATCGGGATTGTTCCGGCGCATCCGGCGCAGCTCGCGCAGGTTTTTGCGCGTTCCTGCCGCCGTCACCGTACAGGTATTCAGAATACAGACGTCGGCATCGCGGTCGACAACTGTGTGTCCGCGCTGCTGTGCCAGCTGGATGAGCGCCTGCGTTTCAAACTGGTTGACCTTACAGCCGAGTGTAGAAAAACAAAACTTCATGATATCTCTCATTTCCTGTATCATAACAATGTCTTTTCATTATACCAGATTCCGAAAAAGAAACAAGAAGCGCCGTTCTGATTTCAGACAGGGATGCATACGCTGTCTTGAAACGGGGGATGAACCATGAAGCGAATGGGATTGGCTGTCCTGCTCGGGCTCTGTCTGACAATAACGGCGCAGGCAGCCGGGCTCCCGGACGGCAGTGCGAAATCGGCGATTCTGATGGCGTCCGACGGCACGGTGCTGTATGAGTCCAACGCGGACGAATCGCTCCCGCCGGCATCCGTCACCAAGATCATGACCATGCTGCTGACGATGGAGGCGCTGGACGAAGGCCGTGTTCAGCTGACCGATATGGTGACCGCATCCGCCAATGCCTGCTCGATGGGCGGCACGCAGATCTACCTCAAGGAAGGCGAACAGATGACGATGGACGACATGCTCAAGTCGATTGCCATTGGGTCGGCAAACGACGCGGCGGTCGCGGTCGCGGAGCATCTGGGCGGCAGTGAAGAAGGGTTTGTCAATCGGATGAACGAGCGTGCCGCGGAGCTGGGATGCACAGGGACGACGTTTGTCAATCCGAACGGTCTGGATACCGACGGGGAGCAGACGCTGACGACTGCGCGCGATCTGGCGCTCATCTCGCGGGAGCTGATGAAGCACGAGAAGATCTACGATTACACAACGACATGGATGGACACCGTGCGCGGCGGCGCGTTTCAGCTGGCGAACACCAACAAGATGCTGCGGCAGTATGACGGGATGACCGGACTCAAGACCGGATATACGAGTGCAGCGGGATTCTGCATCTCCGCGACAGCGCGGCGGGACGGGATGGACTTAATTGCGGTGGTCATGGGCGAACCGGATAAGGAGTCGCGCAATGCGGACATCACCGCGATGCTCAACTATGGATTTGCCGGATACGGGATGGTGCCGATTCTGTCGGAGACCGATGTGCTCCCGTCGTCGGCGGTCGCACTGGGGAAGAAGGACCGCGTTTCGGCGGCGCTGGCGGACGACACGCCGGTGCTGATGCGCAAGGAGCAGGCGGGAACGGTGGAGCGGACGATACGGATGGAGGAACAGCTCTCCGCGCCGGTGGAACCCGGGACAAAAATCGGAGAAGTGGTTCTGACGTCGAATGGAGAAGAAGTCGCACGACGGGACATTTTGACCGCCGAACAGGTGGAAAAGAAGGGAATCAGTGATATTTACCGCGATCTTCTTCGGTTTCTTTTGATGAAATCCTGATTCCGTAACAGATTGTTTTGAAAATCTTCACGAAAACACGTTGTTTTTTTGTAATGATTATGGTAATATTGAATCAACCTCAAAACACTACAGGAGGAATTACAAAATGGTTAAAGTATTGATGGCTGCCGCTGGCAGCGGAAAGACTAAGGTTATTATCGACAGCGTTAACGCAGCAGCGGCCAAGGAGCCGGGTACTGTTGTCTGCATCGCAAAGGGTTCCGCCCTGAATCTCGATATCTCGCATGCAGCACGACTGGTTAACGTGTCTGATTATAGTGTCAGCGACTATTCGTCCCTGCTCGGCTTTGTCGCCGGTATCCACGCGGGCAACTACGACATCAAGGAGATCTTCATCGACGGTCTGTACAAGGTCGCACGCGATGAAAAGACCGAGGACGCCGAGAAGTTCATCCTCAAGCTGGATGAGTTCTCTTCCAAGCACGAAGTCAACTTCACCGTTTCCATGTCGGATGATGCCGCACTGGCAAGCGACGTGCTCAAGAAGTACATGTAACAAACAGCAAAGACCTGCCGGCTGTTCCGGCAGGTCTTTTTTTGCGCTCTTTTTAAAACAGATTGCCGAGTGTCACGGTCTCGGAGCGGAGCAGATCCGCAACCGACTCGCTCAGACCGGACAGCTCGATGAGATAACCGGCGTGGTCGTCCGTCCGGCTGCCCTCCTCGGCGCGGGCGAAGTTCGAGCACACCTCGTCCAGCTGTTTTTCATTGATGGTCGCACTGAATATCGCTTCGGCACGGTCGTAGTTCCGCCTCGCCTTCGACAGACTCTGATAGGAGCGCGCCCAATCTCCGCCGTGCGCCGCTTCCAGCGCAGTGTCCAGCTCATCGGTGATGGTCCGGACGGTCGATTTCAGATAACAGATGTTGCCGATGCCGGCGGCGGTCACGACGGACAGCAGAATCAGAGAAATCCACAGACGCTTCATGACGCCGCCCCTTTCCATTTCGGCTGGATGAACTGATTGCCGGCATCGTCCAGCGTGAACAGATAGACATCGTCAAACGAGCCGCAGTGGGCGCGTCTGCACTGGGCGCGCAGCCAGTCTTCATCCTTGCCGAGCACCTGCAGATTTTGACTGATTACGGTGCCGTTTGCAATCAGGATGAGGGGAATGCCGGCCTCCGGCGGATTCAGACCGGTCTGTGCGGGGGTGACCGGCTGTGCCTCCGCTTTCAGAAGGACGCTGAGCTGTCCGTTGGTCTCGACGATGGCGTAGCGGATGTCGGAGATTTTGGAGGCACCGGCGAGACGCAGCGCTTCCATCAGATCGTCGACCGACAGACGCAGATCCTTCATCATCTTCTGGTCGACCGTCCCGTTTTTGATGATGATGCAGGGATTGCCGCAGAGGATGCGGCGGGCACGGCTGCTGACACGGCACAGCGTCGCGAGCAGAACCTCGAGACAGACCAGCGTGATCAGCGGAATGATGCCGTTGAACAGCGGGACGGCGACATCCTGCAGGGGGATGGAGGCAAGCTCGGAGACCAGAATGGTGACGGCGAATTCCGAGGTGGAAAGCTCGCCGAGCTGGCGTTTTCCGGACAGACGGAGACCGAACACCACCGCGAAATACAGAAGAATGGTTCGAAGAAACAGCAGCGTCATGCGAACCCCTCCTTTGCATGCGTCATGCGGATTTGGTATCCTTGCAGAGTTTTCCGCGGAACGCCAAATTTTATTCTGATCACGGGATATTATTTGGAACGGATGGAGAAATCAAAGGAAATCATCCAAAATAATGAGAAAACCTGTTGACATTTCCACAAAAAGAGATATAATATTAAGCAATCGAAAAAAGCAAATGCAGAGACCGGAATAGTAGCATCCTGGAGCTGTCAGAGAGCTGTCGGCTGGTGAGAGACAGCAGCGAGAGGAATGTGAATGTCATCCGTGAGCAGTTTGGGCGAACGGGATCTCCCAAGTAACCGAAATCGGGTCAGCCTCCGTTACAGGGCAAGCATTAAGCAGTTTTTTGCCGATGCGTTCGAGTGGCCGTCCTTTCCGGCGGCAATAAGAGTGGTACCGCAGAGTTTATCTTTGTCTCTTTCCGAGACGAAGATTTTTTTTTGCACTTCCGTTTGCTTTTTTCACCGTACCGAATCAATATCAAATGTTCAGGAGTGATTGCAATGAAACTCAATGGCTCGCAGATTCTCATTGAGGCACTGCTGGAGCAGGGAGCCGATACGATTTTCGGTTACCCGGGCGGCGCTGTCCTCAATATTTACGATGAGCTGTATAAGAATTCCGATCGCATCACCCATATCATGTCTGCACATGAGCAGGGTGCGGCGCATGCCGCCGACGGATTCGCACGCGCAACCGGCAAGGTCGGCGTCGTGCTGGCAACCAGCGGTCCGGGTGCGACCAACCTCGTCACCGGCATTGCCACCGCATATATGGATTCTGTCCCGATGGTTGCGATTACCGGCAACGTCGGCACCGCGGCGATCGGACGCGACAGCTTCCAGGAGGTCTACATCGCCGGCATCACCATGCCGATTACCAAGCACAACTTCGTCGTCCGCCATGTCGAGGATCTGGCCGACACCGTCCGCCTCGCGTTTGAGATCGCGATGAGCGGCCGTCCGGGACCGGTTCTGATCGATATCCCGAAGGATGTCACCGCGGCGGAATGCGAGTACGAGCCGAAGCCGGCAGTCCAGCCGCGTCCGCTTCCGGAGATCAACATGGATGATATTCAGAAGCTGGCGGACATGATCAACGAGAGCGAGCGTCCGACGATCTATTTCGGCGGCGGCATCATCAGCTCGGGCGCGAGCGAGGCGCTGAAACAGCTGATGCACAAGGCGGAAATTCCGGCATGCCATGCGATGATGGGCATCGGCGCGCTGGATAAGAAGGATCCGCTGAATCTCGGCATGATCGGCATGCACGGCTGGGTTTCCGCCGGCAGAGCTGCGGACAAAGCGGATCTGCTGATTGCACTCGGCACCCGTTTCTCCGACCGCGTTGCGACCAAGATGACCGAGTTTGCCAGCACGGCAAAGGTCGTACAGGTCGACATCGACAACAGTGAGATCGACAAGAACATCCCCACCACGTTCTCCATCACCGGCGACGCCCGCAGGGTCCTCGAGGCGGTTCTGCCGCTCATCAAGGAGAACAAGCACACGGCGTGGCTCGAGCAGATCGCGACGTGGAAGGAGCGCATGGACTACCGTCCGGTCGACAACGACGAGGTCATCCGTCCGCATCAGCTGATGCGCGCGATTGACGAGGCGATCGGTCCGGAGGATATCGTCGCGACCGATGTCGGACAGCATCAGATGTGGGCGGCACAGTTTACCGGACGCCGTATGCCGCATACGTTCCTGTCCTCCGGCGGTCTGGGCACGATGGGATACGGCTACGGCGCCGCAGTCGGCGCACAGGTTGCCTGCCCGGACAAGAAGGTTGTCCATGTCACCGGCGACGGCAGCTTCCATATGAATCTCAATGAGATCTGCACTGCGGTCAGCTATAAGCTGCCGATTGTCACGGTCGTCACCAACAACGAGGTGCTCGGCATGGTTCGCCAGTGGCAGACCTCGTTCTACGGAAAGCGCTATTCGAGCACGGATCCGCATCGTCAGACCGACTATGTCAAGCTGGCGGAGGCGTTCGGCGCCACCGGATACCGCTGCCGCACGATCGGCGAGTTCCGCGATGCCATGGCGAAGGCGCTGCAGTCGGACGGTCCGGTTATCATTGATGCGATCATCGACAAGGACGAGCGCGTTCTGCCGTTCATTCCGGCGGGACAGACCATCCGCAATGTTATTATTGACTGAGATAGGCGGGAGGAAACATGGAAAAGTATATTGTAGCAGCATTGGTTAGAAACCATTCCGGCGTTCTCGCCCGTGTCTCCAGTCTGTTCGGCCGCCGCGGCTTCAACATCGACTCGCTGACGGTTTCGCCGACCATGGACGAGGATATTTCCCGTATCACGCTGGTCACCATCGGCGATGAGTACACGCTGGAGCAGATTCTCAAGCAGATGAAGAAGCTTGAGGAGTGCATTTCGGTTGTCCACATCGACGAGGAGGAGGCACACTGCCGCGAGCTGGTTCTGGTCAAGATCCACGGAGACCAGACAGTGCAGGAGACCGTCCGTGAGATCTGCGAGGTCTACGGCGCAGGCATCCTGACCGCCATGAACGACACGATCATCGTCCGCAAGAACGGAACCCCGTCGGATGTCGATACGTTCTTGTCCGTACTCTCCAACTACGATGTTGTGGAGTCCAGCCGCACCGGCATCACGGCGATGTATAAAGATGAAAAAAGCATCTGATTTTTATGCGGATGCGCACTTGATTTGTTAACCATATTTACTTATAATATAAACGTTGGGAAATATCATCCCTAGATTAGGAGGAAAACAAAATGGTTAAAATGTATTACGATGCAGATTGTAATCTGGCTGCACTCGATGGTAAGACCGTTGCAATCATTGGTTTTGGTTCCCAGGGTCATGCGCATGCAATGAACCTGAAGGATTCCGGCGTAAACGTAGTCGTTGGTCTGCGTCCGGGCTCCCGTCACACCAAGAAGGCTGAGGACTACGGTCTGACTGTTATGACTCCGGCTGAGGCTGCCAAGGCTGGCGACATCATCATGATGCTCTGCCCGGATGAGAAGCAGGCTGATATCTATAAGGACGTCGTTGAGCCGAACCTCGAGCCGGGCAACGCACTGGCTTTCGCACACGGCTTCAACATCCACTTCAAGCAGATCATCCCGCCGGCTGATGTCGACGTTATCATGATCGCGCCGAAGGGCCCGGGCCACACGGTTCGCAGCCAGTATGTTGAGGGTCACGGTGTTCCGGATCTGGTCTGCGTTGAGCAGGACGCTACCGGCAAGGCGATGGAGATCGCTCTGGCTTACGCTGCCGGCATCGGCGGCGGCCGTGCGGGCATTCTGGAGTCCACCTTCCGCACCGAGACCGAGACCGACCTGTTCGGTGAGCAGGCTGTCCTCTGCGGCGGTGTCTGCGAGCTGATGAAGGCCGGCTTCGAGACGCTGGTTGAGGCTGGCTACGCGCCGGAGAACGCTTACTTCGAGTGCGTTCACGAGATGAAGCTGATCGTTGACCTGATCAACGAGGGCGGCTTTGCGAAGATGCGTTACTCCATCTCGGATACCGCTGAGTACGGCGACTACCGCACCGGCAAGCGCATCATCACCGAGGAGACCCGCAAGGAGATGAAGAAGATTCTGGAGGAGATCCAGAACGGTACCTTCGCTTCCGAGTGGATTCAGGAGAACCGCGCCGGCGGTCGTGCAAGATTCCTGGCTACCCGTCAGGTTGAGGCTGAGAGCGAGCTGGAAGAGACCGGCAAGCGTCTGCGCGGCCTGATGTCCTGGCTGAAGAAGTAATTGCTCGTCAATTACCGGACATAACCGCATACATTCGGGGACGGGACAAACATTGTCTCCGTCCCCGTCTTTTTTCAATCCGTATCTATTCTGGAGGATACTATGAACAACAAGAGAAGTGCAAATGTCACACAGGGTGTTGAGCGCGTTCCGCACCGCTCCCTGCTGCGCGCAATCGGTCTGACCGAAGAGGAGATGAACCGCCCGCTGATCGGCGTCGTCTCTGCGCATTCCGAGATCATCCCGGGTCACATCAATCTGGACAAGATCACCGAGGCTGTCAAGGCAGGCGTCCGCATGGCAGGCGGCACGCCGATCATGGTACCGGCAATCGGCGTCTGCGACGGCATCGCGATGGGTCATATCGGCATGAAATACTCTCTGCCGTCCCGTGAGCTGATCGCGGATTCGGTCGAGACGCTGGCGCAGGCGCATCAGTTTGACGGTCTGGTGCTCATCCCGAACTGCGACAAGATTGTTCCGGGTATGCTGATGGCAGCATGCCGCCTGAACATCCCGTCCATCATGTGCTCCGGCGGCCCGATGCTCGCAGGACGCTATAACGGTGAGAACGTCTCGCTGTCCTACACGTTTGAGGCGGTTGGCGCGCGCAAGGCAAACCTGATCAACGACGAGGAAATCAACCGCGTCGAGTGCGGCTCCTGCCCGAGCTGCGGCTCCTGCTCCGGCATGTACACCGCCAACTCCATGAACTGCCTGTGTGAGGCAATCGGCATGGCGCTGCCGGGCAACGGCACGATTCCGGCGGTTTACTCCAGCCGCATCCATCTGGCAAAGCATGCCGGCATGAAGATCATGGAGCTGGTCGAGAAGGACATCAAGCCGCGTGATATCGTCACCGAGAAGTCCATCCACAACGCACTCGAGTGCGAGATGGCGCTGGGATGCTCGACCAACACGGTTCTGCATCTGCTGGCCGTTGCACACGAGGCAGGCGTCGACTTCGATCTGCGCACGATGAACGAGATCTCCGAAAAGACTCCGAACCTCTGCCATCTGGCACCGGCGGGACGTACGTACATTCAGGAGCTGAACGAGGCGGGCGGCATCTATGCCGTCATGAACGAGCTGTCCAAGAAGGATCTGCTCGAGCTGGATCAGATCACGGTCACCGGCAAGAAGGTCGGCGAGAACATCGCAAACTGCAAGAATACCAATCCGGAGGTCATCCGTCCGATCGACAATCCGTACATGCAGACCGGCGGCATCGCCATCCTGTGGGGCAACATCGCGAAGGAAGGCTGCGCGGTCAAGCAGAGCGCCGTTGCACCGGAGATGCTCAAGCATGCCGGACCGGCTCGCGTGTTCAACTCCGAGGAGGACGCGATTGAGGCGATCTACGGCGGAAAGATCAACAAGGGCGACGTTGTCGTCATCCGCTATGAGGGTCCGAAGGGCGGACCGGGCATGCGTGAGATGCTCAATCCGACCTCTGCGCTCGCCGGCATGAAGCTGGACAAGGACGTCGCACTGATCACCGACGGCCGCTTCTCGGGTGCCTCCCGCGGCGCATCCATCGGACATGTCTGCCCGGAGGCTGCGATGGGCGGCGAGATCGGCCTGCTGCGTGAGGGCGATATCATCGAGATCGATATCCCGAACCGTGCGGTCAACGCGAAGGTCTCCGACGAGGAGTTTGCGGAGCGCCGCAAGAACTTCGTCCCGGAGGAGCCGAAGATCAAGACCGGCTGGCTGGCACGCTATGCCCGTCTGGTCACTTCCGCAAATCAGGGCGCAGTGCTCAAGTAAATCATCAAAAACCGGCGATGGTGTGGGATGTTCTCCCGCACCATCGTTTTGTCTGTCCGCCGGATTGCATCTGTTCTTCGAGTATGATATACTGAATTCTGCAGAATTGTATTTTTTTGTACTGTGAGGGAGAACAACTATGTTTAAGAACAAAACGAAGCGGTATCGCTATGAGATTATTGACGATCCGGATAATGCCGAGTATCCGAAGCATCCGGACAGACTGTCCAAGCAGCCGGGATGGACGGACAACGTTGCCGGACGCATGCCGACGTTTTATCTGTCCACGGCATTTCTCGGATTCGGTCTTACCTATGTGCTGGTCGGCATTGTCGGTCTGCTCCTGCATGCGGAACCGCAGAGAGCGATGCAGTGGATGGGCGTTGTCGGACTGCTTCTGGGTTTTGCGGCGGGCAAGTATCTGATTGAGCCGCGTCTGATCATCCCGTTTGAGCAGGGAACGCCGGAGCAGAAGAAGGAGGCCGTCAGACGGATGAATGAATATCTGGATGAACTGGCTGAAGCGGAGGCGTATGCCCGCGAGGCGGAGCAGGAGGCGCTGGAACAGCCGGATTACGACCCGGCGGTGTTTGACGACGATGAGGAGGACGACGCAGTCTGACCGGATCGGTGAAAGAGAAAAAAGCGCTCCCGGCACCGGCGGTGCTGGGAGCGTTTTGTGCAGGATGATAAATCGTAACAAAATCAGGACGAGAAAAACGCCGCTTCGGCAAAAGCGGCGTTTTTCTGCGGACCAGACTCAAAAAAGAGAGAGAGTCAAAAAAGATGGAGTGAGAGCGGAAATAAATCCGTAAGAGTCTGTGTCCGGTCTTTCTCAACAGTCGGCAACCTGTATGGAAAGAGAGATTTGTATGAAAAGGAAGGATTAAAATAGGGGAAAGTGAACTGGTATTTTCACTTTGGTGTTATCCCCTTGACAAGTATTATTATAGTCATTAGCCACAAAAACACAATAATAAAATTGTGGGATTTTACGAAGATAAAAACAAGTGTCTTTGTACAGTGTGCACACAAGGCAAAAATTATCCCAGAAATTTGAAATGATTTCACAGATAATAGCTAATTTCTCACCCGAAATAATGCGGTAATTGGGCAAAAATATGAGGATGTGCGTATTGATTTGTCAAATCTGCAATATCACGCATGGAAAGAACAACCGGTTTTTTTCGTTTTGCATGATTCCGCATGAAATACCTATAGAGGAACAGATATTTGAATTGCTTGGATGAAAGGAGAAAGACAATGAATCGAATGATTGCGCTGTTCGGCGCACTCGGTGCGGCCGCCCGATACGTCATTTCGCTGGCTGTTCCGTCGGATGCATTCCCGATGGCGACACTCATCGTCAACATCGCGGGCTGTTTTGTCCTGCAGCTGATTTTCACCTGGGTGCGCGAGCGGTCGGGACTGCCGGAGCACATCGTCACCGGCATGAGCACCGGACTGATCGGTGCGTTTACCACTTTTTCCACCTTCAGCTGTGACAACGCCGCGCTGTTTCTGTCGGGACAGCTCGGTCTGCTCGCGCTGAATGCCGGCGTCAGCCTGATCGGCGGACTGGCGGCGGCGCTGCTCGGTCTGTGGATTGGAGAGCGGCTGTGCGGAAAGGGGGAGCGGGCGGAATGATTGGTTCAATTGTTTTGGCGGCGGCGGGCGGCGCCGCGGGGGCGGTCTGCCGCAGTATGATATCCGGCGCAGTAAAACGCCGCTGGAACACGGTGTTTCCGGCGGCGACGTTTGCGATCAATCTGATCGGTTCGTTTGTTCTCGGCTGTCTGATGTGTCTGCGCGCGGGATCTTGGGTGTACCTCCTGCTCGGGACGGGCTTCTGCGGCGGATTTACGACGTTCTCGACCTATCAGGCGGAAGCGCTCACGCTTCTGCGCGGCAGACAGCGTCTGCGGTTTGTCTGTTACTGGGCAGGCTCCTGTGTGTGCGGGTTTCTGGCGTCGATTTCAGCCATGACACTGCTGTCGTAATCCACGTTCTCGAGGATCAGGCCGTGCGGCGGCATCGTGATGCCCGCGAGCTGGCGGTCGCCGGTCTCAAACACCGCGCGGATGCTGTCTAAATCGCGCGTACCCTGACCGATCTCGACGAGCGTGCCGGTCAGGATGCGGACCATGTTGTACAGAAATCCCGTGCCGTGGAACACGAGCTGGAGTTCCCCGTCCGTGCGCGCAATATCGATGGAATGGATGGTGCGGACCGTGGATTTTTTAAACCGGCGGCTGACGGAGGAGAATCCGCGGAAATCGTGCGTGCCGACCATCAGCGCGGCGGCGCGGCGCATGCGCTCTTCGTCGAGCGGCTGAGGCCAGACGCATACATACCGGCGTCGGAACACGTTCGGCGTGCCGCTGTCGTTGATGCAGTAGCGGTACTGTTTTCCCTTGGCGTTCAGACGGGCGTGGAAACGGTCGCCGGCGACGCGGCAGGAGAGCACCACGATGTCATCCGGCAGATAGCGGTTGCAGTAATGTTGTATTTCCTCCGGAGTCAGATCGGTTTCGAAGCGCGAACTTGCCGTCTGCCTTGCGGCGTGGACGCCCGCATCCGTCCGTCCGGCGCCGTGGACTTCGACGCGGTGACCGAGCATGCGGGACAGAATCTGCTCCAGTTTTGCCTGAATCGTGCTGTCCGTATTTCCCTGACGCTGCCAGCCGCGGTAGCGCGAACCATCATAAGAGAGGGTGAAACAGTAGGTTTTCATCGGTGTTGGAATCCTCCGTTCGGTGCAGGATATTGGTCAAATACTCGTAATAGTATATCACAATTTGTTAGAAAACCAAAGATAGAACCGGAAATCTGCTCAGTTTGTTTTCAATTTATTTGAATTTATTTAACAATTGACTTGCAAAACACTGTATTGAGTGGTAACATAGGAGTAGACAAATTTGAGGAAATTTACCTGTATCGACAATGGCGTCGCTTTCCTGCTGTTGTTCCTGCTGAGTAAGTTTCCTTTTTTTTGAAGGGAGTTATTTTCATATGGAAACATTAACAAATGTTGTTAATGCGGTAGACAGCTTTGTCTGGGGTCCGGTCATGCTCATTCTGCTTGTCGGCACGGGCATTTTCCTGACCATCCGCATGGGATTCCGCACTTGGCTGAATCTTCCTTACGCACTCAAGTCGGTGCTGAGCAAGGAGGCGCGCACGACACAGCGCGGTACGGGCGATATCTCCCCGTTTGCGGCGCTGATGACGGCGCTCGCTGCGACCATCGGCACCGGCAACATCGTCGGTGTTGCCACCGCGCTGGTCAGCGGCGGTCCGGGCGCACTGATCTGGATGGAGATCTCCGCAGTCTTCGGTCTGACCAGTAAGTTCACCGAGTGCATGCTTGCTATCAAGTACCGCACGGTCAATGAGCAGGGCGAAATGCTCGGCGGTCCGATGACAACCATGAAGAGTGGTCTGAAGAACAAGACGCTGGGCGCGGTTCTCGCGATGCTGTTTGCAATCTTTGCCGTCATCGCCTCCTTCGGCATCGGCAATATGACGCAGGCAAACTCGATTTCGTCCGCGCTGGAGAGCACCTTCCAGGTTCCGACCTGGATTACCGGTATTGTCATCACCGTTCTGGTTCTGTTCATCCTGCTCGGCGGCATTTCCCGTCTGTCCAAGGTATCCTCGGTCATCGTTCCGGTTATGGCGGTCTTCTACCTGATCTTCGGCGTCATCGTCATCGTCGGCAACATCGGCAACCTGCCGTCTGCCATTGTCCTGATGGTCAAGTGTGCGTTCAGCCCGGCCGCAGTCACCGGCGGCGTACTCGGTACGATCGTCTCCGGCATGATGCAGTCGATGCGCTGGGGCGTTGCACGCGGCGTATTCTCCAACGAGGCCGGCATGGGCTCCGCGGCGATCACGGCGGCGGCGGCAACCACGGACGATCCGGTTCGTCAGGGCTACATCAACATGACGGGTACCTTCTTTGATACCATCGTCATTTGTACGATCACGGGCCTTGCCATCTGCAGCTCGGGTGTTCTGGGTCAGATTGATCCGGCGACCGGTGAGATGCTCACGGGCTCCGCACTGACCATCGCGGCGTTCCAGACCGTCCTCGGCACCTTCGGCGGATGGATGGTCACCATCGGCATCGCGCTGTTCGCATTCTCCACCATTCTCGGATGGGAGTATCACGGCGAGAAGGCACTCGAGTACATCGTCAAGAGTCCGAAGATCTGCATGGTATACCGCGTTCTGTTCTCTCTGATCGCGTTCATCGGTGCAACCCAGTCCCTCGATCTGGTTTGGAGCTTTTCGGATATCGCCAACGCACTGATGGCAATTCCGAACCTGATCTGCATGCTGGCTCTGTCCGGTGTTGCGGCAAAGGAGGTCAAGCGCTTCCAGCCGATCATCGAAGAGGAAAAGCGCGCAAAGAAAATGGCAAAGACGAAGTGATTCGGCTTCGTTTTAGGAGAGCATAAAGTACTCCCTTTCGCACATTGTGTGGAAGGGAGATTTTATTATTCGGAAAAATTTGGATACTTTGCGGCTGGTCATCACCGCTTTACTGTGATAAAATATAGTTCAGAATATACAGCGCAAAGGGGAAATGACGATGATTAAAATGATCGCCTGTGATATTGACGGAACGATTCTGTTTCAGGGGGAGACCCGGCTGAACCGCCGGCTGTTTCCGATTATCCGACGTCTGCAGTCCTGCGGCGTGGAGTATCTCTCCTGCAGCGGACGGCAGTACGCCAACCAGCGGCGGCTGTTTGCACCGGTCGCCGATGAGATCAGCTATATCTGTGAAAACGGCAGTCTGACCATGTACAGGGGACAGGCAGTCGGCTGTGAGGTGCTCGACCGCGCGCGGGCACTGGAACTGCTCCGGTTTATCCAGCAGCAGCCGGAGTGCGAGGGTCTGCTCTCGACGCAGAAGTGCTGTTATGTGGTGCCCAAGTCGGAGGAGTATGTCCGCCATGTCAGAGAAGTAGTCGGGAATGATACCGAGATTGCCGGTGACTGGGACGAGATTCCGGAGGACTTCATCAAGATTTCCCTGTACGCGCCGGAGGGCGACCTGCCGGCGATTCAGAAGCGCATGGCGGCGTTTTCCGAGCCGTATCAGACACCGGTGCTCGGCGGCTACGGCTGGATTGACTTTCTGCGCGAGGGGTGCAGCAAAGGGGCGGCGCTCCGGAAATACTGCGAATTCCGCGGCATCAATCCCGGCGAGGTGATCGGCATCGGCGACAATGAAAATGACCTCGCGCTGCTCGAGACGGTCGGGGAGATGTGGGCGGTTGAGAACGGACATCCCAATCTGAAGGCGCGCGCCAAGCGCACGGTCGGCAGTGCGATTGACGAGCTGGACCGGCTGGCGTCCCGTCTGGAAGAACAGCGTGCATAAAAAAGAAAGCGTCTGCTGGTTGGAGCAGACGCTTTCTTTTGTGTATGTGTGTGTAAAAGGAAAAGAGCGAATAAAAAGAGCCAAACCCAGATGGTTCAGCTCTGAAGAGGACACAAGGACACCGCTGCAGGGTGCAGCGAAAGAAAGGGAGTTACTCTGTCCTTTTGCCTGAGAGATTCGCGGGGAAACACCGCGTTGCACCTTCGGCACTCATCCAATGAGATTCTCCAGAGCTCCATCCGTTCACAGTCTCATCCGGATTTCCGGACACCTGAGAGTGTTACTCCTTCGGCGGGCGCAGGGCAGCGCCGCTTTTCCTGTGAACATCATCTGGCTATACTCATTATAGAAAAAGGACGGCGGAAAGTCAAGAGGAAAATGGATTATCTGCCGTATCGTGTCAGACGCTCCTCGACCTGACGCAGGCTGGTGACGCCGGTGGATGCGCCGACGGTTTCGACCGAGACCGAAGCGCAGGCGTTGGCGAAATAGGCGCAGTCGGCGAAGGAATATCCCGCGAGCAGGGCGTGCTGGAATCCGGCGGCGAAGTTGTCGCCCGCGCCGGTGGTATCGACACAGTTCGTATCCGGACAGGCGGGAATGCGCTGGCGCACGGAGCCGGAGGCAATCAGACAGCCTTCTGCGCCCAGCTTGACGATGACATGGCGGGAGCCGGCGGCGAGCAGAACGTCCGCGATGCGGTCGGGATCGGACTCACCGGTGATGACCGCCGCCTCGGTCTCGTTGGCAAAGACATAGTCCAGCTCGCGCAGGAGCGGCGCCAGCTCACGGGTGGTCTCTCCCTTTTTGGGGAGGACGAAGTCAGCACAGACCGGGATGCCGCGGGCGCGTGCGGTGTGCGCAATCTGTGCGAGCTGTTCAATGGAGATGAGCGGAAAGACGAAAATGCTGGCGAGCGAGAGCAGACGGACGCCGTTGAGCTGTTCGGGGGAGAAGTCCTCGGCGCGGAGGCGGCGCAGGCTGCTGTTCCGGTTGTTGTAGAACCGGCGCTCGCCGTCCTCATCCACGAGAACCACATTGACGCCGGTGTCCATCTCATCGGTGCGGCGGACGTACCGGGTGTCGATGCCGAGACGGGCGCAGTGCGTATCCAGAAACGCACCGGCGGGGTCGCATCCCCAGCAGCTGATCAAGCGGACGTCATGTCCGAGATTGGCGAGCACGGTGGCTTCGTTGAGCGCGTCGCCGCCGGTTGTCATGCCGATATAGCCGACCGGCGTGGAGTGTCGGGTGAAAACCGAGCGGTCGGCATGGATGACCGGAATGTCGATGATTCCGGCGCCGAATACCGCGATGTCACAGGATTTCATGGGTCAGGCTCCTTTCTGATGTCAGGACAGCTGATTCTGCTCCCGCGCCGCGCGGCGGATCGGGAAATAGCAGACGAACAGCATGGTAGTAAAGCTGGCCAGTCCGCCGCATACGTTGGAGATCGGCTCGGCGAGAAAGACGCCTGTGACGCCGAGTCCGCCGAGATGCGGCAGGAGAAGGGTCAGCGGAATGACGATGAATACCTTGCGCAGGAGGGAGAAAAACAGCGAAAAACGGGATTTTCCGAGCGCAAGAAAGGTGGTTTGTCCGGTGAACTGGAACGCCATAAAGCAGAATCCGAAGAAATAGATGTGCATGGACGGAATCGTGACGGCGAGCAGATCCGGATCGGTGTTGAAAATCTGAATGAAAAATGCAGGGAACAGCGAGACCAGCGCCCACGCGATGAGGGTATAGCCGAACAGCAGGGAGGCGGTAAAGCGGATCGCCTGACAGACGCGGCCGTTTTCCTGTGCGCCGTAGTTGAATCCGATGACCGGCTGTGCGCTGTTGACCACGCCGGTGACCGGCAGGGAGACAATCTCACGCACCGAGTTGATGATGGTCATCGCACCGACATAGAGGTCGCCGCCGAAGATGCTCAGCGAGGCGTTGCAGGCGATCTGCACCAGACTGTTGGTGGCTCCCATCGTGAAGCCGGACAGGCCGAGCGACAGGATGCGCAGGACGCGTTTTTTCCGGCACCGCAGACAGCGGATGCGCAGGCGGAGCAGCGTTCTGGGGCCGGTCAGAAACCGGAGCGTCCAGACTGCGGCGGCAAACTGGGACAGGACGGTCGCACAAGCCGCGCCGCGCACACCGAGATCCAAAACAAAGATAAAAACCGGATCGAGGATGATGTTGAGCACCGCGCCGATGACGATGGTCAGCATGCCGGTTTTTCCAAACCCCTGTGCATTGATAAAGCTGTTCATGCCCAGACTGATCATGACGAACAGCGTGCCGAACAGATAGATCGTGATGTACGCATTGGCATAGGGGAACGTGACGTCACTCGCGCCGAGGGCGTACAGGAGCGGACGGCGCAGCAGCAGACCGGACAGGGTGATCAGCAGGCTGAGTACGAGGATGAGCGTCATGCAGTTGCCCATGATGGCCTCACCCTCTGCGTCGTTTTTCTTGCCGCGTTCGATGGAGAACAGCGGTCCGCCGCCGGTGCCGATCAGGTTGGCGAATGCAACGATGATCGTGACAATCGGAAAACAGATGCCGACGCCGGTCAGCGCCGTGGTCGCATGGTCCATGAAGCGTCCGATATAGACGCGGTCGACGATGTTGTACAGAATATTGACCAGCTGCGCCAGGGTGATCGGAACGGCGAGCCGGATGATGTTGGTCGAGATTTTTCCCTGTGAGAAATCACTCTGGGAACGTGTATGCATGAAATTATGTCAGCTCCTTTTTGATTACTACAGTATAGCATAATTCGCGGATTCTGACAAAAAAACACAGCCTGTTTTTCGAAAAAACAGACCGTGTTTGAGGATCATTTGGATAACCCGTGCCGGTCGAGCGGCTCGACGGAGGTGATGGTCACGGTGGAACGCGGTTTTCGGTTGCGCTCCACGGCCTCTCTGACGGCGGCGATCGGGAAAGCGCCGGCGCGGTGCTTGTTCAGCCACGGAAGCAGGGCGGTGAATCCGGCAGCGGTGAGGATGGACACCAGAAGCCGCAGGACGAGATCCATCACGCCGGCGGACGGCGATACGGCCGCCTCGGCGAGAACGGTCAGCGTGTTGACGGCGACCGAGAACAGCGCGGAAAAGACGAGACAGAGCCGCGAATGAATCGGATGCGTGGGATTAGAAAGCACGCAGCAGGGGAATACTAGTCCGAGAAGGACGAGAAAGCATCCGAGAACCACATGCGCGAACAGGGTGTAGCCCGGGATTCTGCCGCCGAGGCGCAGGACGTAGCATCCGGTGAACCAGATCAGCAGTGTGATCTCATACAGCAGACGGAGCCGGTAGGAGCGTTTGGTATGGAAAAAACGATTGATGATTTTTGGGAGCGCGATCAGGGGGATGGTCAGCAGCGCAAACAGAAAACAGATTGGCTGGACGGTAAACAGCATGCTGATCGCGAGAAGCAGACTGAGCGGAATATAGAGCAGAACGAGAATCCGGTAGGCCGTCAGACTGAACTGGTTGTTTTCGTGCACGGATAATAATCCTCCTTTCCCTGAGTTCAGTATAGTATATCATGGATCGGCAGGGAATACAAACGGCAGAATGCAGACAGGATACAGAGAGGGAGATCTGCGGGTTTGCGTGCGAAAAAAACAAAAACTTTCCCAAAAGAACCTCAAAATACAAAAGTTTTGGCAAGGGAAACGGATTTTTGGAAATAATAATCAAAATTTTCTGGAAAAGCCCTTTCTTTTTATCCAATTTGCAGGTATAATATAACCGTTCCAGTGAAAAGCGTTTCGGTCTGCGCTGGCTGAGCAGATCGGGACTGCGAAGATATTTACACCCCGTGTGCGAGGCACACAAGAAAGGAAGGTAAACAACAATGGCTACTACGACGTATGTGATTACTGATCCGGAGGGCATCCACGCTCGTCCGGCTGGCATTATTACCAAGGCAGCGAAGGAAATTAACGGCGGCATCACCATCGAGAAGAACGGCAAGGTTGCAGACGCGCGCAAGATGTTTGCGGTCATGGGTCTCGGCGTAAAGAACGGCGACACCATCACGGTTTCCGCTGACACCGACGAGAACCTCGAAAAGTTCCTCGACGTGCTCCGTGCAAACGTCTGAGAATCGTTTGATATTGCAGCTTTCGTTTCCGCTCTTGCGGGGACGAAGGCTGTAATTCCATTCACGCAGTTTTGAGCGGGAGTAGGAGGAGAGCACCCGCTTGGACTGCGTGGAAATGGGTTTGAGGAAGAATTAAATCAGGAGGATTTTTGGATGGTTGTATTACAGGGCAAGAGTGCATCCAAGGGCGTTGCAATTGGTAAACTTTGCTTTTACAAGCGCGGCAGCGGTGAGATCGTCCGCACTCAGGTAGAAGATACCGGGGCGGAGATTGTTCGCTTTGAGAGCGCGCGTATGACGGCGATAGATCAGCTGAAGGGTCTGTATGAAAAGGCAGTCGAGGAAGTCGGCGAAGAGGGTGCGATGCTGTTTGAAGCACACCAGATGATGCTGGACGATCTGGACTTTGTCGAGGGCATCACCGATCTGATCAGCGACGGTCTGAATGCCGAGGCGGCAGTCAGCGATGTTTCGGATCAGCTGGCAGAGATGTTTGCGAGCATGGACGATGCATACATGCAGGCGCGTTCCGCCGATGTCAAGGATATCGCACAGCGTGTCATCAATATTCTGTCCGGCGCCTCGGGCGGCGGCATGGATTCGGACGAGCCGGTCATTCTGGCGTCTGACGACTTCAGCCCGTCCGAAACCGTTCAGCTGGACAAGTCCAAGCTGCTCGGTCTGCTGACCACCGGCGGTTCGGATCAGGCACATACCGCGATTCTGGCGCGCACGATGGGTATTCCGTCGGTCTGCCAGCTGGGCGAGGAGCTCAGCGAGTCGTTTGACGGCAAGGACATCATCATCAACGGTCAGACCGGCGAGGTCTTTATCGCACCGGATGAGGAGACAACCGAGCGCCTGACCGCGATCTACAAGAAGGAGCAGATGGAAAAGAAGCTGCTCGAGGAGCTGAGAGGCAAGCCGAATCAGACCATCGACGGCAAGAACGTCATGGTTTACTGCAACATCGGATCTCCGGACGATGTCGATGCTGTACTGGCGTCCGACGGCGGCGGAGTCGGCCTGTTCCGCTCCGAGTTCCTGTATCTGGCAGGCGACGATTATCCGACGGAAGAGGAGCAGTATCAGGCATACAAGACGGTCGCCGAGCGCATGGGCGGCAAGCGCGTCATTATCCGCACACTGGATATCGGCGCGGACAAGCAGGCGGACTACTTCAAGCTGGATCACGAGGAGAACCCGGCGATGGGTCTGCGTGCAATCCGCATCTGTCTGACCCGCGAGGAGGTATTCCGCACGCAGCTGCGCGCACTGTACCGTGCATCGGCACATGGCAAGATTGCGATCATGTTCCCGATGATCACCTCGGTTTGGGAGGTACGCGAGATCAAGCGCATCTGTGAGTCGGTCAAGGCAGAGCTGCGCGAGGAAGAAATTCCGTTTGCGGATACCGTCGAGCTGGGCATCATGGTCGAGACGCCGGCGGCAGTCATGGTTTCCGACCGTCTGGCTAAGGAAGTCGACTTCTTCTCGATCGGCACGAACGATCTGACCCAGTATCTGCTGGCGGTTGACCGTCAGGGCAAGGGTCTGGGCAAGTTCTTCGATGCCCATCATCCGGCGGTGCTCCGCGCAATCAAGATGGCTGCGGACAATGCGCACAAGGCCGGCATCTGGATCGGTATCTGCGGCGAGCTTGGCGCCGACGTAGAGCTGACCGAGCTGTTCATGGCGATCGGCATCGACGAGCTGTCGGTATCTCCGGCATCCGTTCTGCCGCTGCGTTCGGTCATTCGTTCGATCGACACGACCAAGAACAAGGAAGCACTGCTGAGCAAGCTGATGGCTGAGGATGAGTAATCTCTGAGCGCAACAATCAAACATTACAGGCACGCTGCGTCTGCGGCGTGTCTGTTTTTGTCTGCCGGAAGGAAAGCGCGCAAGGGATTTTTTGATATGTATTGCGAAACGGCGAGAAAAGTAGTAAAATAACTATAATTTGAACCATAGACAGAAGGACAACGCGGAGTGCGGGAATCCGTTTTGAAACAGGACAATCCCGTGCATTCCCGAGGCAGGAGAATGATATGTTTGATAGTATAAAGGATCTGACCAAATCCAAGAAGGCGCTGGAGAGCGTCAATTCCCAGCTGGAAAAGACCCAGAGCGCGCTGGAGGAAGCCAAGGAACAGCTGGCAAAGCTGAACGGCGAGCTGGCGGAGAAGGAAGAGACCATCGACCGCCGCGATGAGATCATCCACGCGATCCACCGTCAGGTGACCAAGGAGCGCGAGAGCATTCTGGAGGACTACGCCGAGCGCGAGGCGGCCGCAAAGGCGGCGCTCGATCAGACGACTGAGCTGCTGAACGCGGCGCAGACCCGCTATGACGAGTGCGAGAGACAGGTATACTGCATCGCAAACCTCTACAAATCCATGCGCAGCGGTGTGGCGCAGTTCACACAGTCGGGCAATCCGAGCGATCTGGAGCTGACCGAGGAGCAGATGGAAGAGCTGAAGGTCATGGAGCAGTCGGTCGGCATGAAGCTGAATTCCTACCAGCTGAACGACCTCAAGACCATGCAGGAGGCAAACAACAAGCTGATTGAGCAGCTGCTGACCCGTTATGAGTCCCGCCTGATCGTTCCGGCGGACCGTGTGGTATTCCAGCTCATGACGCTGGGTGTCCGCGCCGAGCTGCAGCAGATTCTGTCGGAGATGGAGTACGGCGATATCAACCGTGCGCAGATCAGCCTGCATCTGTCCATCCAGAAGTATCTGAAGATCATCTCGTTTGCCAATCTCGCGGCGACCGGCGTGCTGGAGGCATATGCCTCGGAGCTGGAGATGCTGCTCAAGGAGACCATCAAGATCGAGCACGAGTTCTGTCTGCGCCGTCATTCCTATCAGGCGCGTCAGGAGCTGGACGGTCAGGAAGAATAAGGATTTTTTCACAGCAAAAAGGAAAAAAGACCCTTCGGTCGAAAGAGCGAAGGGCTTTTTGCTTGATGGATTTTCCTGAGTGGGAATCCGATTTGTTTGAATTTCAACCACACACTCCCGGAGGAATGTATGCTGACACGTAAATTAAAACGTATTCTGCCCCGTGTGCAAAAGCCGGCCCGCTATGTCGGCGGCGAATGGGGTTCTGTGATCAAGGAGAAGGACGAGGTCTTTCTCCGCTTTGCCCTGTGCTTCCCCGACACCTATGAGGTCGGTATGTCGCATCTGGGCAGCCGGATTCTCTACGGACTGCTCAACAACGAGCCGGATATCTGGTGTGAGCGCGTGTTTGCGCCGTGGCTGGATATGGAGGAAGAGATGCGGAACGCCGGCATTCCGCTCTACGGACTGGAGAGCGGCGATGCGCTGAGCGAGTTTGACATGATCGGCTTTACCCTGCAGTATGAGCTGTCGTTCACCAACATTCTGAACATGCTGGATCTCGGCGGCGTGCCGGTCTATGCCAAGGACCGCACCGGACTGAAGCACATCGTCGTCTGCGGCGGTCCGTGTGCCTACAATCCGGAGCCGCTCGCGGATTTTGTCGATGTGTTCCAGATCGGTGACGGCGAGGAGATGATGATCGACTTCACCAATCTGTACCGCCGCGCCAAGCAGGAGAACTGGAGCAAGGAGAAATTCCTGCGCGAGGCGAGTCAGATTCAGGGACTGTACGTTCCGAGTCTGTACGACGTCACCTATCACGAGGACGGCACGGTCAAGGCGGTCACGCCGCGCGACGGCGCGCCGGCATTTGTGCAGAAGCGCATTGTGCAGGATCTGGACAATATGTATTTCCCGGATACGCTCGTCGTCCCGTCCACCGAGATCGTCTTTGACCGCGCGATGGTCGAGCTGTTCCGCGGCTGTCCGCGCGGCTGCCGCTTCTGTCAGGCGGGACACACCTACCGTCCGCTCCGCAAGAAGAGCAAGGAGGTTCTGCTGAAGCAGGCAAAGGCGATTCTGGATCAGTCGGGCTACGAGGAGATCTCGCTGTCCTCGCTCTCGACCAGCGACTATTCCGAACTGGGCGAACTGGCGGACGAGCTGCTGAACTACTGCGAGGAAAAGCGCATCAGCCTGGCGCTGCCGTCCCTGCGCGCCGACTCGTTCTCCATCGATCTGATGGAGCGCGTGCAGAAGGTGCGCAAGAGCGGTCTGACGTTTGCGGCGGAGGCAGGAAGCCAGAGACTGCGCGACGTCATCAACAAGAATCTGACGGAGGAAGATCTGCTCAACGCGTGCAAGATCGCATTCGAGGGCGGCTGGAACAATGTCAAGCTGTACTTCATGATGGGTCTTCCGACCGAGACCAACGAGGACTTCGATGAGATGAGCCGTCTGTGCCGTTCGGTTGCGTACTGCTGGCGTCAGCACACGCCCAACCGCGCGCGCGGCGTCAAGATCACCGCGTCGACCTCCTGCTTTGTCCCCAAGCCGCAGACGCCGTTCCAGTGGGACGCGCAGGCGACCAAGGAAGAGCTGGACGAAAAGACCCGCTATCTGCGCGAGGTCATGAAGACCAAGAATGTCACATTCCGCTGGCACGATTCGGATGCGAGCTTTTTGGAGGGCGCGTTCGCGCGCGGCGACCGCCGTATGGCGGATGTCCTGTACACCGCGTGGAAATCCGGCTGCAAGATGGACGGATGGGACGCCTGCTTCTCGCTCGAGAAGTGGATGGATGCGTTTGCGGCGTGCGGACTGGATCCGGCGTTCTACGCCAACCGCCAGCGTCCGCTCGACGAGGTGTTCCCGTGGGATCACATCGGCTGCGGCACGAGCAAGGAGCACCTCAAGCGGGAGTGGGAGCGCTCCCGCCGGGCGGAGACCACCCCCGCCTGTATCGACAAATGCGCCGGATGCGGCGCGGCGGGCCTGCTGAAGGGATGTGGATGTCATGTTTAAGGCAAGAATGCGGTTTTCCAAGACGGACGAGGCGGCGTATATCTCGCATCTCGATCTGATGCACTGTATGCAGCGCGTCATCGCCCGTGCGCAGCTTCCGGTGTGGTACACCGAGGGCTTCAACCAGCACATTTATATCTCGATCGCGCTCCCGCTGTCCACCGGATATTCCGGTGAGTGCGAATTTCTGGACTTCAACTGCACTGCGGACGAGATCCCGGCGGATGCGGTCGAACGCATGAACGCGGTCATGCCGCGCGGACTGAGCGTGCAGGAGATCTATCCGCTGAGCGACGGCGGACAGAAGGTGCGCGAGATCGCCTACTCCAAGTTTGAGATCACATGGGAGTTTGACGACGGTGTTCCCGAAAACTTCTGCCGCGACGTGGAGGAGCTGTTTGCGCGGGAGGAGATTCTCATCCTCAAGCGCTCCAAGCGCGGCGAGAAGGAGGTCAACATCAAGGATCTGATGAAGGGCATCTCGCTCGAGCAGGACACCGACTGTGTCCGCGCGTATGCAATTCTCGGCGCCGGCAACAATAACCTGAGTCCGGAGTATGTGACCAGAACCATCACTGCGGAATATCCGCAGTATGCACCGGATGGCGTTTCCTATCACCATCTGATGACGTATGATACCAATCTGAATGAATTTCGATAAAGATATGATGAGTAAACAGACCAGACAGGTCTCACAGGAGCAGATTGCGCACCAGTGGGACTGCATCAATCAAATTCAGCATCTGCTCTCGGTTCGGGCGGATGCGCCGCACTTTTACTGTCAGACCTTCGGCTGTCAGCAGAACGAGGCGGACACCGAGCGCATCGCGGGCATGCTGCGCGAGATGGGCTACGAGCCGACGGACGACCCGAAAAACGCCAATGTCATCGTGGTCAACACCTGTGCGGTGCGCGAGCATGCGGAAAAGCGCGTGCTGGGCATCATGGGTCAGTACACCCACCTCAAGGAGGAGAACGATGACCTGACCATCTGCATGTGCGGCTGTATGGTACAGCAGGAGCACATGGCGGAGAAAATCAAAAAGAGCTATCCGCGCGTCGACATTGTGTTCGGTACGCATGCGCTGTGGCGGTTCCCCGAACTGCTGCTGCGCCGTTTAAGCGGAAGCAAGCGCATTTTTGACATTTCGGGCGATGACCGCGGCGAGATCTCCGAGGGACTGCCGGTTCTGCGCGGACAGGGCTGCCATGCGTGGCTGTCCATCATGTACGGCTGCAACAACTTCTGCACCTACTGCATCGTCCCGTATGTGCGCGGACGCGAGCGCAGCCGCAAGCCGGAGGACATCGAGCGTGAGTTCCGCGAGCTGATCGCGGAGGGCTACAAGGATATCACACTGCTCGGACAGAACGTCAATTCCTACGGCAAGGATCTCGGACTCGGCGTGGATTTTGCGGATCTGCTGGCGCGGCTGGACAAGGTGCCGGGCGAGTACCGCATCCGTTTCATGACCAGCCACCCGAAGGACGCCTCGGACAAGCTGTTCGAGACGATGGCGAACGGCACACACATCAGCCATCAGCTGCATCTGCCGTTCCAGTCCGGCTCGGATGAGATCTTGAAGCGCATGAACCGCCACTACGACGCGGCGCACTACCGCAGTCTGATCCAGTCGGCGCGCGAGAAAATGCCCGATCTCGTGCTGTCCTCCGACATCATCGTCGGATTCCCGGGAGAGACCGAGGAGGACTTCCAGAAGACGCTCGAGATGGTGCGCTTCGGACAGTATGATATTCTGTACACGTTCCTGTACTCCAAGCGGTCGGGCACGCCGGCGGCAGAGATGCCGGACAGCGCGACCAAGGAGGAAAAACAGGATCGGTTTGACCGCCTGCTCGCGGAGCAGGAGACCATCAACGCCGCGCGGCAGGAGGCGTATCAGGACCGCATCGTGCGCGTGCTGATCGACGGTACGTCCAACAGCAAGCAGCCGACGGATCATCCGCTGACCGGACGGACCGACGGCGGGCTGCTCGTCATGTGCCGCGGCGACGGACTGAAGCTGGGCGAATTTGCGGACGTCCGCATCGAGCGAACCTCCCTGCGCGCCCTGTATGGTGTGGAGGTAGGAAATGGCTGAATACACGCCGATGATCCAGCAGTATTTTGAGGTCAAAAAGACCTGTCAGGATGCGATTTTGCTGTACCGGCTCGGCGATTTCTATGAAATGTTCTTTGACGACGCCAAGCTTGCGTCCAAGGAGCTTGATCTGGTGCTCACCGGACGCGACTGCGGACAGGAGGAGCGCGCGCCGATGTGCGGCATTCCGTATCACTCCTGCGAGGGATACATCGCAAAGCTTGTGAAAAACGGCCACAAGGTCGCCATCTGCGAGCAGACGGAGGATCCCAAGAAAGCGAAGGGACTGGTGCGCCGCGAGATCATCCGCACGATCACGCCGGGAACCGTGATGGAATCCTCCATGCTGGAGGAGGGGAGCAACAACTACATCGCCTCGGTCTGCATCTGGGGACAGAACGCCGGCATCTGCTTTGCGGATATCTCCACCGGCGAGGTGCTCGCGACCGGCTGTGTGTCGGGAGACCTCGGCACGTACTGCATCGGCGAGCTGGGACGGTTCCTCCCGAAGGAGGTCGTTCTGTCCTCCGCGGCGGCGGAGGATGCATCGCTCATGCAGTTCCTCTCCGAGCGGCTGGAGTGCGGGACGGAGATTCTGCCGGACGAGCAGTTTGATCCGGAGCACTGCCGCAAACAGGTGGAGACCCGATTCAAGGAGGGAACCGAGGAGGCGCTCGGCGACAATGTTGCGATCGCCTGTGCGATTGGTGCGCTCATGCAGTATCTGGCGGAGACGCAGAAATCGCATCTGGATCATCTGCACACGCTGAATTTCTACCGTCAGGGCCAGTACATGGAGCTGGATATGAACGCCAAGCGCAATCTGGAGCTGTTCGAGACCATGCGCGCCAAGGAGAAAAAAGGCTCGCTGCTGTGGGTGATCGATCATACCAAGACCGCGATGGGCGCGCGCATGCTGCGCCAGTGGCTGAGCAAGCCGCTGCTGAATCCGAATCTCATCGCCGCACGTCAGAAGGCGGTCGGCGAGCTCAAGGACAATATGCTCGTGCGCAGCGACCTGACGGACATCCTGCGGCGGGCGTTCGATATGGAGCGCCTGATCGGACGAGTGGTGTACGGTACGGCAAACTGCCGCGACCTGCGCGCACTCAGCCAGACCATCGCGCTGGTGCCGGAGATCCGCACGCTGCTCGGCTCGTGCGGCGCCGATCTGCTCGCTGTCCTGTGCGATGCGATGGATGACTTGGGCGATATGCAGGCGCTGATTGACGCCTCGATCATTGAGGAGCCGCCGTTCTCGCTGCGCGAGGGCGGGTTTATCCGCGAGGGCTACAGCGCGAAGCTGGACGAGCTGCGCGATATCGCCTCCGGCGGAAAGGGCAAGATCGCGGCGATTGAACAGCGCGAGCGCGAGGCGACCGGCATCTCCAAGCTGAAGGTCGGTTACAACCGCGTCTTTGGCTATTATATCGAAGTATCGCGCCTGCAGTCCGCGCAGGTGCCGGATCACTATATTCGAAAGCAGACGCTCGCAAACTGTGAGCGCTATATCACACAGGAGCTCAAGGAGTATGAGAACACCGTGCTGAACGCACAGGAGCAGATTGTCGATCTGGAGTATCAGCTGTTCTGCGAGGTGCGCGAGCAGGTGGCGCTTGCGGTGCACCGCATTCAGGCGACCGCGCAGGCGGTTGCGCAGACCGATGTGCTGTGCTCGCTCGCGGAGGTAGCGGATCTGTATCAGTACTCCTGTCCGACTGTGGACTATTCCTCGGTCATTGAGATTCAGGACGGACGGCATCCGGTGGTCGAGCAGGTGCTGCGCGACACGATGTTTATCGCAAACGACACCCTGCTCGACGACAAAAACAACCGCATCGCGGTCATCACCGGACCGAACATGGCCGGCAAATCGACCTACATGCGTCAGGTCGCGCTGATCACGATTCTGGCGCAGATGGGTTCGTTCGTTCCGGCGAAATACGCGCGCATCGGCATCGTCGACCGCGTGTTCACCCGTGTCGGCGCGTCGGACGATCTGGCGAGCGGTCAGTCCACCTTCATGGTGGAGATGAGCGAGGTCGCGGACATTCTGAACTACGCGACGCGGTCGAGTCTGGTCATTCTGGATGAGATCGGACGCGGCACCTCGACGTTCGACGGCATGAGCATCGCCCGTGCGGTGATCGAATATATCGCAAACCGCCGGCATCTCGGTGCGCGGACGCTGTTTGCGACACACTATCACGAGCTGACCGCGCTCGAGCACATGATCGACGGGATCAAGAACTACAACATCGCGGTCAAAAAGCACGGCGACGACATCACGTTCCTGCGCAAGATTGTGCCGGGCGGTGCGGACGACAGCTACGGCATCGAGGTCGCCAAGCTCGCGGGAATCCCGAATCCGGTGATCCGCCGCGCCAAGCGCATCCTCAAGGATCTGGAGGCGAGCTCGCCCGATATCGTAATGAACGAGCTGAATGAGGAGGAGCCGGAGGAGCAGGTGTCTCTGCTGGATGTCCAGAGCGACGCGGTCGGCGAGCGGCTGCGTCAGGTCAACATCGACACGATGACGCCGCTCGAGGCGCTCAACCTGCTGTATGAGCTGAAACAGATGGTAAACTGAAAGGAGAATTGCTGTGCCGGTTATTCACGAACTGGATTCCCATATGTCCGATCTGATTGCGGCGGGAGAAGTGGTCGAACGGCCGTCCTCGGTCTGCAAGGAGCTGATTGAAAATTCCATCGACGCCGGTGCGACACAGATTACCGTTGAGATCGAACACGGCGGCATCTCCTATCTGCGCATTCAGGACAACGGATGCGGCATGGAGCCGGCGGACGCGCCGACGGCGTTTCTGCGCCATGCGACCAGCAAGATCCGCACCAAGGAGGATCTCGCGGCGATCGGCACGCTCGGCTTCCGCGGCGAGGCGCTCGCGGCAATCTCCGCGGTCTCCCGCGTCGACCTGTTCACCAAGCAGAAGGGAACGCTCGAGGGCACCCATCTGTTTGTGGAGGCGGGGACGGTCAAGGTCAACGAGAGCGCCGGCTGTCCGGACGGCACGACCTTCGTCATCCGCGATCTGTTTTACAACACACCGGCGCGCATGAAGTTCCTCAAAAAGGACTTCACCGAGGCGGGCTATGTCGTGTCGGTGGTGGAGCACGCGGCGGAGAGTCATCCGGAGATCGCGTTCCGGTGCATCCGCGACGGCAAGACCGTGTTCCACTCTCCGGGAACCGGAGAGCTCCAGCAGGCGGTATTCGCGGTGTTCGGCAGGGAGCTGTCGCGCAATCTGATCCCGATTCCGCCGGTCACGATGGAGGATGTACGGGTACACGGATTTCTGTCCAAACCGCATGCGCCGCGCGCGAACCGGTCGTATCAGCACTTTTTCGTCAACGGACGCTTCATCAAATCCAAGCTGATTCAGGCGGCGATGGAGGAGGCGTACCGCAACGCGATTATCACCGGCAAATTCCCCTACGGCTGTCTGTGCATCGACCTGCCGCTCAGTCAGGTGGATGTCAACGTGCATCCGGCCAAGACCGAGGTCAAATTTGCCTTTGAAAAGAAGATTTTCTCCGCCGTATACACCGCGTGCAAGGGCGCGCTGGCGGCGGAGGACAACGTGCCGCAGATTCGGGCGGCGGAGATCAAAACGCCGCGCCCCGCGGTGCAGGAGAGCAGACCGGAACGAAAGCCGGTTGAGACACCCGCGCCGCGTCCGTCGGCCGCTCCCCAGCGGAGCGAGGCGGATGCCGACCGCCTCGACCGCATCCGCCGCATGAGCGGACTGTCCCGCCCGTCGGAGCGGACTTCGGGAGCCGGAACGCTGTCGGCAGGGGGCGGATACCGCACGGGCGGTTCCGCGCCGCGGCGGAGCTTCCGTCCGTTTGTGGATGTGGATGCATCCGATGAGGAAGTGCTCGACACGGTCTCAAAGCCGTCCCTGCCGTTGGAGGAGCCGACTGCAGAGCAGGAGACGCTGCTGCCCGAGACGGAGGTGCAGATCGAGACTCCCGAACCGGTTTCCGAGCCGGAACGGGTTTCCGAAGAGATTCCGACCACGCTGGAGCAGGCGCGTCCGTCGGCGAAGGTGATCGGCTCGTGCTTCTCGACCTACATCCTCGCGGAGGATGCGGACGGTCTGATTCTGATCGACAAGCACGCGGCGCACGAGCGCATGATCTTTAACGAACTGCAGAAATCCGCCGAGATCCCGACCCAGATGCTGCTCGAGCCGGTGGTCGTGGAACTGACAAGCGAGGAATTTGCGGCGGTGACCGGGAATCGGGAGACGGTGGAGGCGGTCGGCTTCCGTGCCGAGCCGTTCGGACGCCACAGCATCGCGGTGCGCGAGGCACCGGCGTATCTGGAGGCGGCGGAGATCCCGATGACCATGTCGGAGGTCGCGCAGAAGCTGCTCGACCGCCGCACGCCCATGCCGGACAAGCGGGACGATCTGATCCACATGGTTTCCTGTAAGGCGGCGATCAAGGGCGGATGGGAGACGAGCACCGCCGAACTGCAGGCAATCTGCGACCGCGTGATTTCGGATCCGGACATCGCCTGCTGTCCGCACGGACGACCGGTGATGGTTCGCCTGACCAAGTACGAGCTGGACAAGCTGTTCAAGCGCGTCAACCAGTAAACGACCGAAGGAGAGGAAATCCCATGCAGCAAAAATTGATCTGTATCGTCGGACCGACGGCGTCGGGAAAGACCGCGCTGTCGATTGCGCTTGCCAAAAAGCTGGATACCGAGATCATCTCGTCGGATTCCATGCAGATTTACCGTGGGATGGACATCGGAACGGCGAAGCCGGACATGGCGGAGCGTGACGGGGTGATCCATCACATGCTGGACGCCGCGGAGCCGGGAGAGGATTTCTCGGCGGCGCGGTATCAGAGCATGGCGGACGCCTGTGCACAGTCCATCCTGTCGCGCGGACGCATCCCGATTGTGTGCGGCGGCACCGGTCTGTATCTCGATGCGCTGATCGAGGGAAACACGTTTTCCGGAGAGGACGATTCCGGTCATCTGCGGGCATATTTCCGCGGAATTGCCGAGCGGGGCGGCGTGCATCAGCTGCATCAGATGCTGCGCGCGGTCGATCCCGAATCGGCGGACAAGATCCACGAAAACAACGTCAAGCGCGTCATCCGCGCGCTGGAGGTCTATTCCCAGACCGGCATGACGATCGGGGAATACAACCGTCAGAACAAGCCGAAGGAGCCGAAGTACGACGCGGTGCTGATTGCGCTGTGTCCGTCCGACCGCGAGGTGCTGTACGACCGCATCAACCGGCGCGTGGATCAGATGATGGCGCAGGGACTGCTCGAGGAGACCGAGCGGCTGTGGAAGGCGGGCGCCCTGCGCGGAACGGCGGCGCAGGCAATCGGATACAAGGAGATTGTGCCGTATCTCACGGGAGAAGCCGCGCTGGCGGACTGCGTGGAGGACCTCAAGCGCGCGTCGCGCAACTATGCCAAACGGCAGCTGACCTGGCTGCGGCGCGACAAGCGGGTGAACTGGATGACGTATGACGCCGCCGAGGAATTCCCCGCACTGCTCACGCGCGTGATGCATCTGCTCGCGGAAAACGGCATTGCGGCGGAGTGAGAAAAAAACAGAGACCAGCGGACGTCATCCGGACGGAGGGCGGATCGCCGGTCTTTTTGTGTTTTGCGGGGAATCCGCGCGGAAAACGGGAATTCCGGCGCAATTCAATTTTACATCTCGGCGAAGTTGGTATATAATGCGAAAGAGAGCGATCCCATCATAGCAAGTGGATCGGGGTTCTTCCTGCGCCAAGCAGGGAGAAAACAGCGATGAGGAGAAAACAGATATGAACATCCAGATGGTTGGCATTGACCACAGCGTGGCACCGGTGAGCCTGAGAGAAAAATTTTCGTTTACAACGACGCGCGTGATTGAGGCGGTTCAGGCGATTTGTGCGCTGGACGGCGTGACCGGATGCGTGATGATCTCGACCTGCAACCGGATGGAGGTCTATCTGAGCACGAAGGAGGACCGGACTGTTCCGGTCTATGAGACGCTGTGCCGACTCAAACAGCTGCCGGAGGCGGACTATCGGGACTATTTTGTGCATCGGAGCGGGATGGACGCGGTGCGTCATCTGTTTTCGCTCGCGGCGGGCATGCAGTCGCGGATTGTGGGGGAGGATCAGATCCTCACACAGGTCAAGCAGGCGCTGACGCTCGCGCGGGAGGCGGAGTGCACCGACAAGGTGATGGAAGTGCTGTTCCGCATGGCGGTGACGGCGGGAAAGAAGGTCAAGACCGAGGTCACGTTTGAAAAGGCGAACTCCTCCGCAATCTCCTCCGCGATCGACCGGATGAGCCGCGCGGGATATGGATTTGACGGCATCCGCTGTCTGGTCATCGGCAACGGCGAGATGGGCAAGCGGACGGCGACCGCGCTGCGCGAGCAGGGAGCGGACGTGACCGTCACGGTGCGTCAGTACCGCAGCGGCGTTGTCCAGATTCCGAGCGGCTGTCACCGCATCAACTACGGCGAGCGGTATGACTATCTGCCGCAGTGCGACCTGATCGTGTCCGCGACGGCGAGTCCGAACCTGACGATCCGGAGAGAGACTCTGGAACAGCTTCCGCTGACCAAACCGCAGGTCTTTCTGGATCTTGCGGTGCCGCGCGACATCGAGCCGGACATCCGGACGCTCCCGAATGTGACGCTGTACGACATTGACTCGTTCGCATCCGGACAGCCTGCGGAAAACACCCGTCAGATCGAGGAAGCGGAAGAGATTCTGAACGCAGGCGCGGCGGAATTTGAAACGTGGTATGAGTGCCGCGATTTTGTGCCGAAAATTCAGTCGGTCGGCAGAGCGGCGGCGAAGGACATCGTGTGGCGGATGGGAAAGGCGTTTGACGAGCATCCGCTTGCGGCGGAGACGCGGGAGGCGATCGAGCAGTCGGCCGCGCGCGCGTCCGAGAAGGTAGTGGAAAAACTGCTGTTCACCCTGCGCGACACGGCGGAGCCTGCGGTTCTGCGCGCCTGTCTGGACGCCTTTGCATCGGCTTATCCGGAGGAGGACGCATGAGCGAGTATTTTCCGCTGTTTGTCCCGATGAACGGGAAGACCGCCCTGCTGTTTGGCGGCGGCGCGGTGGCGGCGCGCCGGCTCAGAGGACTGATTCGGTTCGGCGTCCGGGTTACTGTCACCGCGCCGCGGTTTTGTGAGCAGGTTCGCTCACTGGCGGATCGGTATCCGGATCAGGTGACGCTGATGGACGGTGTCTACGAGTCGGGGACGATTGCGGGCGCGGATCTGGTGCTTTCCGCGACGGACGATCCTGAAGCGGACGAGATGATTTTTGAAGAATGCCGGAGCAAGGGGATATTGGTGAACACTGCTTCGGATAAGAAGAAATGTGATTTTTATTTTCCGGCGCTCATCGAGCAGGACGGGATTGTGATCGGCGTGTGCTCCGGCGGAACAGACCACCGGAAGGTGCGCCGGGTGAGCGATACCATCCGAAAGGCGCTGGCGGAGACCGAACGGGAGGAGGAAGCGAATGAAGCCGATCCGGATCGGAACGCGGGCGAGTAAGCTCGCGGTGATTCAGGCGGAGATGGTGCGCAGTTACCTGCTGGAGCGCGGGATTCCGGCGGAGCTGGTCACGATGACCACGACCGGAGACCGCATTCTCGACCGCACGCTCGACAAGGTGGGCGGAAAGGGACTGTTTGTCAAAGAACTGGACGCCGCGCTGATGGACGGGCGGAGCGACCTCTCGGTTCACAGTCTCAAGGACGTCCCGATGGAGCTGCCGGACGGACTGCCGCTGCTGGGATTCTCCAAACGGGAGGATCCGCGCGACGCGCTGATTCTGCCGGAGGGAGCGGAACAGATTGACTTTTCCAAGCCCATCGGCTGTGCGAGCAGCCGGCGGATTCTGCAGCTCAAGCGGCTGTTTCCCGAGGCGCGGTTTGCGCCCATCCGCGGCAATGTGCAGACCCGTCTGCGCAAGCTGGACGAGGGACAGTACAGCGCGACCGTGCTGGCGGCCGCCGGACTCAAGCGCGCGGGTCTGGAGAGACGGATTTCGCGCATTTTCTCGACAGAGGAGATGCTTCCCGCCGCCGGACAGGGCGTGCTCGCGGTGCAGGGACGGGCGGATGAGGAGTACGCGTACCTGAGCGGATTTTTTGATGCGGACAGCCGGGACACGTCGCTGTGTGAGCGCGCGTTTGTCGCGGCGCTGGACGGCGGCTGCACCGCACCGACGGCGGCGTTTGCGGAGATTCTGCCGGACGGCGAGCGCATCCTGCTGACCGGATTGTATTCTGATGAGGAGACCGGCGCGGTGATTCGCCGTCAGTGTACTGGTCGGAGGACAGACGCGGTGCGCCTCGGCGCACAGCTGGCATCGGAGGTGAAGCGGAGATGAAAGCAGGAACGGTGTATTTGGTCGGCGCGGGACCGTCGGACGTCGGTCTGCTGACCGAGCGCGGCAGACAGCTGATCGAGTCGGCGGACGTCATCGTCTACGACCGCCTGATCGGCACGAGTCTGCTGCTTCAGCTGCCGGACTCCGCGGAGCTGATCGACGTCGGCAAGCGGGCGGGACATCATACGCTCCCGCAGGAGGACATCAACCGCCTGCTGCTGACCAAGGCGCAGGAGGGAAAGACCGTCGTCCGGCTCAAGGGCGGCGATCCGTTTTTGTTCGGACGCGGCGGCGAGGAGCTGGAGCTGCTCGCACAGCACGGGATTCCGTTCGAGGTGGTTCCGGGCGTGCCGTCCGCGATCTCGGTTCCGGCGTACAACGGCATTCCGGTGACCCATCGGGATGCGGTATCGTCGCTGCACATCATCACCGGACACAAGCGGTCGGGACAGCCGCTCGATCTGGATTTTGACGCGCTCGTGAATACCCGCGGCACGCTGGTGTTTCTGATGGGCGTCAGCGCGCTGCGCGATATCTGCGCCGGACTGCTGGATGCCGGAATGAAGCCGGAGATGCCGGCGGCGATTTTGCAGCAGGGGACGACGGCGGGACAGAAGCGCGTTTCCGCCACGGTGTCCACGCTGCCGCAGGAAGTGGAACGACAGGGCATTGCGACGCCGGCGATCATCGTGGTCGGTGAGGTGTGCCGCTATGCGGAGCAGTTTGCATGGGCGGAGCGCCGTCCTCTGTTCGGCGCGCGCATCGTCGTGACGAGACCCAAGGCGCGCATCGGAACACTGTCCGGTCTGCTGCGTGAGCAGGGGGCGGAGGTCTGGGAGATTCCGGCGATCCGAACCGAGCCGATTGTCCCGAACGACGCGCTGACACGCGAACTTCACCGGCTGGAGACCTTCCAGTATCTGGTGTTCACGTCTCCGGCGGGCGCCGAGGTATTCTGCGAGGCGATGCTGGATGCCGGTATGGACATCCGCCGCCTGGGCGCGGGGAAAATCGCGGCAATCGGGGCGGGAACCCAGCGCGAACTGAGGAAACACGGCATCCTCGCCGATCTGGTGCCCGACGTCTATGACGCGGCGCATCTGGGACGCACGATTGCGGCGGACTGCAAGGGCGGTGAGCGCATCCTGATCGTGCGCGCGAAGGAGGGCTCACCGGCGCTGATCGAGGAGCTTTCCAAAGCGAAGAATGTGGAACTCGTCGACATTCCGCTCTACGAGACCGTGTACGAGACGCCCGCGCGGGTGGATCTCGCGGCGGCGATCGGCGCGGGAGCGCTTGACATGGCGGTATTCACCAGCGCCTCCACCGTGCGCGGATTTGCACGGGCGGCAGCGGGTGCGGATCTGACCGGTCTGACCGCCGTATGTATTGGAACACAGACAGAACAGGCGGCACAGCAGCTGGGGATGAAAACCGTGACGGCGGAGACCGCAACGGTGGACAGCCTCGTACAGGCGGCGGTGCGCGCGTTTTCTGACAGAAGATAAAAAGGAGAACAACAGATGGATTTGCGATATCGTCCGAGACGCCTGCGCTCGAGCGCACGGCTGCGGAAAATGGTTCGGGAGACCCGCGTGGATAAGTCCTCGCTAATCTACCCGATGTTTGTCACCGAGGGCACCAATGTCAAGGAGGAAATCCCGTCCATGGCGGGACAGTACCGCTACAGTGTGGACCGGATGGAGGAAAAGCTGACCGAGCTTGCGGAGGCGGGTGTCGGCGGCGTGATGCTGTTCGGCATTCCGGATCATAAGGATGAGATCGGCAGCGGCGCGTATGCCGAGGACGGCATCGTACAGAAAGGCTTCCGCAAGGCGAAGGAGGTCTGTCCGGAGCTGTATCTGATCGGCGATGTATGTATGTGCGAGTACACCTCCCACGGTCACTGCGGCATTCTGCACGGTCACGACGTGGACAACGACAAGACGCTGGACTCGCTGGCGAAGATCGCACTGTCTCAGGTACAGGCGGGCGCGGACATGGTCGCGCCGTCGGACATGATGGACGGACGCGTCGGCGCGATCCGCGAGATGCTGGACAGCAACGGATTCACGAACACGCCGATCATGGCGTACTCGGCGAAGTTTGCCTCGGCGTTCTACGGACCGTTCCGCGACGCGGCGGACTCCGCACCGGCGTTCGGCGACCGCAGAAGCTATCAGATGGACTTCCACAACCGCCGTGAGGCGCTGCGCGAGGTTCTGCTGGATGTGGACGAGGGCGCGGACATCATCATGATCAAGCCGGCGATGGCGTACGGCGATCTGATCCGCGAGACCCGTGACGCGATTGACCTGCCGGTGGCGGCGTACAGCGTCAGCGGCGAGTACTCCATGGTCAAGACCACGGCGGCGGCAGGATTTCTGGACGAGGCGTCCATTGTCTGTGAGATGGCGGCGTGTGCCTACCGCGCCGGAACGGATATTTACATCACGTACTTTGCCAAGGAACTGGCACGGTACATGGACGAAGGGAGACTGGGATGAATACCGTATCCAAACAGCTGTTTGACCGCGCGGTCGTGCGCATTCCGGGCGGCGTCAACTCTCCGGTTCGCGCGTTTGGCTCGATTGGGTCGACACCGCGGTTCATCACAAAGGCGGACAAGACCCGCATGTGGGATGAGGACGGAAACGAATACATCGACTTCATCGGTTCGTGGGGACCGATGATTCTGGGTCACAACTTCCCGCCGGTCCGTGAGGCGGTCGTTCAGGCGGCGCAGAACGGACTGAGTTACGGCGCGGCGACCCGCGCGGAGGTCGAGATGGCGGAGCTGATCTGCGGCATGGTGCCGTCGGTCGAGATGGTGCGCATGGTCAATTCCGGTACGGAGGCGGTCATGAGCGCGATCCGCGCCGCACGCGGCTACACGAGACGGGACAAGATCATCAAGTTCAACGGCTGCTATCACGGCCACTCCGACGGACTGCTCGTGCGCGCCGGCTCGGGTGTCATGACGGCGGGCGTGCCGGATTCGCTCGGCGTACCGGCGGACTACACGAAGAACACGCTGACGGCGGAGTACAACAATCTGGACAGCGTCCGCGCGCGGTTTGACGAGTGCGGCAGCGACATCGCCGCAGTTGTCGTCGAGCCGGTCGGTGCGAACATGGGCACGGTGCTTCCGGCGGAGGGCTTCCTGCAGGGACTGCGGGACATCTGCGACCGGAACGGCGCGGTGCTGATTTTCGACGAGGTCATCACCGGATTCCGACTCGCGCCCGACGGCGCACAGGGATACTTCGGCGTGACACCGGATCTGACCACGTTCGGCAAGATCATCGGCGCGGGCATGCCGGTCGGTGCATACGGCGGACGACGGGAGATCATGGAGATGGTCTCTCCGGTCGGCGCGGTCTATCAGGCGGGTACGCTGAGCGGCAATCCGGTTGCCATGGCAGCCGGTCTGGCGCAGATCGGCTATCTGAACGAGCATCGGGAGCTGTATCAGCAGCTGAATGAGACCGGCGACTGGTTCTACGGCGAGATCGAGAACACCGTCCGCGAGGCGGGACTGCCGTATCAGGTCAACCACATCGGCTCGCTCGGCAGTCTGTTCTTCACCGGAGAGCCGGTCACGGACTACGAGAGCGCCAAGACCTCGGACACAAAGGCGTACGCCGCTTACTGCAATTTCATGATGGATCACGGTATCTACATTGCGCCGGCGCAGTTTGAGGCGATGTTCCTGTCCATGATGCACACGCGGGAGGAACTCACGCAGACCCTGTCCGTCATGCGGGAGTATTTTCTTGGATAATCATTCTCTGTAAAATTTTTAAACAGGCTGTCACGGAGCGATTTCTGTGACAGCCTGTTTTTGATTGCATGGAATTCTCAGTCCAAACCGAGGATTTTTGCCGCGTTGCCGCGCAGGATCTTTTCCTCCAGCTCGGGCGGAAGGTTCCAGTCCCTGACGCTCTGGATGCCGCCGGCAATCGGTGCAAACGGATAGCAGGAGGCGAACACCACCTGATCCTTCGCCATGTACCGCGCCGCAGCTGGCGGCAGTTGCTGAAGTCGCGGAAAAATACGGCGACGGCACCTACACGCTGATCGTTCGGAAGGCGGAGGACGAAGCGTAATGCCCGCAAGAGTAAATGCAGAGAGCTTTGACGCGGAGGTCCTGCAGTCGGACAATCCGGTTCTGGTGGACTTTTATTCCGACAGCTGTGTGCCGTGCAAGCGCATGAATCCGCTGCTGGCCGAATTGGAACAGACCTATGCGGAAATACTGAAGATTGTCAAGGTCAATGTGAACTTTGACCGGGAGCTGACGGAAATTATCGAACAGCTTGCAAAGACAGAGGAGTAAACAGACATGAAAATTATTGTAGCAGGTGCGCAAAAGGAATTCGCCGAGGGACTCACCGTGGCGCAGCTGGTGATTGACGAGAAGGTTGAGACGCCGCAGGATGTCACGGTGACCGACGAGTATCTGGTGATTCTGGGACGATAAACAGGAGGAATACGCATGGTGGATACCATCATCATCGGCAGTGGTCCCGCCGGACTGACCGCGGCGATCTATGCACAGCGCGCACAGCTGCGCGCGGTCGTAGTGGAAAAGGAGTACGGCGGAACAGGACAGATCGCGCAGAGCGACCGTGTGGACAACTATCCAGGTCTGCCGGGCGAAAACGGATACGATCTCGGCGAGAAGTTCCGCAGTCATGCGCAGGCGCTCGGCGCATCCTTTCTGGAGGCGGAGGTCACCGGACTGCGGCGGGACGCGGACGGCTGGACGGTTCTGCTTGCTCGGAGCGATCCGCTGTGCGGAAAGACCGTCGTGTACGCCGCCGGTGCCTCCCACCGGACGCTGGGCATTCCGGGGGAAGCCGAGCTGACCGGAAGCGGGGTGTCATACTGTGCGGTCTGCGACGGCGCGTTTTATGCGGACAGGACGGTCGCGGTAGTCGGCGGCGGAGACACCGCGCTGAGTGAGGCGCTGTACCTGTCCAAGATTGCGAAAACCGTCTGGCTGGTGCATCGTCGGGATCAGTTCCGCGGCAATGCCTCCCTGCAGGCGCAGGTGCGGGAGACCGCAAACATCAAGCCGGTGCTGGAGGCACAGCCGGTGGAGGTGCTGGGAGACGGGATGGTCACCGGACTTGCTGTCCGGCAGGACGGCATCGTGAAAACCCTGCCGGCGGACGGGATTTTTGTCGCCGCCGGACTGACGCCGAACACCGCGCTGCTGAACGGGATCGCGGCGCTGGACGGGAAGGGATATGTGCTCGCGGGGGAGGACGGGCGGACGTCCGCCGCAGGACTGTTTGCCGCTGGCGATGTGCGCGCAAAGCCGCTGAGGCAGGTCGTCACGGCGGCGTCCGACGGGGCGTGCTGTATCGCCTCGGTACAGCGGTATCTGGAGAGCAGACAATAGCACATGACACAACACTCCTGCATGGCGGCAATGCAGGAGTGTTTCTGCGTTCGGATACGGTTTTCCGTCCGGAAATGTTGACTTTGTGGG
Organism: Clostridiales bacterium; assembly: GCA_022775385.1. GTDB lineage: Bacteria > Bacillota > Clostridia > Oscillospirales > Butyricicoccaceae > Butyricicoccus_A. The sequence goes on from JALFIV010000033.1 coordinate 42,950, forward strand.
CAATCCGATTATAATGAAAAAGCAGTCTGACGATTGATTCCCGCCTCCGGCGCGGAACGGAGGCAGCAGATGCGGATTTTTGGATGGAAAAGTTCGGAAAACTGCCGCATTTTCGACAAAGTTTCGCACCCGCCGTGATGTAACATAAATTTAATCATGTACATTTCGGGAGGTTTGTTTTATAATGAAGGGTGAAATCAATTATCAGGATACGTTTTTAAACAAGGTTCGGCAGGAGCGGGTTCCGCTCACGGTGTTTCTGACAAACGGATTTCAGATGCGCGGCGTCATCCGCGGGTTTGACCATTTTGTCATTCTGCTTGACTGCGACGGAAAACAGGAGATGATCTACAAACACGCGGTCTCCACCATCATCCCGTCGCGGCGGCTGGATTTGTTCCCGAAGCGGGAACGGGAGGCTCCTCCGGCCATAACCGATTAGGAGAACTATGAATCAGCAACAGTCCGGCAGGAGCGGACAGACGTCCCGTCCTGCACCCAAAATCACAAAATCTCTGTGGCTGCCGCTTGTCGTCATTGTACTGCTGTTTTTGTACATCGGCGGCAATTTCGTCGTGTCCCATTACCGTCCGGTTGAGACATCGCCGGCGATTCAGGTGTCGATGGACGATTCCATCACGTCCACCGGCTACTTCTTCCGGGACGAGCAGCTCGTCGACGTCGGCGACGTCAGCATGGCGGTCTACAACTATGCCGACGGCGACAAAATCGCCTACGAAGCGCCGCTCGTGACCATTTACAAAAACCAGAAATCGCTTCAGAACAGTCAGGAGCTCAAGGAGGTCACCAGCTCAATCGAACAGCTGGAGGCGCTTCAGAACAACTCCTATGTCACCAATACCAGCCAGATTGATCAGAAGATCACCACCGCGCTGAGCGAAATCGGCGATCTCGTGGACAGCGCCTCGTTCGGCCAGATTCCGGAGAGCCTCGGCCAGCTGCGTTCGTACGCGCTCAAGAGCGGCTCGATGACCGGAGATATCAGCGATATCGGCGAGCGGCTGTCCGATCTGTACAAAAAACAGACCAAGCTGGAACGTGCGCTCAAGGGAAAGACGATGGAGATCAATTCGGAGTATGCCGGATACTTCAGCCAGTCGACCGACGGCTATGAGCAGATCTTTACGACCGACCTCATTGACGGCATGACGGCCGCGTCGTTTGAGGAGCTGATTTCCAAGCGCCCGCGCGGCAGTGAGTCCTGCAAGATCATCAGCGAGTACAACTGGTACTATGCGACCGTGCTGTCCGCCGCGGATGCGGGACGCATGGAGGTCGGACAGGCTGTCACGCTCCGGTTCGCTCAGCCGAGCGACCACGTGTCCGCCACGGTCTATGCCATCCGTCCGGACGAGGAGTCGCCGGAGGATGTGCTGGTCATCTTTACCTCGGACGACATGAACAAGGACCTGGTCTCCATGCGCAAGGAGGTCGGGGATATCGTTCTCGATTCGTACACCGGACTCAAGATTCCGAAGGAGGCCGTCCGCATGAAGGACGACCAGCCGGGCGTCTATGTCCTCAACGGAACCGTGGCGAGCTTCAAGACCATCGAGATGCTGTACACCGGTCCGGATTACTATATTGTCAAACAAAATGTCATAGGAAACGATTCGCTGGTTGTCAATGACGATGTCATTGTACACGCGAAGGATGTAGAAGATAAGAAGGTTGTAAAATGACGAGCGAAGAGCGCAGAGAGATTGAAAACAACGTTGCACAAGCACGGGAAAAGATTGCGGCGGCAGCGGTGCGCGCCGGAAAGCGGCCGGAGGATATCCTGCTGGTTGCAGCGACCAAGATGAACGACGCGGAGCGCGTGCAGGCGGCGGTTCAGGCGGGCATTGATGTCTGCGGAGAAAACCGCGTGCAGGAGCTGCTCGGCAAATACGAGGAGCACGCGTACGACGGCTGTCCGCTCCACTTTATCGGAACGCTCCAGTCCAACAAGGTTAAGTACCTGATCGGCAAGGTCTCCATGATCGAGTCGGTCAGCTCGGTCAAGCTGGCGAAGGTCATCGACAAGGAGGCACGCAAGGCGGGCATCGTGCAGGACATTCTGCTCGAGGTCAACATCGGACGGGAAGAGGCGAAGCTCGGCATCGATCCGGACGAACTGCCGGAAACCCTCTGCAAAATTGCAGAAATGGAAAATTTGAGAATCCGCGGACTGATGGCAATTCCGCCAAAGCCCGACATAAATAGAGAAAATACATATTATTTTGACAGAATGTATCAACTATTTATTGACATATCGGCTAAAAAATACGATAATGTTTCTATGGACTATCTGTCCATGGGGATGAGCGCGGATTATGAAGCGGCCATCTCCTGCGGCGCCAACATCGTCCGGCTGGGGACAACCCTGTTCGGTGCGCGCCGCTACTAAATTTGTCGTATGATCTTTTTATGATATGGGAGGATAACTAAATGAGCTTTTTGAACAGCTTTAAGGACTGGGTAACCGGAGGAGCAGAAGACGAGGACGAGTACTACGTACAGGAAGACGAGGCGGTAGAACAGGAGCCGGCTTATGCCTCTCCGCGCTCGGCGTATTCGGAGTCCGCTCCGGTAGCTCGTCAGTCGTCTGCTGTCACTCGGTCGTCTGCCCGCAATGACAAGATCCTGAATATCAACGCGACGACCAAGCTGGCAGTGGTTCTGGTCCGCGCCGAGCAGTTCAACGGTGTTTCGGACATCGCGGATCATCTCAAGAACAAGATGACCGTTGTCCTCAATCTCGAGAACGCCGAGAAGGAGACTGCCAACCGCATGCTGGATTTCCTCAGCGGCGTCACCTACGCCATCGAGGGCAAGATCAAGCGCGTTGCCAAGGACACCTATCTGATCACGCCGTACAACGTTGAGATCGTCGGTGAGGATCTCATCAGCGAGCTGGAGAGCAACGGCCTCAGCTTCCCGGGTTAAGCCGGCGGACGGATGATGATGGTTTATTTGATTCTGCGTCTGGCGATTTCCCTTGTGGTGCTGCTGCAGTGGATGCTCATTATCCGGGCGCTCATGTCGTGGTTCCCGCAGATTCAGCAGACCCGCGCATATGATTTCGTCTGCGTGATCACCGAGCCGGTCGTCCAGCCGTTCCGCACGTTTTTGGATCGGTTTGAAAGCCTGCGGTCCATGCCGCTGGATTTTTCGGCGATGCTGGCCTTTATCGCCCTCTGGGCGATTCAGGGACTGCTTCAGTCATTGTATTGATTATGATTTTGGGTTCAGGCCGGATCTTCCGGCCATTTTCCCATGTGCGCCGTTCGGTGCACAATCTCAACAGGTAGGAGGACAGCCATGCTGAGTGCTACGGAAGTTAAGCAGATGAAGTTTGAAAAGGCGATGTTCGGCGGATACGACATGCAGGCGGTCGACACCGCGTTTCAGCAGATTTCCGCAGACTATGAAAAAATGGAACAGCAGAACCGCGAGCTTCGCAGCAAGATGAAGGTTCTGGTCGACAAGATCGAGGAATACCGCCGGGTGGAAGACGGCATGCGTCAGGCGCTGCTCACGGCGCAGAACATCGCGGAGGAGACGATGGACAAGGCCAAGCAGGAGGCGGAGCGCATCCTTGCCGACGCCCATGCACAGGCGGACACCATCTCCCGCACCGCAAACCAGCAGGGAAGCCTGCTGCTGCATCAGTATCAGGAGTCCATTGTTGAGGAAAAGAACAAGCTGCGCGAGGCGCAGCACGAGTGCGCGTACTTCATCGAGATGATGACCAGACGGTTCAAGGAGGAGAGCGAGCGCATCGCCTCCATTCCGGAGCGTCTGGCATTCAAGCTGCCGGATGTGTCCGAGGAGGTCTCCCGCGCGGAGACGCTCAAGGGAGACGTCGAGGCGCCGATCGAGCCGGACTATGCCAATGATACGGCGTATGCCGAAAAGCTCGTCGAGGATTCGGCTGAAGAAGCGCAGGATGAAATGAAGGAAGAAGAGGAGACCGCCTACACGGTCGAGGTCTCCGGCTCCGCTGCGGAGTAAAAACAGTTTTTTTGACGATAAACAGCGAAGATGCTGTTTGCGATATACCCCGCTGCAAGGGCAGCAGCATACCGTCGGACACACCGGCGGGATGTCAAACAGAAAGGATGGTACGGTTCAATGCCGCAGGACTACAACAAGACAATCAATCTTCCAAAGACAGACTTCCCCATGCGCGCCGCGCTGGCAAAGCGCGAGCCGGGTATGCTGGAGAAGATGTACGAGGACGATATTTACAATAAGCTGATGGAGAAGAACGAGGGCAAGCCGCTCTATGTTCTCCACGACGGCCCTCCGTATGCAAACGGCGATATCCACATCGGCCACGCGCTGAACAAGATCCTCAAGGATTTTATCGTTCGCTATAAAAATATGTCGGGCTTCAAGGCACCGTATATCCCGGGCTGGGATACCCACGGCATGCCGATTGAGACCGCGATCCAGAAGAAGGGCGTCAAGAGAAACGAGATGCCGGTTCCGGAATTCCGCGACAAGTGCCGCGAGTTCGCACTCGAGCAGGTCGAGAAGCAGCGCAAGGGCTTCAAGCGTCTGGGCGTTGTCGGCGACTGGGATCATCCGTATATCACGCTCATGCCGGAGTTCGAGGCAAAGCAGGTGCGCGTATTCGGCGCGATGGCAAAGAAGGGTCTGATTTATCAGGGTCTGAAGCCGACCTACTGGTGCCCGACCTGTGAGACCGCGCTGGCTGAGGCGGAGGTCGAGTACGCAGACGATCCGGTAACCACGATCTTCGTCAAGTTCAAGGTACACGACGACAAGGGCAAGCTGGCACAGTACGGCGACCTCGACAAGATGTACTTTGTCATTTGGACCACCACGACATGGACCCTGCCGGGCAACATGGCGATCTGCCTCAACCCGCGTCTGGAGTACTCCCTGGTCAAGATTCCGACCGGCGAGATCCTCATCATGGCGACCGATCTGACCGACAGCGTGATGAGCGAGTGCGGCATCACCGAGTACGAAAAGGTTGCCACTATGTTCGGCGATGAGTTCGAATATATGACCGCATATCATCCGTTCATGAACCGCGACTCCCTGCTGATTCTGGGCGATCACGTCACGCTGGATGCCGGCTCGGGCTGTGTACACACGGCGCCGTCCTTCGGTCTCGACGACTTCTATGTCTGCCAGCGCTATTCCGAGATCCCGACCGACATCAACATGGAGGTATCCGTCGATGCACGCGGCTTCCTGAACGAGTACGCAGGTCCGTACAGCGGCATCCACGTACAGAAGGCGCATCCGATCATCTTCAAGGATCTGGTCGAGAGCGGCGCACTGCTGTCCAGCAAGGACATTGTCCACAGCTATCCGCACTGCTGGCGCTGCAAGCAGCCGATTATCTTCCGTGCGACCCAGCAGTGGTTTGCATCCGTCGACGCCATCAAGGACGACGCGGTCAAGGCGTGCGACGACATCTACTGGAAGCCGGCATGGGGCAAGGAGCGCATGATCTCCATGATTCAGGAGCGCTCCGACTGGTGCATCTCCCGTCAGCGCACGTGGGGTGTTCCGATCCCGATGTTCTTCTGCGAGAAGTGCAGCAAGCCGTACTGCACGGATGAGAGCATCGACAAGGTTGCTTCCATCGTGGAGAAGGAAGGCTCGAACGCATGGTGGGCTCGCTCTGTCGAGGAGCTGATGCCGGAGGGCGCGACCTGTGTCTGCGGATGCACCGAGTTCCGCAAGGAGAAGGACATTCTGGACGTCTGGTTCGATTCCGGTTCCACCTGGTCGGCAGTCAGCGACACCCGCGAGGAGCTGCAGTATCCGGCTGACCTCTATCTTGAGGGCGGCGACCAGTACCGCGGCTGGTTCCAGTCCTCCATGCTGACCTCGATTGCGGTCAACGGCAAGGCACCGTACAAGGAAATCATCACCCACGGCTGGACGGTCGACGGCGAGGGCAAGGTCATGCACAAGTCGCTCGGCAACGCAATCAGCCCGCAGGATACCATCAAGGAATACGGCGCGGATATCTTCCGTCTGTGGGTTTCCTCCGCGGACTACACGCAGGATATGCGTCTGTCCAAGCCGATCCTCAAGCAGCTGGCAAACGCGTACCTCAAGATCCGCAACACCTGCCGCTATATGCTGGGCAATCTGAACGGCTACGATCCGAAGAACGCGGTCGCGTATGAGGATATGCAGGAGCTGGATCAGTGGGCGCTCATGCGCATGAACGATCTGGTCGCCAAGGCGAGAGATGCATACGACAACTACGAATTCCACGCGGTTTACCGCGCAATCTATAACTTCTGTGTCGTTGATATGTCCAACTTCTATCTGGACGTCATCAAGGACAGACTGTACTGCGAGGAGACCGACGGTGTCCTGCGCCGCAGCGCACAGACCGCGATGCACCGCATCCTGGATGCGATGGTTCGTCTGCTGTCCCCGATCCTGTGCTTCACCTCGGATGAGGTCTGGAAGGCAATGCCGCACAACGAGGGCGACGACCTGACCAACATCATCTTCAACGAGATGCCGAGCGCAGACGCGTCCCTCGAGTTCGACGAGGACAAGGCGGAGAAGTGGAACAAGCTGATCGCAGTCCGCGACGAGGTCAACAAGGCGCTCGAGCAGGCGCGCGGCTCCAAGCTGATCGGCAAGCCGCTGGAGGCTGCTGTCGTCATCACCGCGTCCGAGGAGGATGCGAAGTTCCTGCGCGAGTGCGGTCAGGATCTGGCGAAGCTGTGCATCGTCTCCCGCGTCACGGTTCAGACCGGTGAGGGTGAGGGCGAGTCCTACGATGTCCTCGGCGGCATCAAGATCGCAGTTTCCCATATCGAGGGCGAGAAGTGCGCCCGCTGCTGGATCTACGATCCGACGGTCGGCGAGAGTGCAGAACATCCGTGCCTGTGCGCACGCTGTGCTTCGGTACTCACCAAGTAAGAAATAGAAAACCGACGGAGGCAGAGGAGGTTTCTTCTCTGCCTCCTTTTAAGGAGAAGCTATGGCTATTTTTATGACACTGCTGGCGGTGGTGGTTCTCGTGGCTGTGGATCAGCTGGTCAAGGTCTGGGCGGTGACCTCGCTCGCCTCGGTGGGAACCATTCCGCTGATTCCGGACGTGCTGCAGCTGACCTATGTGGAAAACCGCGGCGCCGCGTTCAATCTGCTGGAAAACCATCAGTGGGTGTTCATCCTGTTCGCGTTTGTGGTCATCGGCGTCATCTGTGCCGCTCTGCTCCGCGGATACGCACAGACGGTGGCCGGACGGCTCGCGCTGGTTTTGATCTGTGCCGGCGCGGTCGGCAACCTGATCGACCGGATTTTCCGGAACTTTGTCGTGGATATGATCCACTTCACGCTGATTGATTTTCCGGTGTTCAACGTCGCGGACATCTTTGTCTGTGTCGGTGTCGCGCTGTTTTTCTACTACATGATCTTCGAGCACAAGGATGAGGACGAGCAGAAAGACGGAGCGGAGCAATGACACAGCAGATTGTGATTTCCGCGGAGGAGCAGGGAACCCGTCTGGATCGGGTGCTCAGCGGACGCTTTCCCGACATGACGCGCTCCTCGCTGCAGGGGCTGATTGAATCGGGCGCGGTCTGCAAGGACGGAAAACCGCTCAAAAAGAACTACAAGGTCTGTGAAGCCGACGCGATTTCGGTCGAGCTGCCCGAGCCGAAAGAGGTCGAGATTCAGCCCGAGGACATCCCGCTCGATGTGGTGTACGAGGATGCGGATATCGTCGTGGTCAACAAGCCGCGCGGCATGGTGGTGCATCCCGCGCCGGGGAACTGGAGCGGGACGCTGGTCAACGCGCTGATGTACCACTGCGGGGACAGCCTGTCCGGCATCAACGGCGAGATCCGTCCGGGCATTGTCCACCGCATCGACAAGGACACGAGCGGACTGCTGGTGGTCGCAAAGAACGACGCCGCGCACCGCTCGCTCGCGGAGCAGATCGCCGTGCATTCGGCACTGCGCCAGTACTACGCGGTGGTGATCGGCTGTCCGAAGGAGGACAGCGGGACGATCTCCGCGCCGATTGCCCGACATCGAACCGACAGAAAGAAGATGGCGGTCGATCCGAACGGGCGGGAGGCGGTCACGCACTATGCGGTGCTCGAGCGCTACCGCGGGTTTACCTATCTGACCTTCCGGCTGGAGACCGGACGGACACATCAGATCCGCGTCCACATGAAGCACATCGGACATCCGATCATCGGCGACCCGCTGTACGGTCCCAAGACCGACAGCTGGAAGCTCGGCGGACAGTGCCTGCACGCGGGAAAGCTGACGCTGACCCATCCGTCGACCGGAGAACGCATGACATTTACCGCACCGCTTCCGGACTATTTCGAGGCGGTACTGAACAGATTAAGGAGTCATTATGGGGAAATTTGACGGTGTACTGCTCGCCTCCGATATGGACGGCACGCTGCTGAACGATCAGCGGCAGATCGACCGCGGAAATATCGAGGCGCTGGAGTATTTTACACAAAACGGCGGCTATTTCGCCCTCGCAACCGGACGCACCCGCCCGGCGACAGATGCCTACCGCAGTCTGCTCCCGTGCAACTGTCCGGGCGTGTACCTCAACGGCGCGATTTTGTGCGACGAGCGCACCCGCGAGATTGTCTACATGGAGGGACTGGACGCGCGCGCGCGTATGATCGCCAAGCGCATCATGAAGCAGTATCCGCACATCGGCATCGAGGTCTTTCTGCTCGATCGCTCGTATGTCTGCAATATGTGCGAGACCACCCGCATTCACTTTGAGAATCTGGATATCCCATACACCGTGCTGGACATCGACGAGATTCCGGAGCCGGTGGAGCAGTGGGGCAAGATCAATTTCACGGGACTGACCCACGAGGTGGACGAGGTGCGTGCCGCACTCGAGGAGATGGATCCGTACTACAATCTGACCTTCTCGACGCCGGTCTTTTACGAGATGACCTGCAAGGGCGGACACAAGGGCGACGGCGTTCAGCGCGTGGCGGATTACCTGTCTGTGCGTCCGGAGCATATCTACACCACGGGCGACAGTCAGAACGACATCCCGATGCTGCGCATGGCGTCCAAGAGCTTTGTCCCGAAGAACGGACGCAAAGACGTCGTGGAACTGGCGGATGTCGTCGTCTCGGACAACAACCACTGTGTCATGCGCGATATCGTCGGCTATCTCGACAAGGTGTACTGAGATGACGCGGGAGAACATGGCGCGCATTCTCGGCGCGGTGTACAGCCTGACCTACTCGCTGTATCCGATCGAGATGCGGGAGGAGCGCAATGCACTGGTGCGCCGGGCGCTCGCGATGACCGCGGAAGATCCCTCCGAGCGGGAGATCGATCAGCTGCTGTTCGAGATCGGTCAGTCTAAAATCGCCCTCGACCCGGGCTGTCAGTGCATGATCGGTCACGGATATTATCCGGACGATTTCACCGACGGACTGCGCAAGCTCGAGCGCGAGGACGCGGACGGGCAGGCGGCGCGCGCGCTGTTTGCCGTGCTGCAACAGCCGGATCCGGCGTGGGAGCCGGCGCTGCTGTACCGCGCGATTCGAGCGACCTACAACACGGAATACCACGCGGATACGATTCGAGAGATTCAAAACCAGCTTCGGAAATGAGCAAAGCCCTCACTGTCACAAACAGTGAGGGCTTTTTGGATATTAGGAAGAAATTGTAGAAATTGCTTGAAGAATCTACCCGTGAAGCCGCTTGATGACGCGGAACGCGGTGGTCTGCTCGGTGATGAGCGGGGAGCAGTGGGAGAAGAACACGATGCCGTCGCAGGGGGAATAGATGTGACCGATCACATGTCCCTCAAGCGGATGGATGATGTTCGCCATCTCCTCGCCGAACAGTACGTTGTCGCCGGTCTTTTTGAGCGGCTGGAAGATGCCCGCGCATGGGCACTGGATGGACTGCAGCTCCTCGTCGTGAATGATCGAGGCGATGAATCCGCTGTGGCAGTTGTACTTGATGATGCCCATGCGGGACAGGAACCGGAGGACGGAGACCATCGCCAGATGGGCAGAGGACTCGTCGATATGGTCGGTCTCCTTGGTGTAGACCGAGAACGCGTTGGTGTCCCACACCTGCCAGTTGTAATTCAGCGTGCCGGTGTCATACGGACGCGGTTTGCGGATGAGCACATAGGGGAGTCCGAACAGGTTGGCAAGCGAGGTGGACTGGAATCCGGTGTCCATCATGCGGACATGGGGGATGAAGTCGCCCGGCATATAAAAGGATGGGAACTGGATGCCGAACCGGTAGCCCTGAACGCGGTCGAACACACCGGCGGCGATGCGCTGGGTGGTCTCGCCCTCGGAATAGCCCGGGAACATCCGGTTGACGTCCGAGTTGTCCATCGCCCAGAACCGCTTTCCGATGTTCATCGAGAAATGGTTGACCGACGGGATGATGAGAATTTCATTGCCCTTGACCAGCATGCCGCGCTTTTCGAGATTCTGCAGGGTGTTCACGAGCTGGGAGCAGATATACAGCTGCTGGATCTCGTTGCCGCGCATCGAGCCGACAATACAGACGGCTTTGTCGCCCTTGCCGAAGCGGTAGCCGGCAACCTGCATCGGCTCGCGGTACGGCGAGGGCATTTCGTAGAGTATTTCTTTAATCATGGCTGTCCGCCTCCTGCGTCGGAAGTTTCTCTCCCAGAATGCGCGCGAGGAGCGAGCCGGCGTAGACGACCGGATATTCCCGGAGGGTGAAGACCATGCCGTCCACCTCGGAGACGGCGCGGTGCAGAATCTCACCGGTTGCCGGAGAGACGATGTCGCCGATCGGCTGACCGCGCGAGACCTTCTGCCAGTGCTGAACCGAGGGGATGAAGATGCCGGATTCACTCGCGTTGACAAAGCTGACGCTGCCGTCGGTTGAGATCGTCGGCTCACGGACCTCCGGTGCGTCTCCGTCCCAGATGTCCATTTCTACGTCGGTTTTTTCGGGTTGTCAAGACATGGCCGGTGAGAAATTGTACGAATTTGCTCCATCTGTCCCGCATTGTGCACAATCCATGCCGTCTGCGCATATATTGTCGAGAGACAAATCCGGATGCGAATCGGAGGAAACGGAGGGAATGTTATGTGCGGAATTGCCGGTATGGTCGGCGCGGCGTGCTCCTATGAGACCGCGCTCCGGATGCTTGCCGCGATGCAGCGCAGAGGGCCGGATCAGCGCGGCATCTGGCAGGACGGAGATACGACGCTGATTCACTCGCGTCTGGCGGTCATTGACATCGAGCACGGGCTTCAGCCGATGACATGGACGCAGGGCGAGCGGAGCTGTACGATTGTCTACAACGGGGAGATCTACAACACGCCCGAGCTGCGCAGTGCACTGGAGGGGCGCGGACATATCCTGCGGACGCAGTCGGATACCGAGATTGTGCTCCACGCCTATCTGGAGTGGGGAGAGGACTGTGTCCTGCATCTCAACGGGATTTTTGCGTTTGCGGTGTGGGATTCGGCCTGTCAGGCGCTGTTTTTCGCGCGCGACCGCATCGGTGTAAAGCCATTCTTCTTTACAGAGAGAGGCGGACGCTTCTGCTTTGCCTCCGAGATCAAAACCCTGCTGTGCTGTCCAGGGGTGGAGCCATGCATCCATGCGGACGGGGTGTTTGAGCTGATGCTGCTCGGTCCGGGGCGCACGCCGGGATGCGGGGTGTTCCGGGATGTGCAGGAGCTGCGTCCGGGGTACTGCGGATGGTTTGACACCAGACGCGGATTCTCTCAGAGGCAGTACTGGCGGCTGCGCGATTGTCCGCACACGGACACGCTCGAGCAGACGGTGGAGACCGTGCGCGGTCTGGTTTCGGATGCGGTGCGGCGGCAGCTGGTCAGCGATGTGCCGCTGTGCACGTTCCTGTCGGGCGGACTGGATTCCAGCATTCTCTCAGCACTCGCCGCACGGGAGTACCGCAAGCGCGGAAAGACCCTGCACACGGTGTCGGTGACCTATCGGGACAACCGGAAATATTTCCAAGCGACAAAGTTTCAGCCCAACACGGATGACGACTTCATCGCGCGGATGAACGAGGCGATCGGGGCGGAGAATCATCTGATCACAATCGACACGCCGCAGCTCGTCGATGCGCTGTTCGAGGCAGTCGAGGCGCGCGATCTGCCGGGAATGGCGGATGTGGATTCGTCCCTGCTGCTGTTCTGCCGCGAGATAAAAAAACTCGGCACCGTCGCGCTTTCTGGCGAGTGTGCCGATGAAATCTTCGGCGGGTATCCGTGGTACCGCGACCCGGAGGTTCGGCGGCGGGCGGGATTCCCGTGGGCGCAGTCCACCGCCTACCGCGCGTCATTCCTGCGCGAGGAGTGGAAACAATACCGCGACCCGATGCAGTATGTCGATCAGAAATATCAGGAGACGATTGCTCAGGTTCAGCCGATTGAGAACGACACGCCGGACGACCGGCGCATCCGGGAGATGACCCAGCTGAATTTCCTGTGGTTTATGCAGACGCTGCTCGATGCAAACGTCCCAGCGGTCTGACCTACTTCCAGACGATCTGCGTCGGCCGGTCAGAGCCGATCAGTACGCGGTCGATCAGCATCCGTGCGATGTCGCGCTTGCCGTCGTAGTCCAGCTCGGGGAAGTCGAGATATTCTAGTCCCTCCGGCAGACGGTACCGCGGCTGATGGCGCGCGATCTCGGCGGTGAGCGCGTCGTGCTCGTCCTCCAGCGCACACAGCTCCGCCTGTACGATGCGGATCGTGGAAGCGCCGCCGATCTTGATCGCCTCGATCAGATTGAGGGTCTGCTGTTCGTTCTCCAGCAGCTTGATTTTCAGCGCATTCACACCGCTGTCCGCGTCCGGATCGGTCTCGTCAGGACCGTCGTGCATCAGCGTCCGGACATGGGTTTGGATGGCGTCCGATACATAGGCTTCGTACACGGCAGCATTGCCGTGGATGACGGCGGTGCACCGTCCGGCGGTGTGGAACCGGTTGTAGCACTGGAGATAGGTTCTGCCTTTGTTCTGAAAGAACGTGATCCGTCCGCCGCACTGTGCGCATTTCATCAGACCGGCGAGCCATGTGAGTCTGCTCCGGACGCCGTTCTTGATCTGTTGATTTCCGGACAGTGCGCGCTGTACCGTGAGAAACACGTGGGAGGGGATCACACCCGCGTGGTGCGCGAGCGACAGCGTACACGTGCCGCCTGCGGATTTTCCGCCCTTGACGGTCAGATAGGCGGCGTGCGTCCCGTCGAACTCATGCACATCGTTCACGATGTGCGCCGATGCGTAGTAGTGCGAGTACAGATCGACATCCGCGGCGGCATACACCGGATTGCGCAGGATGCGGCGCACCGCGGTCGCGCTCCAGAATTCCGACCGGCTGTCCGGACGGATACCCTTTTCGTTCAGCTCCTTTGCCAGCGAGTGCAGGGAACAGGTGCCGGACGCGTACTGATCGAACATCCAGCGCACCGTGTCCAGCCGCTCCGGAACCGGCGCAAGGACGGACTGATTCCTGCCGTCAATGAGCTGCTTCTCGATCCGGAAGCCGTAGGGCGCTTTGCCGCCAGCCCAGATGCCGCTGTTCGAGCGGGCATAGCGGTTGGTTGTGTAGCGGCTCACGATGGTCTCGCGCTCGAGCTGCGCGAACGCCATGATGATGATCACCATCGCGCGTCCCATCGGGGAATTCGTGTCGAAGGACTCCGTGATGCTGGTAAACTCAACATGATGCTCGTCAAAGGTCTGCCAGAGTAAGCTGAAATCCAGCACCGAACGCGAGATGCGGTCGAGCCGGTAGCAGAACACCCGCTTGATCTTTCCCGCTTTCACGTCGTCCATGAGCTGGGAAAAGGCGGGGCGCTGGGTGTTCTTGCCGGAGTATCCGGCGTCCTGATACACGGCGGCGTCCGGATCGGCGGCGCGTTTACACAGCGCGATCTGTGATTCGATGGAAAGACTGTCCTTCTTCTCGATGGACTGACGGGCGTAAATCGCGTCAATTCGATTCATTTCGTCATCTCCTTTATTTACTTTTTGAAATGGATATAGTAAAATAAAGGAGCAGAAAAGACCGGTCAAAGTTTTTATCTGCTCCTATGTCCCGTCTCGGTGCGCCAACACCGGGGCGGGAATTTTTTTTGTCTACTGTTCTTTCAGCGCTTCTGCCAGCTGGCGGAATAACCTCCTGTAATCTGTACAGATACAGCCGAAGATTTCCTGTGCTGTGCCTTCATTGTATGTGTGGGAAGTGAGATTGCGGTCGTTCAGCAGTTTGCTCCACAGAGCATCCTCGTCGATTAAACCGGCTGCATATGCTTCGCGCATGACCGCCTTTGGGGTATTTCGGAATTCGACGCCTTCCTCCAGCAGATATTCCCGAACCGTTTTCCAAGCCAGCTCGGTACAGAATTCAAAACGCTGAATAATCCCGTCGCGGATAATATCAGAGGGTGCCATTTCATAGGCTGTAATCGACTCGTCCAGCCGATCCACTGCCATACAGTACTTTGCATATTTTTCATTAAACTTTGTCATAAGATCAATGCCCTCTCTTTCTACATTCTGAATCAATGCGGGAGACAATGGATCGTCCATAAAGATGACATCAAACGAAAGCAAGGTGGGAAGATCATCGATGGCATCCAGAAAGGAACAGCGCGCTTCACGCGGCAGACCATAGACGGCAAGATCAATGTCGCTGCGCTGGCGGTGATCGCCGCGGGCACGGGAGCCGTACAGGACGATGCGCTGTGCACCCAGATTCCGACCGACAGCCGCGATCTGCTGATAGAGTTCATTGGGCTGAGACATAAGCACTCCTTTCCTTCCGGTGCGCCAACACCGAGGCGGTATTCTTTTTGTTTGTTATTCTGTCGGAGGATGACAAATGCCGCACGGCCTTACAGGGGGATGATGTGCGTTCGTTAAACATTGCGATTTCTTCCGTAATAGATAATTCCTTTGCGCAAACGCTGACGATATCTGCATCCGCCGGCAAAGGTTTGATCCGGATGAATACACTGCTTTGCATCACTGCACTGCTCATACCGAGAACAGCAGTCAAATCCGTCTGCGCTGTTAAATAAGCAATACTCATACATTTCAATCCAGAGTGGAGCGAGAGCATCCCAATCTGTTCCGGCAACAGGAAAACGCGGCCATGGCTGATTCTTCATGGTTTGTATAGGAATGATCGCTTGGCAGGCTTTCTTCATCGCCGGCATAATGTATGCATACTTTATTACCTCGCCGTTGAAACGAAGGCATGTTTTATTACAGAAATTGATGACATAGTATGGTTTCGATTGTCCTGGGTTCCGGGGATCTAACTTGATTTTAAGATCGTGATATCCGGCAGAAGTCAGAACAGATTCGATTTTGGAAAAAATCTGGTCTTCGTTGAGGATCTCGGTATTCGTGGATTTCAATGCTTCGAAAAAAACAGATTCGCGAATAATTTTTACATTAGATCCGTTTTGCTGGTTTTCCAATGCCTTTTGAATTTTTGTTCCATAGCATCCGCATGACCAGGCATCGCTTCCTTTATTTCCGACGATTAAGTACGAGAGATTTTTTACAACGGATTTTCTCACTACTGCGCCGAGATCGGACAGCATGGCATGGACTTCTTCCTTATCACCATAGTCAAAGTCTCCGGTCGTGCAGACAGATTTTCCTACGATGTCCAGCGGTTCTTTCGGAATTGTGAAGTAAGAATCAATATCAATAATGACCGGTTCTTCTGCCGGATCAGGGCAGGACTGATTGCAGGCAACGAGGGGATCGGACAGAACGCAGGTTTTGATGTGTGCGGAAAGATCCAGTCCATCCTCCAACATTTTTAAAAGAATTTTCGCACAGGCTCTTGTATCACTCTCTGCATTGTGATGGTCGAGCTCGATATGAAATTCATCGCACAGGACATTGAGAGCATGACTGCAGAATTCCGGATACATCTGTTTAGACATATTCAACGTGCAAGCATAAGAAACAGGAAGCTCAGGAAGCCCATAGAATGAAAACGTTTTTTTCAATACCGAAATATCATAGGGTGCATTATGCGCAACAAGCAGAGTATTCTTGAAAAACGGCTGGATCTTTTCCCAGATCTGCGGGAATGTCGGCGATATCTCAGCCTGATCCGGAGTGATATCGTTTACACCCATGTTGTAAAGATCAAAATGCGTTTCCGGATTGACGACAGAGTAAAACGAATCCGTTTCTACACCGTTTTCAAGCAGTAGCAGTCCAATCGAACAGATACGATCACTATTTGAGTTTGGCGTTTCTACGTCAAACACACAGATTCTTTTGTATTCAGAAGGGAATGTAACTGTTTTCAGCACTTGATCGGATAATGAAGCCTTGGCTTTTGGCTGCATTTCTTTCAGAAACTCTGGGTCAATACAACTCAATTCTCCGCCAATATCAATAACGGCGGCCCATTGATCGGCATAACCGACGACTGTGCATGGTTCAGATATTTTTGAAATTGCATCAATATGAAGGAATTTCTTTGGCTCTGTTGCACTGTTCGGGATTAATTTATATTCTTTTAAATATGCTAATAACTGTTGTCCTTCAAGGCGCGTCCATCCTTCAGGAGGCGGTACAGTAAATCGTTTTTGCATTGCATCACGTCCAATTCATCCCTCGTCTGTGGCACCAGCACGGACGGGGGAATTTTTTATTTTCTCTTTTTGATCTGAAATTCCAGATAATCCGTCGCATCCAGCAATTCGGCTGCTGTCGCTTGCTTTGCTACCGACAGCACGCGCTCCACATTGGGGTGGGTAAGCGTTTCGGAGTCGAACCCTTCGGTTCCGGCTAGCGTAGATGCCACCTGCTGTGCGGTGTGTATGGTTTCGCTGAGTTCAACCGTATGTGTGACAAGGTTGACCGCCGGATCTTCCGACCAGCCCATGAGATATCCTGGGGTTGTTTGTAAAGCCTTAGCGATGGGTTTAATTTTTTCAATGCTCATTCCCTTGATTTCCTGTGATTCGTAACGATACACAGTGGACGGGGAAACGCCCATAATTTCTGCAACGCGTTCGGCACTTAGTCCAAGTTCTTTGCGTCGGTCCTTAATTCGTTTACCAACATCCATGACATCCCCTCCTAGATATATTTAATCATGCTTCTTGCAAAAATGCAAGAAAAATTTTGCGAAAACGCGAAAATCAT
This sequence comes from Clostridiales bacterium, assembly GCA_022775385.1. Classification (GTDB taxonomy): domain Bacteria; phylum Bacillota; class Clostridia; order Oscillospirales; family Butyricicoccaceae; genus Butyricicoccus_A. Next base: position 60,129 of record JALFIV010000033.1, read on the forward strand.
ATTGACAACTTGCGAATATGCGAGTAAACTGTAAACATAAACTTGCGAATATGCGAGGAGGTGATCCGATGAGCGTAAAAACTGAAAAAATCTCAGAAAGGGCTTCTGAATTGAGAATGTCCGGAGATGATATTGCTGGTGCGCTTGGCGTAAATCCATCTACATACTATCGCAAAATGTCCAGTGGAGGAAAAGCATTTACTGTGGAACAGGCACAGTGTCTTGTTGATGTACTGGGTTTCACGAAGGACGAGGCAATTGATATTTTTTTTGCAGATAAACTCGCGGAAACGCGAGAAAATTCTAACACAACCAGTTGAGAAAGCTAAGAAGTATTTTAAATTCGTACACATCAACAAGGCTCCTTTCTACGTTAATTAGATCATGGAAGGAAAATACAAACAAGGATACACATAGCTTGAATCAGGGGGTGTATGTCATGAGTCCATATCAACAGGTAATGAAATACTGCAAGGAACACGCGCCGCATGCCGTCCGTGTTGTCTACCGGCATACCGACGGAACGCTGGTTACGTTCCGGTATTCCGACATGGCGTACATGGGACGCTGTCCCTTTGACGATCTGGTCCATGTTCCGGATATCCCTCCGGAGCTGGCAGAGACCGTGCCCGATCGGTAATTCTGCCCGGTGCCTGTGCGGCGCCGTCAGCATCCAATCAAATACGGCAAAAAATACTTACAAAGGAAAAATCCTTAGTCTTACTTGTACGACCTCTTACTACTTTTTGCCCTGTTTTCTCTCTCTTTTATCGGGATGCCGTTTCCCGGTTGGATGCTGACGGCGCTGCATGAGCGACAACATAACAGGAGGTGCCGTTATGGCAAAAAACAAGAATATCCACACACTGTGCAGAATGTGTTATGAGCGGATGAAATCCGACCGCATGATTACGTTTGCGGGCGGAAAGACACACAAGGGCGTCTGTGCATCCTGCGGAGCACAGGGGAACGTAGCGCGATATAACGTCCATCTGGATGAGCCGCCTGCGCCGACACTCACGGCAAACGGAAGCGCCAGAACCGGAAAGCGTGAGCTGCCGGATGAGGTGCGTGAGCGCATCCGGGAGAAAGCGCAGCAGTCCGCTGTGGATGCGGACAAGCTCCGCGTCATGGTTACCCTGCACATCGATCCCAGAACGTGCAATTCGCTGGCGCACATGGCGAAGAACTGGGGGAAGTCGATGGATGAGACGGTTGATATTGTGGTGTCGCGCTATCGCAAGAGTGTTTCGGTGCGTCACAGACAGACGGAGCAGAGCCATGATTGAGCAGGGGGCAAAGGTTGTGCTGTACGGTGTCCTCCTGACTGGCAGTGTGGTCGTCGTTGCCGTGTGCGGAGCGGCGGCTGTCATCGGACTGTTTGTGCAGTGCATCATCAAACGGAAGGAGGAAATGAGTGAAAGAGATCATTGAATCACTGGACGAAAAGACATATACCCGGCGCGTGGTGGAACAGGCCGAGCGCGAGTATCGGCGGAAGAGAAACATGGCGATGCTGACCGCGGGACTGCGGCGGTATTCGCACCTGACTGCGAAAGGAGAGACAGTATGATGGTACCTTGTGGATCGCTGATGGAGATCGCCTGCATCGGCGTTGTGATTGGACTCGTGATCGGTCTGCTCTGCGGTGGCGCGCTGGCGTTTGACCTTGCGGACCGCTCACGCAGAGAACGCAGACGACGGGAGGCGCGCAGAGCGGCGCATCAGCCGCAGCGCGGATTCTACCTCGGCACATTGGTCTTTGACAATGACCACCTGAAGGGGATGTTTTGATATGGACAAGCGTTGTGACGAACTGTTCCTCTGTCTGCTGGAGACGATCGATCTGACCATGGAGCAGATCGAGACCCTTTGTCCGGGAACATCGGATGCATACCGGGAAGCCATTGCGGCGTACATGATCAGGCAGACGATGCCGCAGGCATTGCTTCCGTGACGACAAAAAAAGACGCCGAGGCGAAGCACAACCGGCTTCGTCTCAGCGTCAACCAAAAATATCTATTATTATTTTACCACCGAAGGAGGGGTGGTGTCAATGAATGAAATGAAAATGGAGAGCGCGTACTGGGTTTCGATTCCAGTACAGCTGCTGGAAGATGAATCGCTTCCGCACGCGGCGCTTCGGCTCTATGGAATCATCGGGAGCCTGACCTATTCCAGAGGATATTGCTATGCGTCCAATGAGACGCTGGCAGGCAAGATGCACAGCACCGTGCGGACGATACAGAACAACCTCGCGGTGCTCCGGGAACGTGGATATATTGCGGTGCAGGATGCCGAGGGGCAGCGCCGAATTTATCAGGCAGATCTGAAAAACAGAGAGGAAGGAACCTGCACCCAAGGGGTGAAAAAAACTTCATCCCATGAAAATAATTTCTCGGATGGGTGCAAAAAATTTCGCGAAACCCATGAAAAAAGTTTCACCCAAGAAAGAATAAAAGAGAAAGAAAAGAGAGAAAACGCGAAGAAACATCGGGAGGACAAGCTCGCGTTCGGACGACGCGGGCTGGTTATGCTCACCAAGCAGGAATATGAGAGGCTGTGTACCGATGCCATCAGCACGCAGGCGGTACAGGATGCGGTCACCGCGCTGGAGGCATACATAGCAAACGGTAAGGGACGGAAGTACAAGGATCACTATCTCACCCTGCTCAACTGGCTGCGGCGCGATCACAAGCTGAGAGAACAGCAGGACGGGCGGAAGGATGAGTTTTGGTAATGGAACGCAAAGAGTTGTACGAGGCACAAAGCGCGGTGATCGGCAGTCTGCTGATTGATCCGGAGATCGCCGGTGAGCTGTTCGGAACCGTGGGACCGGAGGTATTTCGCGTGCCGGAGCTGCGGACGCTGTACGATGCGGCGAAGGAGATCTGGAACAGCGGCAAGCGGATCGATCCGGTCGTCGTGCGGAATGCGGTCGGTCCGGAGTACGGAGAGATTATTGCGCAGATCATGGAGGAGACACCGACTGCGGCGGCGTGGAAAGAATACGCGGATATTGCGAAATCCGAAGCCAGAAACAACGATGTGGCACAGATCGGCGCGCGGCTGCAGATGGCATCTACGCTCACAGAACAGCTCGAGCTGTCCAGAGAGCTCGGGAAACGGTTGGAGGGCGGTGAGGATCAGGATTTCTCTCTCAAACGTGCGATGTTTGAATGGAACGACGAGATGAACCGGAAACCGAATCCGATCCTCACAGGAATTGATGCGCTGGACGACGGCAAGCTGCATCTGCGTCAGGGACAGTTTGGGATCATCGCTGCACGGCCGAGCGCCGGAAAGACTGCGCTGGCGCTGCAGATCATGACGGAGATGGCGCGGCACAAGCGCGTCGGGTTCTTCACGCTGGAGACCGGACGGGTGGAGCTGATCGACCGCATCCTCGCCCGAACCACACATGTTCCATTCGACCAGATTGTCAACCGGGCGGTGAACAGTGAGACGAACTGGACAGCCATTGCACGGAAACAGCGAGAGCTGCTGAAATACTGCCAGCTGGAAATCGTCGAGGCGGCGGGATATACCGTCGAACGGATCAGGGCGACCGCGATGAACCGCCGGTACGATGTGATCTTTATCGACTATCTGAGCATCATCCAGCCTGACAAGCGGTTTCGGGACAGCTATTCCGCGGTGACCGAGATCAGCAAGCAGCTGCACACGTTTGCGCAGCAGACCAAGACACTGGTCATCGCGCTGTCTCAGCTGTCGCGCGCGGCGGCGGATCGGGAACCGCGCCTGTCCGATCTCAGGGAATCCGGACAGATCGAGCAGGACGCAGACTGGGTTCTGCTGCTCCATGCGGAGGACGAGGAGGAAAACGACTCCACGCGTGTGCTCCGCATGGCGAAAAACAAAACCGGTATGCGGGGAAAGTGGAGGTTTCGCTTTAAGGGCGTGTATCAGGAATTTACCTATATGCCGCCGTCGAGGAGAGATGATCCATGAGACCCATCCGGAAAAACAACGTGGTTAATTTCAGACAGATGGAGACTTGCCGTTATGATAAAGGCAGATACGAAAAAGGAACATTATCCCTGCACAGGCTGCGGACGATACAGTACATGTGAGACAAACAGTTTTGTCTGCGACGACTGGCGGGACTGGTTCCGGATCGGATATCGAGATGCATGCGCGGTGATGATGCGCGGGATCCGTGCGAGAGAGTTCCGAAGGAAGCAGAAGGAATACATGAGAATGCTATATCAAGGAGAGACGGGAGGATGGGAATGACAGAACAGGAATTACATCTCACGCGCGACCGCTGGGAGGACGTTGTACTGCACCGGGCGATTGAGGTATACGGAGATAACAATCAGATCGACCAGGCGGAGCAGGAGCTGATTGAACTGCTGGACGCGCTCAAGCACAGGAGCCGTCCGGATCGGATCACAAACGTCTACGAGGAAATCGCAGACGTCGGCATTATGCTGGATCAGCTCAAGCTGATTTTTAACTGCGGTGACTATGTGCAGAGCATCCGGACACAGAAGCTGGCGCGGCTGGAAAAGCGGATGAATGGAGGGAGCTAACATGAAAATTAAATTTCCAAGAGGGGTAGAGGTTGACATCGACAAGGTTCCGGAAGATTTTGAGGAACAGATCAGAAAGTCTTTTCAAGGATATACGGAAGGGACTGCGAAAGCATATCAGTACCAGGACAAGTTATCCTATATCGACCTTTGCCGAAGGTATGCGCATGGAAATAACAGCTATGACTGGATTGAAAGAACGGTAAGCGATTTAATCAAGGACACGTTCTGCGACCGATTCGATGAGTTCGGAGAATTTGTCGACGAAAGCGAATTCCTGAGCGTTAGGTTCATGGAAACGTGCTGCGAGGCAGGAAGCATGAATTTATATTCCAATTACACAAACGACCATCACAAGGACGATAAAATCATGAAATTGCTGGAGCGCGCGATCAAGGTGGTAATCAATTATGAAGAAGATTGATTTCAAAAAGCTGATGAACGAAAAATTCCCGTGCGATATGTGCGGAATCAAGATTCCGGTGAAGGAATTTTCGGAGTATGTGATAAACGATCAGATTTTTCTGATTTGCCCAAGATGCAAAGCGATCATGGACATGTAAAGGAGGGCAAGGCATGACGAAGAAACGCTTTGTGAAACTGCTGATGTCAATGGGTTACAGCAGGGACAAAGCTCAGCGCGAGGCGGCACGCGTTAAAGGGTATCGTGGATCGGTGTCGTACAGTCAGCGGTATAAAACGCTGTATGCGTGTGCGGCGTGCGCAAAAGCAGCCTCTAACCTTACGAAAAGTTGGATAACACTAGGGAAGGTGTTTAACGGCATTAAAAGCGAGTTGATTGATTTTTTTGAACGGGCATATGAAGCAGGAGGAAATGCGGGAGATGAGTCAGAACACACCGTGTAAATTCTACCATTCCTGCCCGAGTGCATCCGGCTGGTGCCGCATCCGCCAGCCGGATGCGTCCTGCGTTCCGTTTCTGATTTCGGCGTACAACGGGCTGAGAGCGGCGGAACAGGAAAAGAATGGGTTGACAAATCGGAAGAAAGACGATAATCTGAAGGAGAACAAACATGAGGTTTGAATGGATCAAATGCCCGTGCTGTGGATACAGACACTTTTTGAAAGTGGGATGCGACACGGTGCTGATCAACCATTTGGCGTTCTGCCGCCGATGCAAGACGGAGACGCAAATAACCTATCCAAACAATACAGTCATGCCAGAGCACACAATGCCAGAGCACAATTCTCACTGACGGATTGTCAGCGGGAGTTGTGCTCTTTTTTCATCTCGGGAGGCGAAACGAATGATGACGTTGGCAGAATTGGCGGAGCAGTGTTTCACAGACAATGCATCCATCGAACAGCGGATTGCAGAGCTGACGCTCGAGCTTCGGAAAACAAAGAGCTGTCAGGAGCAGATCAACCTGAGACGACGAATAAAAAAGCTGAAATCCATGTCCAATGAATTGATTCGGACAGGGACGTATCTGCGGGATTATTACAAGAAAGACTGAGCGGCAGTTTGGAGGGTGTTATGGCAAAGCGAAAGAAGACAATCATTGCCGGAGATCTGGTTCTGGTTTCGGTTTATCCGATGCCGTATCCACGGGACAAAGAGCATGTTCGGGCGGCAAAAGCAAAGATGTCCACTAAGGCACGCAGGGCGATGAATCTCAAAGCGTCCAAGCGCAAGCTGGAGCTGTTGCTCTCCTGTAATTTCTCTCAGGATGATCTGTTTGTGACGTTGACCTATGATGACCGGCACCTGCCAGGCTCGAGAAAAGATGCCGTGTCAAATCTGCGGCTGTTTCTCCGACGGCTTCGGATTCAGCGAAAGAAGCAGGGGAAGAAGCTGCGGTATGTATATGTCACCGAGAACAAACACGGTGAGGGGAGGCTGCACCATCATCTGGTCATCAACAGCACCGGAGAGGATGAGACCGCACTGTTTCGCAGTCTGTGGGAATTCGGTGAGAATGTCGATGTGAGACCGTGCGGCGTCCCGTCCGACCGTGGGGAGTACATGACAAAAGAAGCGGCGGAGGGCAAAGCGCCCGGCGCTCAGCTGTGGACAGGCTCCCGGAATCTGCAGCGGCCGGAGGAGATCAATGAGATTGTTCCGGACAACGAGACGGTGAAGTGTCCGCCGAATGCGGTGGTGTTGGAACGGCTGGAAGAGCAGAATGAATACGGCGAGTTTATCTATATCAAGTACCGCTTGCTTCCGGTCGGAAACCGGCCTGTCAGGCCTTCCAGACGGAAAAAACTGAATCATTTTATTTTGACTTGAAACCATGTATATCTTTGGAGCAGGATGCGCGAAACGCATTGACGGGCGCGCGGATTCCGAGTATTTTAGTAAATAGATGAAATATAGCGTCATGCCAGAGCACGCAATGCCAGAGCACAATTCTCACTGACGATCGGTCAGTGGGCGTTGTGCTCTTTTTATTTTGGCAGAAAACACAGAGAGACGAGGACAATGCAGGATTTCGCAAAGAGCTTTTACAAATCAAAAGCCTGGCAGAAATGTCGGGCGGCGTATGCGGCCAGTGTGGGCGGACTGTGTGAGGACTGCCTGGACAGCGGGATTGTACAGGCGGGCGAGATCGTCCACCACGTGCGGGCACTGACACCGGACAACATCGACGATCCGTCTGTCACACTGTCGACGGACAATCTCAGACTGCTGTGCAGAGACTGTCATGGAAGGCGGCACGGCCATGTGCGCCGGTACCGGATTGACGCTGTGGGGCGCGTGACGGCGCGCCGGTGATCCCCCCTTGTTGGAATATTTCAAAGCCGCCGGGAGACCGGTGAGTGGAGGTAGGAATTCCTCTCTCAGGTACATGACCCCACCCCAAACGCGAAAGGAGATGACAGAGTTGGCACGAAAAATCACGGAAAAGTCGGAGTTCAACCGGCTGAAAAAGATTTTGGAAAATATGCCGCCAAACCGGTACACGGTGGCGGAAGGCCTGATTCGGGAGGCTGCGAGGATGCGCGTTCTGCTCGATCAGACTTATGCGGACATCGAGAAAAACGGAAGAGTGGAGATGTTCTCGCAGTCGGAGAAGGCGGAGCCGTATGAGCGGGAGCGTCCGGTGGTGCGCCAGTACATGCAGGCGAACAAGAACTACCAGAGCATCATCAAACAGCTGATCGACATCTGTCCGGAGCGGGCGGCGGGCGGTAAACTGGAGGCTCTGCTCAAGGAATGAATGCGATCCTGACGTACTATCAGGGCATTGTGGACGGCTCGATTGTTGTCGGGCGCTGGGTTCGGATTTTCTACGAATACGTCGTCACCGGACTGGAACAGCGTCGGTTTGCGTTCGATCAGAAAAAAGCTTACCGGGCGATTCGATTCATCGAAAACTTCTGCCATCACTGCGAGGGGCGGGACGATCTGCTCAAGCTGGAGCTGTGGCAGAAAGCCTTCGTTTCCGTGGTGTTCGGCGTCATGGACAAAAACGGCCTGCGGCAGTTCCGCGAGGTGGTTCTGGTCGTAGGACGGAAAAACGGAAAGACGCTGTTCGCCGCCGCGATTGTCGCATACTGCGTCTTTCTGGACGGCGAATACGGCGCGAAAGCGTTTTGCGTCGCACCGAAGCTGGATCAGGCGGACATCGTGTATTCCGCGTTCTGGCAGTCTGTGGAGCAGGAGCCGGAACTGAAAGCGCTGATCAAGCGGCGCAAGATGGATTTGTACATCGAGTCGACGAATTCCAGCGTCAAAAAGATCGCGTTCAACGCCAAAAAATCCGATGGTTTTAACCCGCACATTACGGTTTGTGATGAGTTTGCGAGTTGGGTCGGAGATGCCGGACTCAAGCAGTACGAGGTAATGAAGTCCGCACTGGGCGCGCGAAAACAGCCGATTATCCTGTCGATTTCGACCGCCGGATACGTCAACGAGGGAATTTATGACGAGCTGCTCAAGCGCTGCACCCGCTTCCTGCTGGGAGACAGCAAGGAGAGCCGTCTGGCGCCGTTTCTGTACATGATCGACGACATCCGGCTGTGGAACGACATCAACGAGCTTCGGAAAGCGAACCCGAATCTGGGTGTGTCCGTCTCCGTCGATTATCTGCTGGAAGAGATCGCGGTTGCGGAGGGAAGCCTGTCCAAAAAGGCGGAGTTTCTGACCAAGTACTGCAACATCAAGCAGAACAGCGTGCAGGCGTGGCTGCCGACACAGGCGGCGGACGCGGTGAGCGGACGGGCGATCGACATGGAACAGCTGCGAGACAGCTACTGCGTCGGCGGCATCGACCTGTCCCGGACAACCGACCTGACTGCCTGCGTGGCGGTCATAGAAAAGGGCGCGAAGCTGTATGTGCTGGCGAAGTTTTTTCTTCCGGCTGAGAAGCTGGAGGAGGCGACGGCGCGCGATGGTCTGCCGTATGCGATCTACGTCCAGCGCGGACTGCTGCAGTTGTCAGGAGAAAACTTTGTAGATTATCACGACTGTTTCCGATGGTTCCAGGAGCTGGTGGAGCAGTATCAGATACTGCCGCTGAAAGTTGGATATGACCGATACTCCTCACAGTATCTGGTGCAGGACATGGAGCAGTACGGTTTCCAGATGGATGATGTGTTCCAAGGCTACAACCTGACGCCGGTCATCCGCGAGACAGAGGGACTGATGAAGGACGCTGTGTTTGATATCGGAGACAACGACCTGCTCAAGGTTCACCTGCTCAATGTCGCACTGAAAACCGATCTGGAGAGCGGACGGAGCAAGCCCGTGAAGCTGAGCACAAACGACCATATCGACGGCGCTGTCGCCCTGCTGGACGCGATGACGGTCCGGCAGAAGTACTACGGAGAGATCGGCGAACAGCTGAAAAATGAGGACGATTAAATGAGTTTATTCGACAACATATTTGGCGGCAAGGCGGCCGCCAGGGCAGACAAGATGTGGAATACGTTCTGGAAAACCTTCAGCGCATATTCTCCGGTGTTTACCAACTGGGGCGGTCAGCTGTACGAATCCGAACTGGTGCGCGCTGCGATCCACGCCAGAGCATCCCATATCAGCAAGCTGAAGGTGGAGGTATCGGGATCGGCACAGCCCAAGCTGCAGACCCGTTTGCGCAGCGGACCCAACGAGTTTCAGACGTGGGGACAGTTTTTGTACCGCACAAGTACGATTCTGGATGTACAGAACACGGCGTTCATCGTGCCGGTGCAGGATGCGTTCGGCGGGACAACCGGTATCTATACCGTGCTTCCGTCGCGCTGTGAACTATTGGATTATCACGGCGAGCCGTGGCTCCGATACCGGTTTTCGGACGGCTCCGCGGCGGCGATCGAGCTTGCATCCTGCGGCGTGATGACCCGGATGCAGTATAGCGACGACCTGTTCGGCGAGAGTAACCGCGCGCTGAATCCGACGATGGAGCTGATTCATGTGCAGAATCAGGGCATTGAACAGGGTGTGAAGAATGCGGCATCCTTCCGGTTCATGGCGAAGATGACGAATTTTGCAAAGGAAAAGGACATTGCCAAGGAGCGGAAGCGGTTTGACCGAGAGAACCTGCAGGCGGATTCCAGCGGCGGCTTACTGCTGTTTCCGAATATCTATTCGGACATCAAACAGATCGACAGCAAGCCGTTTGTGGTCGACGCGGATCAGATGAATGTGATCCATACCAACGTATACAACAACTTCGGCGTGACCGACGATATCCTGCAGAACAAAGCCTATGGCGATGCCTGGTCGGCGTTCTACGAGGGAGCGGTGGAACAGTTTGCGATCCAGTTTTCCGACGTCGTGACCGCCATGCTGTTTACCGGCACGGAGCGGGCGCACGGCACCTGCCTGATGGCGACCGCGAACCGATTGCAGTATATGTCCAACGCCGAAAAGCTGAATGTATCACAGGGCATGATGGACCGCGGCATCATGAACCGAGACGAGATCCGCGAGATGTGGAATTTGAAACCGCTGCCGAACGGAGAGGGTCAGAAGTACTTTATCCGCGGTGAATACTACGAATCCGGAAGCAAGATCGACAGCGGAACCGGACAGAACGAAGGAGCGTGACTGCATTGCCGGTAAAACCCGAGCGGGAATACCGCATGTCGGCGCCGATGGTGCCGGCGGATGATACGAGCTATATCGTGGAGGGATACGCCGCGACGTTTGACGATCCCTATGTGCTGTACGAATGCGACGGCATTCAGTACAGGGAACAGATTGACCGGAACGCACTTGCGGATGCGGATCTGTCCGACGTGATTTTACAGTACGACCACGAGGGGCGGGTATATGCCAGACAGTCCAACGGCACGCTGGAGCTTTCCATCGACCGGCACGGGCTGTTTGTCAGGGCGGATCTGTCCAAAACCGAGGGCGCGCGCAGACTGTATGAGGATATCAAGACCGGTATGGTACATCAGATGTCGTGGGCATTTGTGGTATCCGCCGATGAATACGATCGGGATACCCACACGCGAACCATCACAAAGGTGAAAAAAGTGTACGACGTGTCCGCCGTGAGCATTCCGGCGAACCCGAATACAACCATTTCCGCCCGTTCCTGGGTCGACGGAGTGATCGAACAGGAAAAGCAGGAGCTGCTTGCCGCAGAGGCCAGACGGAAGAAAATCAAAACAATCAGACTGAAACTGGAGATGATGAACAATGACGGAAACTGAGATCAGAACCGCGTCGATGGACGCAATCGAGGAACGCATGACCGCAATTCGCGCGGAGCTGGACAGCCCGGATGCGGATGTGGACGCGCTGGAAGCCGAGGTAAACCAGCTGACCGCACGCAGGAAGGAACTCAAGGAACAGGCGGAAAAGCGCAGCAAGCTGATCGCCGATCTGGCGTCCGGTGCGAAGGGCACCGTGGTACGCAAGCTGGGACATCTGGAGGCTGAGCGCACGTTTTCCGCAGACAGCGCGGAATACCGCACTGCGTATCTGAAGAGACTGCAGGGCAAGCCGCTGGATGCCGAAGAGCGCACCGCCGTGACCGCATCTGCGGTGATCCCGACCCAGACCATGAACCGCATTGCCGGAAAGCTGGAGCTGCATCCGCTGATTGCCGCCGTGGATGTGACCTATATCCCCGGAAACGTGAGCTATCCGGTTGAGGGAACGGCCAATGCCGCCAGCTGGGTTGCCATGGGAACAGCCGCCACGGACAGCGCGGATACACTGACCGCTGTCACGCTCGGCGCCTATAAGCTGATCAAAACCGTTGAGATCACGGCGGACGTCAAGGCCATGAGCATCGATGCATTCGAGAGCTGGCTGGTTGACCGTCTGTCCAACAAGCTGATGGTCGCTGTGGATGCGTCCATCCTGAACGGAACGGGAGTAAACCAGGCAACCGGCATTCTGAAGTCCGGAGAGATTTCCAACACCGGCACCTTCACCAAGGCCGCGATGACGTACAAGGATCTGGCGAATATCATTGCCAAACTGCCGACCCAGTATCTGCCCGGCGCATCGTTCGTCATGCCGCGCGCTCTGTTCTACGGCGAGGTGATCGGCATGGAGGACAGCTCCAAAAAGCCGGTTGTGGTGGCGGATGCTCAGAGTCCGGCAAAGTTCAATATTCTGGGCTATCCGGTGATTGTCGACGACAACTGCGCCGCCGACACTGTGATCTTCGGTGATCTGCGCGAGGGATACAAGTTCAACTTTGCGGCTGAACCGGTGGTGTCCAGCGACGAGAGCGTGGCGTTCCGCACCGGCAGCACCGTGTATCGTGTCATGGCGCTGGCAGACGGCAAGCCTGTGGACAAGAATGCGCTCTGTGTCTTCACCAGAGCGTCCGCGTAACGGAGGTAACGTATGCTGACCAAGGTACGGCTGGCGCTGCGGATCACGACCACGGCGTTTGACAGTGAGATCAACGATCTGATTGACGCGGCGCTGGCTGACCTTGCGCTGGCGGGCGTCACACAGACGGATACCGAAAATCCGCTCATCATCCGTGCGGTGTGTACCTACTGCCGTCTGCACTTCGGCGATCCGGACGATCCGGAGCGGCTGAAAGCATCCTACGATGAACAGAAGGCGCAGATGCAGACCGCCACCGGATTTACCGACTGGGGAGACGAGATGGATGGATAAATCGAATGTACTGACGCTGATATCCATCACATATGAAACAGATTCCATCGGGCAGAAAATCCCGGTGGAATCTGCTGTTGATGTGTTTTGCAGTGTGTCCGGCGTATCTGCCGCGGAATGGTTCAAGGCGGGAGAAGCCGGTCTGCGTCCGGCGTACCGGGTCACGCTGTTTGCGCCGGACTATGACGGTCAGACAGTCGTGATGCTGGACGGCGTGCGCTACGCGGTGTACCGCACCTATCTGGCGAAAAACGAGCAGATCGAACTCTATTTGGAAAAGCAGGTGGGCGTATGAGCAAAACGGTATCGATTGACGATCTGGCATCGGTGATCGCGGAAGAACTGGAGGATTACCGCCAGAAGGTCACAGACGGAATGAAAAAGCAGATCCGGAAGGTAGCAGCAGAAACCGCGGCAGAGCTGAAACAGACCAGCCCGAAACGAACCGGAGCATATGCCGCCGGATGGGGCGTATCCAAGGGGTACGAGTCCGGCTCGGATTTGCGCCTGATGGTTCGCAATGCACGGTACTACATGCTGACCCACCTGCTGGAAAACGGACACGCAAAGGTATCCGGCGGACGGGTGGCGGGTACACCGCACATCTATCCGGCGGAGCAGAACGCGATCAAAAAGCTGAACAGTGCGATCAAGGTGGTGATCCGGCGTGGAACTTGACGAATTCAAGGCGGTGCTGGAATCATCCGGACTGCCGGTGACGTACAACGCATGGCCGGAGAGAGAGGCGCCGCCGCTGCCGTATGTCTGCTGGCTGGAGAGCGGAAGCAGTAATTTCGCGGCGGACGGCGTTGTGTATCATCCGGTCAAGCGGCTGCGTGCGGAGCTGTATGAGGCGTACCGGGACGCCGCCGCAGAGCAGGCGCTGGAGTCGGCGCTTGACTCGTTTTTCTATCAGAAAACACCGAACTATATCGACGAGGAAAAATGTTATCAGATTATCTATGAACTGGAGGTATAACCAATGGCAGCCGAAAACAAGGTGCAGTTCAACCTGAAAAATGTACACTATGCGATTCTGACCCTGAGCGGCGACACGCCGACCTATGGCACGCCGGTGCATGTGCCCGGTGCGGTCTCGCTGGCGATGGAGCAGTCGGGCAATACGACCAGCTTCTATGCCGACGGCATCCGCTACTACACTGCGCAGTCCAACACCGGCTACAATGGCGATCTGGAGATGGCACGGTTCCCGGATCAGATGATGCAGGATATCTGGCGGCACGTGCTGGCGGAGACCGATCTGGTCGCGGTGGAAAACTGCGAGATCAATCCGGCGGATTTTGCTCTGCTGTTCCAGATCGACGGAGACAAGCAGTCGCGCAGTATTGTCATGTACAACTGCAGCGGAACGCGCCCGGCGGTGGGCGGTGAGACCACGGGCGAGAACAAGGAGCCGAAGACCCAGAGCAGCACGATCACGGCATCCGCTCTGCCGAACGGAAACGTCATGGCGTACACCACGGCGAACACGCCGGACACGATCAAGAATAGCTGGTTCACTAAGGTCTATCTGCCGGATGAGACGACGCAGGCAAAGATCAAGGCGAAGATCGACGGCACAGAGACCCAGGCATCTTGATCGGGGAGGGGTGAATGAATATGGAGCGAACCATCAACATTGATGGAACAGAAGTAAAACTGCGGGCGTCGGCACTCATCCCGCGACTATATCGGTTCAAGTTTGGACGGGATATGATCCGCGATATGCGCCAGCTTCAGAAGTCCTATCAGAAGGTGATGGAACTGCCGGAGGATGCGACGGAGGAACAGACGCAGGACGCACAGCTGTCGGTATTGGATCTGACAATCTTCGAAAATGTGGCGTATATCATGGCGAAACACGCGGATACGACGGTTCCGGACGCGCCGGATGAATGGCTGGACAGCATCCCCGGGGTGTTCTCGATTTACGAGATACTCCCTGTGATTATGGAGCTGTGGGGAATGAATCAGCAGACGACCAGTATTCCTAAAAAAAAATAAAATCCACGACCCGTGAGCCGACCGGCGCGGCGTTTATGCTGCGCTGCGCCGAGTTCGGTCTGTCGGACGAACAGCTGTCTGGGATGACCATGGGGATGGTGTACGATCTGCTGACAGAAAAGGCAAACGATTATGAGAAATACAACTACAAAGCGACACAGGAAGATATCGACAGCTTCTTTGGAGGTGGTTAAGTGGCTGACCGGGTAAAGGGAATTACCGTACAGATCGGCGGCGACACCACCGGTCTGAGCAAGGCACTCAAGGGTGTCAACAGTGACATCAAGAGCACACAGACAACCCTGCGCGATGTCAACCGGCTGCTCAAGCTGGATCCGACCAACACCGAACTGCTGGCGCAGAAGCAAAAGCTGCTGAAAACCGAGATTTCGGACACGAAAACCAAACTGGACAGCCTGAAACAGGCGAACGACCAGGTCAAGGACAGCGTCAGGAATTACGACGATTGGAAAGAGAAATACGATCCGATTCAGGCGGAGATTGACGAGACAAAGACCAAGCTGACCGATTTGAAATCCAAACAGGAGGAAATGAAAAACGCCGGTGAGATCGACACGGCGGAATATGACAAGCTCCAGGCGGAGATTGACGAAACCGAAGCGGGATTAAAAAACCTGCAGGCGGAGGCGAAAGCGGTCAGCGATGAATTTGGAAATCCGATTTCACCGGAACAGTATGACGGTCTGCAGCGGGAGATCATCGCAACCGAACAGGAACTGAAAAAGCTGGAAGAAGAGGCGAAAAACGCAAACTCTACCATTGCAAAGATGGAAGATGCCGGTAAGACAATGGAAAACGTCGGCGGAAAGATTCAGGACGCAGGAAAGAAGATGACCGTGCTGTCCGGCGCCGTTGCCGGCGTGGGTGCGGCGGCGGTCAAGACGACTGCGGACTTTGATGCGCAGATGTCGACCGTGCAGGCAATCACAGGCGCTTCGGGCGAGGAGTTCGAAAAGCTGAAAGAAAAAGCACAGGAGATGGGATCGAAGACGGCGTTTTCGGCATCCGAAGCCGGTGAAGCCATGGAATATATGGCGATGGCAGGATGGAAAACCGAGGACATGCTGGATGGCATCGAAGGAATCATGAATCTGGCGGCTGCGGCCGGCGAAGATTTGGGAACCACTTCGGATATTGTCACGGATGCGATTACGGCATTCGGACTGCAGGCGAAAGATTCCGGACATTTTGCCGATGTGCTTGCGACGGCATCTTCGAATGCGAACACGAATGTCTCCATGCTGGGCGAATCGTTCAAATATGCGGCACCGGTGGCGGGAGCGCTGGGATACTCCGCGGAAGACACCGCGGTCGCGCTGGGATTGATGGCAAACTCAGGAATCAAGGCAAGTCAGGCGGGCACATCGCTGCGTTCCATTTTGAATGCGACGGCGGGAGAGGTGAAATTTACAGGAAAAGAACTGGGAGAGTGCACGGTAAAAACACAGAATGCAGACGGATCCATGCGCGATCTGAATTCGATTCTGGAGGACTGCAGAGTCTGTTTCCAGAGCATGACGGAAGCGGAAAAGGCGAGCAATGCAGAGGCTCTGGTCGGAAAAAACGCGATGAGCGGATTTCTGGCAATTATGAACGCCTCTTGGGATGATTTTGAGGGGCTTACCGCCGCGATTAATGATTGCGGCGGCGCAACCGAAGAGATGGCACAGGTGAAGCTGGACAATCTGAATGGTCAGATCACATTACTTAAATCCGCACTGGAAAGCCTGATGATATCCATCGGTGACATCCTTATGCCATTGATTTCCGGCATTGTGGAACATATTCAGGGTGTGGTCGATTGGTTGAACGGCCTTAATGACGGGCAGAAAGAAACCATTGTAACCATTGCGGGCGTGATCGCCGCGATTGGTCCGCTGCTGCTGATTTTTGGTACGCTGATCAGCACGATTGGAAAGGTTTGCACCAATATCACAACAATCATTGGCTTTGTCGGGAAAATGCAGACCGCGTTTGGTGTTATTACCGAAACGGTTCTTCCCGCGCTGCAAACCGCATTCAGCACGGTGTTTGGATTTATTGCCGCCAATCCGATTGTCTTGCTCATCGCGGCGGTTGTCGGATTGGTTGCTCTGATCGGCACACAGGGAGATAAGATTCAGAGTCTGCTGAACAAAGTGAATACCTTTTTGCAGAAGGTGTTTGCAAAAAACTGGACCACGGTGTTTGGTAAGACGCTGGGTGAGCCGCTGAATGCGTTTTTTCGGAATCTGTCTAACATCTGGGACAGTATTTACACGATTTTCACCGGTGTGATTGACTTTATCCGCGGTGTGTTCACCGGAGACTGGGAACGGGCGTGGCGCGGCGTCAAGGAGATCTTCAGCGGCATCTTCAAGGGATTTACGGCGATTGCAAAAGCACCGCTGAATGCAGTTATCGGGCTGATCAACACGGTCATTCACCGGTTCAACAGTGTGATCGACATGATCAACTCCGTCCGCATCACCAATCCGATCACCGGAACAACCTATGGATTCCATATCGGAAAGCTGAGAACGCTGGCGTACATGGCAGCCGGCGGCATTCTGCCGGACGGCGGACAGGCGATTGTCGGCGAGGCCGGACCGGAGATGCTGACCGTGCAGGGCAATCAGGCGATGGTTCAGCCGCTGACCCAGTCCAATCAGACCAATCACAATACCAATCTGGGCGGCGTCAGTATCACAGTGTACGGCGCGCCCGGACAGGACGTCCGCGAGCTGGCGGACATCCTCATGGACGAAATGCAGCGGGCGACAGACAGAAAGGCGGCGGTATTCGGTGGGTAAGCTGTGGTTTAATGGAAGATGCTCTGCCGATTACGGCGTCATGGTGTCCGGACAGGGCACCTTCAACGCGCCGGAGCGCGATGTCGACATCGAAGAAGTGCCTGGGCGCAACGGCACGATCACCTTCGACAACGGCAGATACAAGAACATTGAGGTGGAATATCAGGCATCCATCACGCGGGCATTCCGCCGCAATGCGGAGGCAGTCCGCGCCTGGCTGCTGGCGCCGATCGGATACTGCCGCCTGGAGGATTCCTACCATCCGGAGCTATTCCGGATGGCGCGCTATACCGGCGGGATCGAATTTGAGATGCAGGCGTGCAACCACGCCGGAGAGATGAAACTGTTGTTCGACTGCAAGCCGCAGCGGTTTCTCAAAACCGGAGAGCAGGCCATTGTGCTGACCGAGGGGCGGACGATCTGCAATCCCACGGCGTTCCCCGCGCTGCCGCTGATCCGCGTCTACGGTTCCGGAGCTGGAACACTGAACGTGGGCGGTACGGTGGTCAAGCTGTATGATTTGGATCCGGCGGGATATCTCGATCTCGACAGTGAGATCATGGACGCCTATGAGGGCACGATCAACCGCAACGGACAGATCAGCGCACCGGAGTTCCCACAGCTGACAGCGGGAGATAACGCGGTGAGCTGGTCGGGCGGCATTGCAAAAATCCAGATTACACCGAGGTGGTGGACGATTTGAAACCGATTTTACACAGCGCTGCTGCATGGGCGGCAGCGGAACAGAAATCCATCCGCGACGGAACCATGACGGCGATCGACGCCGAGATGGAGAGCAACGGCGTCGGCGTACTGACCGACTGCATCAGCTGTCTGGTGTCGGAGGAACGCAATGCGGAATATGAGCTGACGCTGGTCTATCCGGTGGAGGGCGCGCATTATGCCGACCTGCGGCAGCGGGCGGTCATCATGGCGAAACCCAATCCGATCAGCGATTCCCAGCCGTTCCGGATCTATCGCATCACGCGCCCGTTGTCCGGAAAGGTGACCGTGTATGCCCAGCATCTCAGCTATGATCTGGACGGCATCACGCTGAAGCCGTTCTCGTGCGATACCGCGCCGCAGACCTTCCGTGCAATTCCGTCTCAGGCGATGACGCCCAATCTGTACACCTTCTGGACGGACAAAACGACGGAAGGCAAGTTTTCCTATACCGAACCGAAGACGGTGCGGCAGATTTTGGGCGGCGAGTCCGGCTCGATTCTGGATATCTGCGGCAGCGGAGATTACGAGTTCGACCGCTATACCGTGCGTTTTCACACCGACCGCGGTGCAGACCGCGGCGTGACCATCCGGTACGGAAAAAACCTGACGGATGTCAAACAGGAGGAAAACTGCAGCAGCGTCTGCACCGGTATTGTGCCGTATTGGACGGACAACGACGGCAATACGATGCTTCTGGAGTCCGATCCGATTGTCAAGGCGGAGGGTACGTATGATTTTACACGCACCAAGCCGGTTGATTTCAGCGAAGAGTTTGACGACCGGCCGACCGAGGATCAGCTGAGAGAGGCGGCGGAACGCTATGTCAAGGCAAACAAAATCGGCATCCCGACGGTCAGCCTGGACGTATCGTTTGTCCAGCTCGAACAGAGTGAGGAATACAAGGACATTGCACAGCTGGAGCGGGTGTTGCTGTGCGATACCGTGACGGTACAGTTTGAAAAACTGGGTGTCCATGCGACGGCTCGGATCAACAAAACCGAATTCGATGTGCTGAAAAACAGATACAAATCCGTGGAGATCGGAGATGCACAGGTCAACCTTGCGGAGACGATCAACCGCTTGTCGGAAGAAATTCAACAGCAGGCGCGCAAGCGAAACAGCGCCCTGCAGGACGCGATCAGCAAGGCGACCGAGCTGATCACCGGCAACCGCGGCGGATATGTCATCCTGCACAGCTCGACCGGGGCGGAGACACCGGATGAAATCCTGATTATGGACACACCGGATATTAAGACGGCACAGAAGGTCTGGAGATGGAACCATGCCGGTCTGGGATACAGCAGTACCGGATACAACGGTACATTTGGACTTGCGATGACGATCGACGGTCAGATTGTCGCGGATTTCATCACAGCGGGAGTCCTGAGCGCCAGCCTGCTGAAAACCGGTGTGTTTGAAGTGGCGGATGCAAACGGAAATACTTTGTTTTCTGCCGACAGTGATAACAATAAGGTGCGGATAGGAAACTGGTGGGTATCCGGAAACAGACGCGGACTGTATGCAAACTGGACAAGCGAAAATGTACGATGCCGCGTTTCACCCGAATACAGCGCGGATGCGAACTTTCTGGAGCTGACGGTAAATGATGAAACACGATTCAGCGTGACAGGACAGGGAATTCTCCATGCCATTGGTGCGGTGATAGAAGGCGAACTGACATCGGCATCCGGTACAATCGGCGGGTGGACGCTGTCTGACAATGCGCTGACCTCGCAAAACGGACAGATTCGATCGACCGGCACGGTGGATATTGATGGAACGGTACACAGTGCGGAATCCCGTCTGACTGCAAGCAGTCTGCGGTTTATGATCGATGGAGGAACAACCCTGCTCATCCGACCGGAAATTGAATCGGTGATTGAGCTGGATCAATCCGGGTCAGAGGCGATCGAGATCGAGGCGACGGCGTTTCGCGCGGTTCATCCGCTGCAGATATACCGAGGCCTCAGCGAAACATCTCCGGCTTTTGATTACGGCGGTCAGTCCGGTGTCATGGCGGATGAGTTCAATTTCTATTCCAAAACGTGGGGATGGCAATTCTTTATCCCGACCGAAACCACGACGTCCTCGGCATACTGCGGACTTACATCAAGCGGACAGCTCAGGAAATATGCCAGCGGTTCGTCCAAACGGTATAAGCATGATATCTCTTACGATCTGGATGCGGCATTTGATCCGGAAGCGCTGTATGACCTGCCGATTGCACAGTTTGTGTTTAATGATGATTATCTGGATGCGGACGATCCACTGAGCGGGACGGCGATCATCGGTATTATCGCGGAAGATATGGACGAGCACTATCCGGCTGCCGCGTCGTATAATTCGGACGGCTCGGTGGAGAGCTGGGACACGCGCAGACTGGTTCCGGCGATGCTGAAGCTGATCCAGAATCAGCACAGGGAGATTGAACAGATAAAGAGACAGCTTGCGGCGCTGACAGAAGGAGGATGCGCATGATTATCACATCACAGATTGATATGGACTTTCAGCAGCAGAAGGCGCCGCAGGAGATCAAAGCGGTGCAGTACGATGCCAACACACGGCGGGTAGCGATCAGCTGTTACGACAACGGGGAACCGGCTGATCTGTCGGAGGTATCGCATACAGTCGTACACAGCAGAAATGCGGACGGAACGGTCAGCCTGTACGACACCACACAGGCGGGAGAACAGGCCGTGTCAATTGACGGGAATGTGGTGACCGTCGTGCTGGATCCGAGCATCTGCGCAGCGCCCGGAAAGGCGTCCGTTGTGGTAACCCTGCTGAACGACCAGCATGACCAGCTCGGGATTTTCCCGTTTGCCGTACAGGTTTCTCCCTGTCCGGTAGATTACGGCGAAACCGCATCCGGCAATTATTTTAATCTGCTGAATCAGACCATTACGGATCTGTACGACGGTGTACAGGCTCTTGTCGATCAAAATTCCGCGCAGATTGATCGTTTACAGGAGTTAGGTGGAATTACCGATGTCACGCTGGCGGGAGCGTCAATTGTGTCCGACCTAGTGGCGACAATACCGGAAGCGACCAGTGAGACGGACGGATACATGACAGCGGAGCAAGCCGAGAAACTGTCGAATGCAGTAACAGACATTGCACTTGGCACAAGTGACGCGACGCTTGGAAAAACAGGCAGCGTAGTAACGATACCAGAAGCGACCAGTGAGACGGACGGATTTATGACGACGGATCAAGTGACTAAGGTTGCAAATGCAGTCACCGATATCAAGGTTGACGGCACGGCACTGACCAAAACAAATGGTGCAGTCAATCTTCCGGCGGCTACGGAGTCGAATCCGGGCGTGATGACGGCGGAACAGGTTACCGCGCTGACAACCGCGCAGGCGGACGCGACGGCGGCGCTCGGACAGCTTGTTAAGGTCCATGTACAAGGCACGACCGATATGTACGGCAAGATATCGCTGCCGGACAGCAAGATCTATCCGCTGGCTGCACTGAGCAACACGTTTGCGATCACCGGTGAGTACAATCTCCGTGTGGTCAATGTGTCGACGGACAGTGCGATACTCGCAAAGAATACCGCGGTTGATTTCTGGATCATCGGTCTAAAGAAAGGGTGATTCGATGAATTGTGCAGCATTTTTAATCACGTTTGTGTTTATCGTATTTGATTTTTTCAGCGGACTTGTGAAGGCATTTGCAACGAATCATTTTACCAGCACAAAGATGAGGGAAGGTTTATTTCATAAGATCGGACTCGTGTTGTGTGTCGTGCTGGGCTATCTGATTGATTTTGCACAGGTCTACTTGAACCTCGGTTTTTCTGTTCCAGTGACCGGCGCGATCTGTACATATATCGTTCTTATGGAAATCAGCTCGATTTTGGAAAACTTATGCGAGATGAACCCGAACCTGATGCCGGATAAGCTGACGGAGATTTTCGGAGGCGGTCATCATGAGTAAGCAGATTTCGGACAACTGTCTCACGCTGGTCAAACGCTGGGAGGGCTGTGATCTCACGGCGTACCGCGATCCGGTCGGCGTCTGGACGATCGGCTACGGTACGACCGATGCGGACAGGTCCATCACGGGTGTGACCATCAAAAAGGGACTGAAAATCAGTCAGGAGACGGCGGAAAGCTGGCTCAGGAAGTCGCTTGAGACCAAATATCTGCCGCTCGTGCTCAAGTACGACGACCGGTATCACTGGAATCAGAATCAGCTGGATGCACTCGTCTCGTTTGCGTATAACATCGGATCGATCGACCAACTGACCGCAAACGGAACGCGCTCGATCGCGCAGATCAGCGCGCACATCACCGCATATAATAAGGCGGGAGGCAGGGTGCTGAACGGTCTGACCAATCGACGCCGCGAGGAAAAAGCATTGTTTGACAGGAAGGTGAGCACGGTGAGTACGAAGAAATACACTGTCACGTTCCAGACCGAGAGCAAATACAAGGTCGTCAGATACGGCGGCAACTCGGTTTACAACTCCGCCTGCGGTCCGGCATCGCTGTGCAATGCACTGCGGGCGGCGGGCATCGCGGATGTCGGTCTGCTGACGATGTGTAAGCTCGCGGTGTCCTGCGGCGCAAGGGTGGACGGCGGGACGGATATGCAGACGCTCCTCAAGGCGGCGTCGGAAAAGTACGGATTTTCCTTCACCGGCACCTACAAGAACGCCTATCTGCGGAAGCATCTCAAAGCGGGTGGCACAGCGATCCTGCACGCGGGAAGCGCGTACCAGTTGTTTGCGAACGGCGGACACTTTGTCGCGGCGGTGGGTGCATCCGGTGATGTCATTACCGTGCTCGACTCGTATTGGTACGACGGCAAGTACACGAGCACGACGCTCCGCAGGGACAACGTCAAGGTGATCGCCAAGGGCGTCATCCAGACCAGCCTGATCCAGTGCGGAAAGGCGACGATCGACCGCAATCCGAGCTATTATCTGATCATGCCGAAGCCTAAGACGGCAACGACCACTGCCAAGGTCAACGCCCGATCCGGCGCGGGCGTGACCAAGCGCAAGCTCGGCACGATCGACAAGGGCGCAACGCTGACGGTGCTGGAGGAGACCAGGAACTGGATCAAAACCGGCGTCTGGATCGCGAAAAAGCACTGTGAGTTGGAGGATGGCAGGGCGGTGACGCTGGCCAATCTCAACGCCAGAGCGGCCAACAGCATCAAGTCGGACAAGGTCGGCACGATCCGCAAGGGCGTGACATTGTCCGTGCTGGAGATGACCGAGAATTGGGTTAAGGTGTCCTTTTGGGTCGCGCGGAAGTATACGAAGTAAAAGACATGGCAAAGCCCCAGAGGACCATTGAATCCTCTGGGGCTGTTTCTTTTTCTATTTATAGAATGGTATATTTCTGGAATCTTTATAGATAAAAAGAGCAATATATGGTATATTTAAGGAAAATATCGTCTTAAAGGAGAAATCTAGAATGAGAAAAAGAATCTCTGAATCGAATATATTTCCGCAGTTCGACTTATTTACAGAATACCAAAAGATTGAGAGTTTGATTTCTGAAAGACAAATTATTGGACAAATTAATCAATTCGGAAGAAATCTTACTCCCCAATTTACTATTGAGGATTATATAGGACAATTGTATTTTAGCGACTGGAATTTACGCGGAACTTTTGTTTCTATAGAGGATATGCGCCAAGGGTTAGGGATCAAAAAAGAGAATTTCAACGCTGAAATCATTAGTCAGGACATGGTTTTGGATTTTCTTCAATATGCAGCTAATCTATGCAATAGAACTTGTCTGACCATAAATAGATGCAAAGTGGCATATATTGCAGATAAGAATTATCTTAGTATGCTGATAGAAATTATCACGAAGTTTGTGAAACATTTGGGTGCGGAGATTTCAATAGAGCCGGACGGTTCTGAAGTTTTTGTTGTCTATAAAAATGAGCTGGGAATTGTAGTTGCCGACGACCATCCGGATATTAAAGATAGCATTGTCGAGTACAAAAAGATTGATAATAGGGGGGATTTAACGAGAAAAGGTGAAATACTATGCACTCTTTTTAAAAAGCTAGAGCCAGTTGAGAAAAAACTAAAAAGAACTGAGTATCGGAACCTGTGCGATGATACTACCTTTTTGTTCAATAGGACAGGTATACGGCATTGTGTTGAAACAGACAGAATTGCCAGTGAAACATTTTTAAAGATGAAACCAGAGGAATTAGAAATATGGTATGATAGAACATTTGATATGTTTTTATCGTGTATGGTTATTTCTAAATATTTAGATATTAAAAATGAAATTAAGGATATAAAACGTACATAGTAGGGAATGAGGTGGAATAGCGTGACCGGAAACGGAGCTTGAAATGGCTCTGTTTCCGGATTTTTTGTATTCAAGATTTCGGTGCATCGGAGGGCGGAACAAATTCATAGGCCGCGTGATGGCTGCTCAAATCAAAGACCGGTTTTCCGCGCTCCCACAGCCGAACGCGGATCTCCGCATTGCTGCTTTCACGAATCGTGCCGGTCATATTGCCCTTGACAGGGGAGTGAAGCGCAAACCCATCGTGGGAAGGGTGGATATCCACTTCCAGCAGGAGCTTTCCCTGCGACAGGCAGATGTGGTGCGGACCGGCGCGAGGATGAGGACGCCGCGGTAGGTTGCGAGGCGGTATTCGCGGCCGCCGTACATAACAGCGCAGATGCATCCCTGAAAGCGGATGACGCAGAACGGGATATGCGCAATCGACACCATAATCGAGCGCGGCTCAGGAAAGCTGTTGCACTGCAGCCAGAGATACGAGCTGGGAAAGGACGTGCCGCTGTCCGTTTCGATGTATCCGTCGCCGCCGTCGAAACAGTATGGTTTGCCGTGAATGGTCACGCTGCCGCGGAGCGCGTGCGACATACTGATGACGCCGTGGCGGCATTCCATCGGGAAGAATCGAAACGGTCCCATGATGTCCGTGTGCAGCGGCGTCAGCGCTCCGTAGGCGATCTCGCCGCTGATACCGGGAAGGTCGATCCTGCATCCGCGCCGCGAGAACTGACAGTCTCCGGCTCGGATGATTCCGCTGTGTACCGACAGCTCCGGCACGTCAAATTGCTCGGAACCGTCGGTGGAGATCACCTGAATGAATGCGCCGTGTTCGGTTCGTCCGGGAATGAACGCGGCCATATTCTGATCGTTTTGATGCTTGAAATACCAGCCCTCGAAGCGATTGTGTTTCATGGGACTTCCTCCGGTGTGATTTACTGAGAACAGTATGGACCGGTATCCGTGAAATAATTTGTCCAGGAAAATATATTATTGTTAATTCATCTAGACATAATATATTTCATTGACAATATTTTGAATTTGGGATATTCTAAAATAAAGAACAACTGTTCGAATAAATATATTTCAGGTATTCTTTTATTTTTTGGTGGATTATGTTATACTTTGTTTAGTATTGCAAGATTTTTCAGAAAGGATACTGTTCCATGTCTAAAAAGGTTTATTTTTATAAAGTAGAATTGTTTGATGAATCTAATAATAGAACTGCAAATTATGCTGATATAAAGTCACTTATTTCGCAAATTATTGATAGACATGCCAGTACTTGTTCTGATTTCAAAGTTGTTGATCTTTCACGTGAGGAACAATTGCACTATTTGGCGGATATTTTTGACTATAATGATAGTTTTCTGTTTATGCGTCTTAGCGCTCAAAAACCCACTGGTAGTTATTTGCATCGGAATTACTCCACTAATATTCCTAATGAACTCTTGGAGGGAATTAGTGAGGATCAAGAAGGTATTGAGATTTATACATATGTATTACTGAATTATCAAACTGGTATTTTGGCATATTTGAGCCAAAAAGGTGCACCAAGTGTATCTGTTTTGAATTATTTTTTTGGAAAATATAATAACAGTTTTTCACTCAAACTCACTAAAATTCCAAATTCACGTGGTATCGAACTCATTTATAATACTCCCGAATCTCATATTTCTCAGATTGAAATCGAAGTACCAGTTCCAAGTGCTGATATGTTGCAATCAGTATTTCATTGGGATCAAAATGATATCTTAGATGCACAAACTATGGAAAATCTTAAATTTACAGTTCGACTGTCTGCTGACAAACGGAAAATGGTTACACAAACAGATCAAGAGACTCAAAGGATTATTGATATTATCAAAGAGAAATTACCTTTTTATCGTAAGGCTAAACTTCGTGCAAAAGCAAAAAATATTAAAACTCGAGAGTTTAATTTCTTTGAGGATTATTATAATTACCCAGTTGAGATTCCGACCTATAAGACTGTCGATCATCATAAAGTTTATTATACTGCAAACGAATTTGTTTCAATATATAGAGATCATTTGCAGATGGCATATTATGAGAGTATAGATATATTAAAAGAAATTACAAATCGATAAGGAGTAGTATTTTTTATGAAACAGCATATGGTAATTCTTAAAACAATTAAATATGCTGTTGTTTTTGTTGTTTTGGGATGTTTGAATACTCATTTTCCATTTATCCCTCTTCCAAAAACTTCGAATGCAGAAGACATATATTCTGTTTTTATTACTGTCAGCACTGTTTTTGCAGGTTTTTCTTTCACCGCATTGGGGTTGTTGCTCGGGCTATCTTCGGAAACACTGATTCAAAAAATAAAAAATACTTCAATAATGATAGATAAGGTTCGTCGAATAGTCTATAGTATTGTATGTTTCATGGTTTCCGCAATTTTGTCATTGATAGAAGTTCTTAAGATTACTGACAATATCATTTTGAATATATCAAATTTAGAATCGAGCTTAGACCATGTTATCAATCATATTCAGAATGTTTTATACATGCTTAATATTGGATTTTTAATATGCGGTATTTTTTATTTTTCGATTGCAGTATACGATTTATATCATCTTCTAAAGCGCATCTATTCATATAATTCTGCAGAAAGCAAAGCAAGGATTTCTGCTGTTCGGGAAGCGCTTGAACGAAATAAACGCATATTAGAGGATTTGGATAATGATAATGATGATTAATTATGAAACACACCTGCAGAAACATATTCTGCAGGTTGTTTTTATGTTTCTATCCCCCTCCTCGACCGCAAAGACCGTATGAGTATGTACAGCGGACTCGAAGTCCGTGTTCCGTTCTGTGATCATCGGATTGCGGAATATCTGTATCATGTGCCGTGGCAGTGGAAAGACTTGAACGGAGTGGAAAAGGGACTGCTGCGCGAGGCGGTCAGGGGATGGCTGCCGGATGAAGTGCGTCTGCGCAAAAAGAGTCCGTATCCCAAGACACACAATCCGGCATATCTCGAGGCGGTTTCGGAGCGTCTGCGCGGTCTGCTTGCGGAGGGGAGCTCGCCGATGTTTGATCTGGTGCGCAAGGATCGGCTGGAAAGTCTGCTGACCGATACCCGCGCACAGCCGTGGTACGGACAGCTGATGACAACCCCGCAGACCATCGCGTATTTTCTGCAGCTGGATTACTGGATGCGCACCTATCATGTGCGTGTTCTGTGAGAGGATTGTTTTTTCGCAGTATACTGAAAACAAGGGCAGTCACACTCGTGCGGAGTGACTGCCCCTGTTCGGTTTCATTTCATCCGTATTTCTGTCAGAACGTGTTTGCGGCGATCGCCTGACCGATTGCAACGATATCGGAGCCGCCGGTAAATTCAAACCGCACCTTGCCGAGACCGGAGAGATAGATTTCGAGTTCGCTGTCCAGATCAAGGACGCCGGCGGTTTCTACGGAGAACGCAGAGATTTTGTTGTAGATGAGAGAGGTATAATCCTTCTTTTTACCGGTGATTCCCTGTACATTGACGGAGATCACCCGTTTGTCTGTGAATACCACGTAATCACGCAGCGCAGTATAACTGGAGATCACTCTTTCTCCCGGAACGAGCAGTGCGGCAACATCTCCGATGCGGGAATCTTTGTCCATTCTCAGCTTGATAATGGCACCGTTTTTGAAATCGATCATGTTTCTTTCCTCCTCACAAGAAAAATGGGAAATGGGGTTGGAAGCTCTTGCGAAAATGCGTTTCCAAACCACATCTCTCGGTCTGAGCTTCTGTATGGATCTGATGTTACAATTTATCCCACTTCTATTCAATCACGATTACCGTCAAAATGCAAGAAAAATCTGCAAGACAGCGGGGATGTCCGATTCAGCCTCATCTTGCAAACCTCCCTTCGATCCCGTATAATATGGGTAATGTGTGAAGAGGGAGCGGATAGAAACGATGTTTGGAAAGAAAAAGAAGCAAACGCCGAAGGGGACGCTGGTCTATGCGGTGCTGCCCGCGGCAGGCACGTCGAGCAGAATGAACGGAGAAAACAAGCTGATGCTGGATCTGTGCGGAAAACCGGTGATCCGCCGGACGCTGGAGGCATTTGAGGCGTGTGAGGTGATCGACGGCATTGTGATTTCCTGCCGGGAGGAACAGCGGGAGGACTATCACGCGCTGTACAAAGCATGGGGACTGACCAAGCCGCTGATCACGACTGTCGGCGGAGAGACGCGTGAGCACTCGGTGTATCAGGGCGTTCTCGCCTGTCCGCCGGAGGTCGGCTATGTCGCGATTCACGACGCCGCCCGTCCGTTCATCCTGCCGGAGCTGATCGCCAAAACGGTGGAGACCGCGCGCAGAGATACGGCGGCGGCGCTGGCGGTTCCGGTCAAGGACAGTATCAAGCGCATTCAGAACGGACGGATGGTGGAGGATGTCCGACGTGATTCGATTGTCGCGGCACAGACGCCGCAGACCTTTGATATCGACCTGATCCGCGCGGCGCTCAAGCATGCGCTGGAATCCGGCATTCCGATGACGGATGATATCGGCGCGGCGGAGACCATCGGACAGCCGACCACGATCATCCAAGGCGACTATAACAACATCAAAATCACGACACAGGAGGATCTCCTGATGGGCGAGCGGATTATAAAGGAGCGCATGGGATGAGAATCGGACACGGATACGACGTACACCGCCTGAAAGAGGGCAGAAAGTGCATCATCGGCGGGGTGGAGATCGCGCACACCGCCGGTCTGGACGGACACAGCGATGCGGATGTCCTGACCCATGCGGTCATGGACGCCCTGCTCGGCGCGGCCTGTCTGGGTGATATCGGCCATCTGTTTCCGGACAATGACGATGCGTTTCTCGGCATCGACAGTCTGATTCTGCTGCGCCGCGTCCATGCGGTTCTGCGGGAGCACGGCTACCGGCTGGGAAATCTGGATGCGACCATCATCGCACAGGCGCCCAGAATGGCGCCGCACATCGACGCGATGCGCAGAAATATTGCGGACTGTCTGGAGGCGGACATCGGCGCGGTCAGCATCAAGGCGACCACGGAGGAGCGTCTGGGCTTCACGGGGGAAAAGCTGGGGATTGCGGCGCATGCGGTCTGCCTGCTGGAGAACATCTGACAATTGCACACAGCGCAGTCTTCCGCTCCGGCGGGAGGCTGTTTTTTTGCACGGATTTCCGCTCCGCCGCATACAATGGGAACAGCCCGCAAGGACACAGGGGGAGTGCGGTATGAGAGAAATGGGATGGATTGTCTGCTGTACCCAGAATGAGGCGTTACAGCTGATGCGGCAGCTGCGGCGGTGCGGG
The DNA here is from genome assembly GCA_022775385.1 of Clostridiales bacterium. GTDB lineage: Bacteria > Bacillota > Clostridia > Oscillospirales > Butyricicoccaceae > Butyricicoccus_A. Next base: position 89,900 of record JALFIV010000033.1, read on the forward strand.
ATTTCGGGGACGGTCACCCGTCCGGCGCACAGACGGCACAAGTCGTGTTCCTGGGCGGTGCAGATTGCACGCGGTCAGCGGGAGCAGGCGGCGGCATGTCTGCGCACGGAATCAATCAAATGGGAATGGATGGAGTGACCATGATTTATCTGGACAATGCGGCGACGACGCTCGGCAAGCCGGCGGCGGTGGGGCGGGCGGTGCTGGATGCGATGGCACACGCGGCGAGTGCGGGACGCAGTGCGCATGGACCGGCGGTCTGTGCGGCGAATATTCTGTTTGACACGCGGCGGATTGCGGCGCGGCTGTTTGATGCGGAGGATCCTGCACGGGTGATTTTTACCGCGAATGCAACCGAGGCGCTGAACACCGCGATCTTTTCGATGGGGAACTATGCGCGGCACTTTGCCGTGACCGGCATGGAGCACAACGCGGTACTCCGTCCGATGCAGGCGCTGTGCCGGAAGGGCGCGCGGATGGATGTCCTTCCGACGCCGCTGTGGAGACCGGACATTCTGCTCGACAGTCTGACGCGGAAATGCCGCGAGGGACTGGACTGTCTGATTGTCAATCATGTCTCCAACGTATTCGGCTACTGCCTGCCGCTCGGGGAGATTGACGGCATTCTGTCGCAGTACGGCGTACCGTTGATCGTGGACGCCTCGCAGTCGGCGGGAATCTGTGAGATATCCTGCCGGAAGCTTCCGAGCGCGGCGGCGGTGTGTATGCCGGGACACAAGGGATTGTACGGTCCGCAGGGAACCGGACTGCTGATCGCGCTCGCGGATGAGGTCACCGAGCCGTTCCGGTACGGCGGCACGGGGAGCCGGTCGTCGGAGGCGCAGATGCCGGATGAACTGCCCGACCGTCTGGAGGCCGGCACGCACAACATCGCGGGAATCGCGGGTCTGTTCGAGGGCATCCGCTTTGTCGAACAGGTGGGAACGGAGGCGGTCGCGCATCACGAGCGCGCCCTGCGCCGTCAGCTGACCCGTCTGCTGCGCGGGATGCCGGAGATCACCTGCTATGCCGCCCCGAAGGAGGAACTGCAGACCGGCGTGCTCTCGGTCACCTGCCGCGGCCTGTCCTGCGAACAGCTCGCACAGGGACTGGCACAGCGCGGCATCTGTGTGCGCGACGGACTGCACTGCGCGCCGCTTGCCCACCGGACGGCGGGGACGGAGGAGAGCGGAACCGTCCGGTTTTCTCCGGGATGGTTTCAGAACAGCCATCAGATCAAGCGCACGGCGGAGGCGGTCCGGCGCATTTTATCCGACAGCTGAGGAAGATAACCGGTTTTCCTGCGATCCGCTATTCACAGGAGCAGAAATATATGATAAACTAAAACAGAATAAAATGATTTTTTCCGGTTTTCGGAACAACCTGATTGAGGATAAGGAAGAGTAATCTGAATGTTTAATGGCGCAATCCAATTATTTTTGCAGAATTTCACATCGATGCGTGTCAACGATGTGGTAGATATTGTTGTTGTCACATTCCTGATCTATCATTTTATCCGACTGGTTCGCGAAACCAGCACCTCGCAGATTATCCGCGGCGTGCTTGTTCTGCTGGCCGCCGTGGTCGTGTCGGATCTGCTGGATCTGGTTGTGCTCAGCACCCTGTTTCATACGATCATCACCTGGGGCATCATTGTTCTGGCGATTGTCTTTCAGCCCGAGCTGCGAAAGATGCTCCGCCGCGTGGGTGAGACCGGTGTGGCGTCGCTGTTTTTCTCCCGCCAGAGCAAGATCTCCATGGAGGAGGCCATCGTCAAGGAGATGGTCAAAGCCTGCAAGGAGATGTCCTGGTCGCGCACCGGTGCGCTGGTGATCTTTGAGCGGAGTGATTCGCTCGACGAGATCATCAAGACCGGCACGCAGGTGAATGCCAAGGTCGTCGATGAGCTGATCCGCAACATCTTTTACGAAGGAGCGCCCCTGCACGACGGCGCGATGATCATCCGTGACGGACAGATCTGCGCCGCCGGCTGTGTCCTTCCGCTGTCGGACAACCGCAATCTCGCCAAGGAGCTGGGAACCCGCCACCGTGCGGCGGTCGGCATGAGCGAGCGTGCGGATTCGGTCAGTCTGGTGGTCTCGGAGGAGACCGGCGCGATCTCCGTCGCAATCCGCGGTCAGCTGAAGCGAAATCTGATTCCGGAGCAGCTCGAGGAACTGCTGACGGAGGAGCTGATTCCGCAGGCCGAGGAAGAGGAACAGGAACAGAAGGTCTCCCGTGTGGATGCCTTCCTTGAAAAGCTTTTGGGAATCCGAGGAGGCAGATCTTGAAACAGTGGTTAAAAAAATATGATCTTTTAACCTTGATCATCTCGTTTGTTCTTGCAGTCGGTCTCTGGTGCTATGTCATGAACCAGGAGAACCCGACCCGCACGCTGGAATACCGCAATATCAACGTACAGCTGCAGGGGGCGGACGATCTGTACAACACATACAATCTCTCGGTCATCGAGGGCGCGGAGTCCACGGTCGACGTCCGCGTCTCGGCACAGAACAGCCGTCTTGCCAATCTGACGGCGTCGCAGATCAAGGTCGTTGCGAATCTGAAGGACTCGATCTCCACGCCGGGAACCTATGATCTGGCGTATGAGGTCATTCTGCCGGAATCCGGCATGACCTGTGTGGAGAGCAATCCGTCCACCGTCAGCGTCACGGTCGACCGCATCGAGACCAAGTCGGTGCCGGTCGAGGTCGAAATCAGCGGCAAGACCCCGGAGGGATACAAAATCGGCGAGCCCGAGCTGCAGTCGGATACGGTCAACATCACCGGACCGGAGAATGAGCTGGACCGCGTCGCCAAGGCGGTCGTCGAGCTGGACGCAAAGAAGCTCAAGCAGTCGATTTCGGACGTCAGCTCGGAATACACCCTGGTCGACAGCAGCGGCAGAGCGGTCGACATGACCAACATCAGCCGCGAGGCGACCCGCGTCAAGGTATCCGTACCGGTTCTGCGCGTCCGCGAGGTCCCGCTGACGGTTTCGCTGACGCCGGAGGACGCCATCGAGTCCAAGAACGCCTCGGTCAAGCTGTCGTCGGACACCGTCAAGATTCAGGGCGATCCGGAGGCGGTCGGTGCGATTTCGTCCATCGAGGTCGGCTCGATCAACATCAACAACGCAGAAAACGGCGATTCGTTCACGTTTGCGATCACGCCGCCGACCGGCATCACGCTGGCGGACGGTCAGGAGAGCAGCGTCCGTGCGGTTCTGAGCATGGACAGCACGGAACAGCGCAAGTTCCATGTGACCAACATCACGGTGACCGACACGGCACAGAGCGATGCCAAGGCGGTGGAGCTCATGACGCAGGAACTCACGGTGACACTGGTCGGCACAAAGAAAACACTGGATCAGCTGAACGCTGACGATATCCATGTCGTGGCGCAGGTTAACACCGCGGAGCTCACGGCGGGCAGCCACAAGGTCGGCGTGACCATCGAGACGCCGAATGCGGTCTCGGTCAGCGGATCGTACAGCGTGGAAGTATCGGTTTGGGAATAACAAGCATATGTCTATTTTAGTAAACAATATCCGCATCCCGCTGGAGGCGGACACGGAGGAGGCGTTCCGCACCGCCTGTGCGCGGTGTGATCTGCCGCTCGGGCAGGTGACCGCCTCGGTGTACCGCGAATCGCTGGATGCACGGCGCGGGACGATCACGCGCGTGCTCTCCGTCCTGCTGGACGGGATCCCGGAGGAGCAGGCGCTTGCCGAGCGCATCAACCGTCCGGATGTCCGGTACAAAAAGCCGGCGGAGGAGCCGAAACCCGCGGGACACAAGCCGCTCGCCCACCGTCCGGTGGTTGTCGGACTGGGACCGGCGGGACTGTTCGCGGCGCATCTGCTCGCGAAAAACGGCTACCGTCCGATTGTGCTCGAGCGCGGCGACTGTGTGGAAGACCGCGACAGGGCGGTCGAGGAGTTCTGGCGCGGCGGCGCGTTCTCCGAGCGGAGCAACATCCAGTTCGGCGAGGGCGGCGCGGGAGCCTATTCCGACGGCAAGCTGATGACGCGCATCCACGATCCGCTCAGCGAGGTCGTACTGCACACGCTGGTGGCGCACGGCGCGCCGGCGGACATCCTGACCAAGGCAAAACCGCACATCGGGACGGACATCCTCAAGGACGTCGTCCGCTCGATGCGCGAGGACATCATCCGGCTGGGCGGCGAGGTGCATTTCCGCACCGCACTCACCGGCATCATTCAGAAAAACGGGCGCCTGACCGGCATTCTGGCGGACGGACAGGAGATTGCCTGCGAGCAGCTGATTCTCGCAATCGGCCACAGCGCGCGTGACACGTTTGTCCGGCTGCACGACTGCGGACTCCGGATGGAGCCCAAGCCGTTTTCGGTCGGCGCGCGCATCGAGCATCTGCAGAGCGCGATCGACAGAGCGCGCTACGGACGGGCGGCGGGACATCCCGCACTGCCGCCGGCGGAGTACACGCTGTCCCACCGGCAGAACGGCAGAGCATGCTATTCGTTCTGTATGTGTCCGGGCGGACAGGTGGTCGCGGCGCAGAGCGAGGAACACACGGTGGTCACCAACGGCATGAGCTATCACGCCAGAGACGGCGTCAACGCCAATGCGGCGGTCGTGGTCTCGGTCGGACCGGAGGACTTTGACGGCTCGTCGGTGTTCGCTGGCATGGAGTTCCAGCGCAGGATTGAGCGCGCCGCCTACCGAGCCAACGGAAGCTATCGTGCGCCGTGTCAGCGCGTCGGCGATTTTCTGGAGGACAGACCGAGCAGAACATGCGGCTCGGTTCATCCGACCTATCCGGTCGGTGTCCGGTACGGGACGCTCACGGGCGTCCTGCCGGAGTTTGTCCTGCGTGAGATGCGCGACGGACTGCGCGTGTTCGGCAGAAAGATCCGCGGCTATGACGCGGCGGATGCGCTGCTGACCGGACCGGAGACCCGGACGTCCTCTCCCATCCGCATTGTGCGCGGAGAGGATCGGTACAGCACCGGACTGACCGGTGTCATCCCGTGCGGCGAGGGCGCCGGCTATGCGGGAGGCATCATGAGCGCCGCGGTGGACGGATTGTCCTGTGCGTCGCGGATTATGGACGAATATCGTCCGTTTGATTAAAAAGGAGGAATTGTGATGCAGCAGAATGCGATTGTAACCGAGCTGCTTCCGAATAATATTGCGCGTCTGCAGATTCAGCGGCAGACCGCGTGCGGCCACGACTGCAGCAAATGCGGCGGCTGCGGAGAGATGTACACCGCCCCGATCTTTGTCGAGGTGAAAAACCGGATCCACGCCGAGGTCGGCGATCTGGTCAAGGTCGAGGGCAGCTCGAAGAACGTCCTCGGTCTTGCGGCGATTGTCTACGTCATCCCGTTTGTCCTGTTCTTTGTGTTCTACGCGATTGCGGCGGCGATGCACTCGTCCATCCCGGGTGTGTTCGCCATGATCGGCCTCGCGCTCGGCATTCTGGGCGCCAAGCTGTTCAGCGACTATCACAAGAAGCACGCCAAGCCGGTCTATGAGATGACCCGCATTCAGGCATAACCGGATGTTCGGCTTTATCCGCCCGCTGAAAAGCGAGCTCAAGGTCCGCGAGTGGGAGCGGTTTCAGTCGGTCTACTGCGGACTGTGCCATACGATCCGGTCGCGGTACGGCATCGCGCAGACCCTCCTGCTCAGCTACGACTGCACCTATCTCGCGCTCGTGCTGGACAGCACATCGGCGGGCTGTGAGACCTGCCGCCGGCGGTGCATTACCCATCCGTTCCGAAGGAGGACCTGTGCGCACGAGAGCGACGGCATCCGCCACGCGGCGGCGGTCAGCGTGATCCTGAACTGGCACAAGCTGCAGGACACGATTGACGACGAGAAGGGCTGGAAACGTCTCGGCGCGAAGCTCCTGCGTCTGCTGCTCCGTCGCGGCTACCGGAAGGCACAGCGCGACAATCCGGAATTTGACCGCGCGGCCGCCGAACAGCTCCGGACGCTCAGCCGGATTCAGGACGAGCAGACCGCGTCGCTGGATATTCCGGCGGACACCTTTGCCGGTCTGCTGCGCGCGGCGGTTCCGCAGGAGCGGGAGGACGCCCGGATTCTCGGCGAGATGTTCTATCACACCGGACGGTGGATCTATCTGATCGACGCGTGCGATGATCTCGCGGACGATTTTGCATCCGGCAGCTACAATCCGGTTCGTCTGCGCTTTTCGCTCACTCAGCCGGATCTCACCCCGTGGAAGCAGGGACTGAACCACACTCTGCTGCAGTCGCTTGCGGCATCCTATCATGCATATATTCTGCTGGACAGAAAGAAAGACGGCGGAATTATAGAAAATATTCTGTGCCAAGGTCTGCCGGAGGTCACGCGGCAGGTTTTGAACGGTACATTTGATCAAAACGGAGGAAAAAACAGGCATGGATCCATATAAAATTCTCGATATCTCCCCGAATGCGACGGATGATGAAGTAAAGAGCGCCTACCGCGAGCTGGCGCGCAAGTATCATCCGGACAACTACGTCAACAACCCGCTGGCGGATCTGGCGCAGGAGAAGATGCAGCAGATCAACGAGGCGTATGACGCGATCATGAAGGAGCGCAAATCCGGCGGCTCGGCGCGTTCGGGCGGGTATCAGAGCAGCGGCGGCTACCAGAGCGGCGGCTATGGCTACGCCGGTCAGTCGGCCGGATATCGCGGCGCCAACGCCAATATCTACAATCAGGTGCGCAACGCGATCAATGTCGGCAACATCGGCATGGCGGAGGGACTGCTCGACCGCGTGTCCGACCGCGACGCGGAATGGCACTATCTCCGCGCGAATGTCTGCTACCGCAAGGGATGGTTTGATGAGGCGATGCAGGAGATCAACCAGGCCTGCGGCATGGAGCCGAACAACTACGAATACCAGCGCACGAAGCAGGTGCTCAGCCAGAGTGCCCAGTACGGCGGCTACCGTCCGACGCAGGGCAACGATGCGATGGACTGCTGTGCGCAGCTGCTGTGTCTCAACTGCCTGTGTGACTGTATGGGAGGCGGCTGTTAAGTGGCAATGGATAGGAAAAACAGGAATGGGACGCTTGCGATGGGCGGCGTCCTCTCGGCGCTGGCGCTGATGTTTCTGCTGGCGGCGTCGATGCTGCCGGCCGGACGTCTGGGATGCGCGGCACTAGCCGGTGTGGTCGGCGCCGTGGTGCTCGTCCGCTGCGGCTGGAAAACCGGGATGATGAGCTGGATTGCCGTCTCGGTGCTCTCCCTGCTGCTCTCGCCGAGCAAGGGGAGCGCGATGCTGTATACGATCTTTTTCGGTCCGTATACGCTGATGAAAAACCGCATCGAACGGCTGAACCGCGCGCCGCTCGAGTGGCTGCTCAAGTTTTTGTTCTGCATGGCGGTCTCGGTCCTGGTCTTTTTCTTCTCCGCCGACATCCTCGGTCTGTTCCCGCCGGTCATCGCCGGCAAGCTCTGGCTGTTTCTTCCGGCGGTCGCGGTGGTCTTTCTCGCGTATGATGTCGTGTTCTCCAAGATGATCGCGATGCTCATCGCCCGTCTGCCGAAATAAAACACAAAAAACCGATGAATTTCTTCAACCCGTATGTCTTGACGGCAAGATATACGGGTTGTTATAATATACTGAAGACCCTTTTGTAATGAGTGAAAGAAAAGGGTCTCTGAGTAATGCATGAAAACAGGAGGGACCGGCTTGAAAAGCATGACTGGATACGGCAGAGCCCGTATGACCATCAGCGATCGGGAGATTACCGTCGAGATCCGTTCGGTAAACCATCGCTATCTGGATGTCACCGTCAAGGCGCCGCGCATCTACGGATTTCTGGATGAGGCGGCGAAGAGCGCAATCGGCAAGTGGATTGCACGCGGCAAGGTCGACATCTACATTTCCATCGACGCATCCGATGCCGGAGATGAGACCATTGTACTGAACAAGCGGATTCTGGAGAATTATCTGGATCTGCTGCATGAGATCCGCGACACCTATTCGCTGACGGACGACATCAGCGTGATGAGTATGGCGAAGCTGCCGGATGTGTTCACGGCGGAGAAGCAGGAGGCGGACGCCGAGGAGATCAAGCGCGATGTGCTGACAGTGCTTAGCGCCGCGGCGGAGGATTATGCCGCAATGCGTGAGCGCGAGGGCGAGAAGATGCGCGAGGACATCCTGAACCGGCGCGAGACCATTCTCGGTCTGGTGTCTCAGGTCGAGGCGCGCTCCCCGAAGGCGGTGGAGGAATACCGCGCCAAGCTGACCGCGCGCATGAACGAGGTGCTGTCGGACACGACGATTGATCCCCAGCGCATACTGGCGGAGGCGGCGATCTATGCCGACCGCACCGCGGTGGACGAGGAAACCGTCCGTCTGCGCAGCCATATGCAGCAGCTCCAGCTGATGGCGGACGACACCCATCCGACCGGCCGCAAGCTGGACTTCCTGGTACAGGAGATGAACCGCGAGGCGAACACCATCGGCTCCAAGGCAAACGACATGGAGCTTGCCAAGATTGTGGTCGATCTCAAGGCGGAGATTGAGAAGATCCGCGAGCAGGTTCAGAACATCGAGTAAAGGAGCATTCGCGTATGAAGCTCATCAACATTGGTTTCGGCAATCTGGTTTCTGCCGACCGGGTGATTGCGGTGGTCGCACCGGAGTCCGCACCGGTCAAGCGTATCGTGCAGGAGGCACGGGAGCGGCAGATGGTCATCGACGGCACCTACGGACGGCGCACGCGCGCGGTTCTGGTGATGGACAGCGACCATGTTGTGCTCTCGGCCATCTCGCCGGATGCGATTGCGGGACGCGCAGACAGCCGGGACGAGGAATCCGAGGTGGCAGAATGAAAGAGCAGAAGGGCACACTGTTTGTGCTGACCGGTCCGTCCGGCGTCGGCAAGGGAACCCTGCTGTCGCATGTGCTCCCGCAGCTGGACTCGCTGTTTTTGTCGGTCTCCGCGACCACACGCGAGCCGCGTCCGGGAGAGCAGGACGGTGTCCATTACTATTTCCTGAGTCCGGAGCAGTTCCGCAGCCGGATCGAGGACGGTGCGTTTCTCGAGCATGCGCAGTTCAGCGGAAACTATTACGGCACGCCGTCCGCACCGATTGACGAGCATCTGAGCCGCGGCGAGGATGTGGTTCTTGAGATCGAGGTGCAGGGCGCGATGCAGATCCGTGAAAAGCGTCCGGATGCGGCGATGATCTTTGTCGCGCCGCCGGACTTTGCGACGCTGGAGGCGCGCCTGCGCGGCCGTCAGACCGAGGCGGAGGACGCGATTGCACTTCGTCTGGAAACCGCGAAGCACGAGCTGCAGCAGATTCCGAAGTTCGACTACGTCGTCATCAACGACGACCTCACCCGTGCGGAGGAGGAGCTCAAGGCCGTATTCCTTGCGGAGCGCGCCCGCACGATGCACCGCACGTTCCATATTTAATTTGTCATTCACGTGCACGGCCGAGGCGGCCGTGCGGGATATCATTGAAGGAGAGATACACTTATGTTAAATCCGTCTATGCAGGATCTGATGAAGAAAGTCAACAACCGCTATCTGCTGGTCAATCTGGCGGCACAGCGTGCGCGCGACATCGCGCTCAAGGCGGAAGCGGCTGAGGAGAAGATTCCGGATAAGCCGGTCAAGCTTGCGCTGGACGAGATCGCCGCAGGTAAGATTGAATACTGCGAGGGTCCGAAGCCGGAGCCGGCGGCGCCGGTGGAGGATGTTCTTGCATCCATCGATCTGGACGCAGTGGACGAAGATGTTCTTCTGGACGACGAGCCGGAAGAGGACGACACGGTAGAGGAGCTGTAAGCCCATGGACGTTTCCGGAAAGACGGTTGTACTGGGCGTGACGGGCGGCATCGCCGCCTACAAGGCCTGTGATCTGGTCAGCCGGCTGAGGAAGAAAAACATCGAGGTCCGCGTCATCATGACCGAGCATGCCTGCGAGTTCGTCCAGCCGCTCACCTTTGAGGTGCTGTCCAACGCGCGCGTCGTGACCGACCAGTTCAACCGCGATTTCCCGTGGGAGGTCGAACACATTGCGCTGGCAAAGGCGGCGGATGTGTTCGCGGTCGTTCCGGCGACGGCGAATTTCCTCGCCAAGGCCGCAAACGGCATCGCGGACGACATGCTGTCCACGACGGTGCTCGCGACCCGCGCACCGCTGGTGATCGCACCGGCGATGAACACCGCGATGTACGAGCATCCGGCGACACAGCAGAATATCGAGACCCTTCGTGCGCGCGGCGCGCAGTTTGTCGAGCCGGCGAGCGGTCATCTGGCGTGCGGTGATTCCGGAAAGGGAAAGCTCGCGGATGTCGAAGTGATCGAAGAGGCGGTTCTGTCCGCGCTGACTGTCAAGGATCTCGCGGGAAAGACCGTCACGGTCACGGCGGGACCGACGCGCGAGGCGCTCGACCCGGTGCGTTTTCTGTCCAACCATTCGACGGGAAAGATGGGCTATGCCATCGCGCGCTGTGCTGTGCGCCGCGGCGCACGTGTGAATCTGATCTCCGGACCGGTCTCGCTGACCCCGCCGCAGGGCGTCAATCTGATTCCGGTCACCTCCGCCTGCGAGATGCGCGAGGCGGTTTTGGAGGCACTGCCGCAGTCGGATATCGTTGTCAAGGCCGCCGCGGTCGGAGACTACCGTCCGGCGGAGTACGCCGACAACAAGATCAAGAAAAAGAACGATGACATGAGCGTTTCGCTGGTGCGCAATCCGGACATTCTGGCGGAGATCGGCACCCTGCGCCGGGACGATCAGGTGATCTGCGGCTTCTCGATGGAGACCCGCGATCTGCTGGAGAACTCGGCGAAAAAGCTGAACGCGAAAAACTGTGACGTCATCGTCGCAAACAATCTCAAGACCAAGGGCGCGGGCTTCGCGGGAGACACCAATGTGGTCACCCTGCTGTACCGTGACGGTCGGGTGGAGCCGCTTGAGCTGATGAATAAGGGCGATGTGGCGGACATTCTGCTGGATCGTCTGGCCGCGCTCTCGGCGAAGCAAAACGTATGACAAGCCAGATTTGCCGTGCAGCGGTCAGCGCGGCAAATTTTGCATTTGACCGATTATATGACTACCGTATCCCGGCGGAGCTGGAAAACCTGGTTCAGCCGGGTATGCGCATCCTTGTCCCGTTTGGAAAGGGAAACCGTCTGACCGAGGCGTTCGCCGTTCAGGTGATGCAGACATCGGAGGTGGAAAACCTCAAGGAGGTTCAGTCCGTGCTCGATCTCGAGCCGGTGCTGGATGAGCATCAGATTCATCTGGCGGCATGGATGTGCTCGTCGCTGTACAGCACGTTTTTCGACTGCGCCAAGGTGATGCTGCCCTCCGGACTGTGGTTCCGCCACGAGGAGTGGTATCAGCTCGCGGACGGGATCACACAGGAGCAGCTGGACGCGCGGGCACAGCACGAGCCGATTCTGACGCTGTTCTCGGTGAAAAAGCCCAGACGCTCGCTCAAGGACATCCGCGCCGAGGTGCCGGATTCCAATCTGATGCGGCGGCTGAACGAGCTGTGCCGGCAGGAGATCCTGCGGTTTTCCAGCTCGTTCTCGCGCAAGATCGGGGACAAGAGCGTCAAAATGTTGGCGCTCGATATGCCGGCGGATCAGGCGGCGCGGCGGGCGGAGCGCGGACGCAGTCCGGTTCGTCTGGAGGTCGTGGGCTGTCTCGCGGACGGCGGAGCGCTCAGCCGGCAGGAGCTGATGTATCAGACCGGCGCGTCAGCCGGCATCCTCTCCACCATGGTAAAGCAGGGCATCCTGCGTGAGTGGGAGGAAGAGGCATTCCGTATGCCGGACTTCTCGCACTGTGAACGCGAGCCGATGGGAACGCTGACAAACGCGCAGCGGGAGGCGTACGACCGCATCTCCCCGCGGATGGATACCGATCAGCCGGAGGCGGCGCTGCTGTACGGCGTGACCGGAAGCGGAAAGACGCAGGTGTACCTGCATCTGATCGAGCGGGCGCTCCGGCAGGGAAAGGGCGCACTCGTGCTCGTTCCGGAGATCGGCTTGACCCCGCAGATGATCCGCCGCTTTGTCTGCTGTTTCGGCGCCTCGCGTGTCGCGGTGCTTCATTCGGCGCTGTCGGTCGGGGAGCGGTATGACAGCTGGAAGCGTATCCGCTCGGGCGAGGCGCAGGTGGTGGTCGGCACGCGCTCGGCGGTGTTCGCACCGGTGCAAAACCTCGGACTGCTCGTCATCGACGAGGAACAGGACGATGCGTACAAATCCGAGCAGTCGCCGTGCTATCACGCCCGGGAAATCGCCAAATACCGCGTGATGCAGGAAAAAGCGCTGCTCGTGCTCGGCTCGGCGACGCCGTCGATTGAGACTTTTTACGGTGCGAAAACCGGAAGGTATCCGATGGCGGTTCTGCGGGAACGCTATGCAGGGACACAGCTGCCGCAGGTCACGATTGCGGACCAGCGCGAAGCGGCGCGGCAGGGATGCTTTGGCTCGATCGGACCGGTTCTGCGCGATGCGGTTGCGGAAACCCTCCGTGACGGGCATCAGGCGATTTTGTTTCTGAACCGGCGCGGCGCCGCGCGGCAGGTCACCTGCACCGGATGCGGCTGGCGTCCGGAGTGCCCGTCGTGCAGCGTCTCGATGACCTATCACTCCGCCAACCACCGGCTGATGTGTCACTACTGCGGCCATTCCGAGCCGCTTCCGCGCGCCTGTCCGGTGTGCGGCAGTACGCACCTCAAGACCGAGGGTGCGGGCACCCAGCGCGTGGAGCAGGAGCTGCACGAGCTGTTTCCGAAGGCGCGTGTACTGCGCATGGATGCGGACACGACGCGGGCGAAAAACGCCCATGAAAAACTGCTCGCGGAGTTTGCCGCGGGCGGTGCGGACATCCTGCTCGGCACCCAGATGGTCACCAAGGGACTGGATTTTGACCGGGTCGCGCTGGTCGGTGTCATTGACGCCGATCAGATGCTGTTTGCGCAGGACTACCGCGCGCGGGAGCGCACGTTTTCACTGCTGACACAGGTGGTCGGACGGGCGGGACGGCGCGATGTGCGCGGACGGGCGGTCATTCAGACCTACTCGCCGAATCACGACGTGATTCTGAACGCCGCGCGGCAGGACTACGAGCGGTTTTATGAACAGGAGATCGAGCTGCGGCAGGCGCTGCAGTGTCCGCCGGCGGCGCAGATTCTGACGCTGACCGCCTCGGCGGAGAGCGAGCGCGACGTGCTCGAGGCGCTGGTCTATGTGCGTCAGCGGATTGAGGGTCTGATGAACGATCAGTTTGCGGATTTCCGCTATCCCGTGCTCGGACCGGCTCCGGCATCCGTGCTGCGCGTCATGAACCGGTATCGGTATCACCTGACCATCCGATGCCCCGACAACAGGAGAAGACGAGAGCTGATCGGCGGGATTCTGCGGGAGTTTGCCGCGAATCGTCAGTTCCGTTCGGTCGCTCTGTTTGCGGATGTCAATCCGCTGGAATAACATCAACGACAACCAAGGAGGAATTTTCCATGATTCGAGAGATTATCAAGCATCCGGATCCGGTGCTGTATAAAAAGTGCCACGCGGTCACCAAGTTTGACGCGAGACTGGGCAAGATTCTGGACGACATGGCGGACACGATGATGTCCGCAAACGGCGTCGGACTCGCCGGTCCGCAGATCGGTATGCTGCGCCGCATCTGTGTCGTCCTCGACACCACCGACAACGACAAGGTCATCGAGCTGATCAATCCGGAGGTTGTCGAGACCTCCGGTTCCCAGACCGGAACCGAGGGCTGCCTGAGCTTCCCGGATGAATTCGGCACGGTCACCCGTCCGCGCGTCGTCACCGTCCGCGCACAGGATCGGCATGGCGAGTGGTTCACGCTGACGCGCGAGGATCTGACCGCGCGCGCGTTCCTGCACGAGATCGACCATCTGGACGGCCACGTGTTCAAGGAGAAGGTCGAAGATATCTTCGAGCCGGAAGCGGAGTAAGGAGAGAGCCCGGATGAGAATTGTCTATATGGGCACACCGGACTTTGCGGTCGCGGCGCTCAAGCGGATTTTGCAGGACGGCCATGAGGTTGTCGCTGTGTTCACCCAGCCGGACAAACCGCAGGGACGCAAGATGGTGCTGACCCCGCCGGAGGTCAAGGTGTGCGCGCTCGAGGCGGGCATTCCGGTCTATCAGCCGGAGTCCTTCAAAGACGAGAGCCAGCTCGACCTGCTCCGTGAGCTGAATCCGGAGGTCATCGTGGTCGCCGCCTACGGCAAGCTCCTGCCGAAATATGTGCTCGATCTGCCCAAGTACGGCTGTATCAACATCCACGGCTCGCTGCTGCCGAAGTACCGCGGCGCGGCGCCGATCCAGTGGGCGGTCATCAACGGCGAGAAGACCGCCGGTGTGACCGCGATGCAGATGGATGTCGGTCTGGACACGGGCGACATGCTGCTCACGATGGAGACCGAGGTCGGGGAAAACGAGACCGCGGGCGAGCTGTTCGACCGTCTGGCGGAGATGGGCGCGGAGCTGATCTCCGAGACCCTGCGCCGCCTGCCGGAGGGCATTCCGGCGACACCGCAGGACGAGAGCGAGTCCACCTATGCCTCCATGCTGAAAAAGGAGATGGCTGTCATCGACTGGACCAAGCCGGCGCAGCAGGTACACAATCTGGTGCGCGGACTCAATCCGTGGCCGGTTGCGCTGACCACGCTGGACGGCAAGCGCCTCAAGGTGTTTGAGACCCGGCTGACCGGAAAATCCAGCGGCGCACAGCCGGGCGAGGTTGTGCTGTCCGACCCCAAGAAGGGACTGGAGGTCTGCTGTGGAGACGGTCAGGTACTCGCGGTCACCGAGGTTCAGCTGGTCGGCAAAAAGCGGATGCACGCGTGCGATTATCTGCGCGGCCATCCGATTCCGGCGCACACGGTACTCGGCGCGGCGGAATAAACCCGCCGAAGGGGAAAAGAGAGCAATTCCAAAAGGAGGAATGTGTGATGATTCCCGGTTATTATGGTTACGGTGTCGGATATCATTCCGGATATTCGATCTATTTGATTTTGATGGCGGTCTGCTTTGTGTTCTCGCTGTGGGCGCAGGCATCGGTCAATTCCGCCTTCCGGCGGTATTCCCGCGTGGCGACGCGGCGGGGTCTGACCGGACGGCAGGCGGCGGAGTGCGTGCTGCGCGCAAACGGCGTCAGCGGCATTCAGTTCGCCCGCATCGGCGGAAGCTTGACCGACAACTTCAACCCGACTACCGGCGTCATCAGCCTGTCGTCGGATGTCTATGACTCCACCTCGGTCGCATCGGTCGGCGTGGCGGCACATGAGGCCGGTCACGCGGTTCAGCATGCGGTCGGCTATGGTCCGATCCGCCTGCGCATGGCGATCATTCCGATCTGTTCGTTCGGCTCCCGCATGTCGTGGCCGCTGCTGGTCATCGGTCTTGCGGT
Source organism: Clostridiales bacterium (assembly GCA_022775385.1). Taxonomy (GTDB): domain Bacteria; phylum Bacillota; class Clostridia; order Oscillospirales; family Butyricicoccaceae; genus Butyricicoccus_A. The sequence goes on from JALFIV010000033.1 coordinate 105,332, forward strand.
GGGCATCACACCGCTGATCGGTCTGGGCGTCGCGTTTTTCGCGCTGTCCACCCTGTTTCAGCTGGTGACGCTGCCGGTCGAGCTGGATGCCTCCCACCGTGCGCTTGCGGCACTGCGGGACGGCGGACTGCTGACCGAGGACGAACTGCCGATGGCGCGCAAGACGCTGACAGCCGCAGCGATGACCTATCTTGCGGCGCTCGCGACCAGTATCGTACAGCTGCTCCGTCTGCTGGCGATTTTCGGAAACAGACGCGGAGGACGGGATGACTGAGACCAGAAAAACCGCGCGGGAGGCCGCGGCGCGGGCGCTGTTCGCGATTGAGGAGAACGGTGCATGGAGCGCGCAGGCGGTTCAGCGCGAAGCGGCGGAGATGGATAAGCGGGATGCGGCGCTGGCGACGGCGCTCGTCGGCGGTGTGCTTCAGCACAAGGCGATGTGCGATTTCTACCTGTCCCATTTTTCCAGCGTCCGGCTGAAGAAACTCCAGCCGCGCATTTTGACCCTGCTGCGGCTTGCGGTCTATCAGATCGTCTGGATGGACCGCATTCCGGATTCGGCGGCGGTCAACGAGACGATCCGGCTGGCAAAATCGCTGTGTCATGCCGGCAAGCGCACGACGGGATACCTCAACGGCGTCCTGCGCGCGGTGGCGCGGAGCAGGGACAATCTGCCCAGGCCGGACTGCGCGACCAAAGAGGAATTTTACTCGCTGTTTTACAGCACGCCGCGCTGGCTGACCGCGCTGCTGATCGAGCAGTTCGGCGAGCGCGAGACAAAAAAACTGCTGGAGGCGAACAACCGGCCGGCGCCCACCGTCCTGCGGGTCAACACCCTGCGTGCGGATGCGGAAAGCATACTGCGTGAGCTGACCGAGCAGGGCGTGCAGGCGGAGCGCCACCCGTCCATTCCGAACTGCCTCGTGGTCAAGGGAACCGGCAGCATCGCATCGCTGCCGTGCTTTGCGGACGGACGGGTGACGGTACAGGACGGCGCGAGCCAGATGAGCGTGTACGCACTCGACCCGATGCCGGACAGCACGGTGATCGACTGCTGCGCTGCGCCGGGCGGAAAGAGCTTTTTCCTGTCCGAGCGCATGAAAAACACCGGCACGGTGTACTCCTGCGATATCTTTCCGCATAAGCTTACCAAGATCCGCGAGGGCGCACAGCGGCTGGGCTGCACGAATGTGACCGCATTCCTGCAGGATGCGTCTCAGTTCCGTCCCGAGTGGGAGGAAACGGCGGACTATGTCCTGTGCGACGTCCCGTGCTCCGGTCTGGGCATCATCCGGAAAAAGCCGGAGATCCGCTACAAGGATCCTGCGGAGCTGATGCAGCTGCCGGAGATTCAGCGGGCGATTCTGGACAACTGCGCGCGCTATGTGCGTCCGGGCGGCACGCTGGTCTATTCGACCTGTACGGTGCTGGAGCGGGAGAATCAGGACGTTGTCCATGCGTTTCTCGCATCCCATCCGGACTTCCGGCTGAGCCGGTTTTCTCTGCCGGTCTGCGATACCGCTGTGGAGGGGGAAATCACCCTTCTGCCGCATGTTCACGGAACCGATGGTTTTTTTGTTGCAAAATTAGTAAAAATGGATTAGTATAATGGTGTATGAGATTGTGCAGACAGATAAGGAGCATCGTTTTTTATGACAAAACCGGAGATCAAATGCAGAACGATACCGGAGCTGAAGGAAGAACTCGCGGCGCTGGGGGAAAAGCCGTTCCGCGCACAGCAGATCTTCCGCTGGATGCATACCGGGGTCTCGGATTTTGACGAGATGACAAATCTGTCCAAACCGCTGCGCACCAAGCTGCGGGAGAACTATCTGCTCACCGCGCCGCGCATCGTGCGCAAGCAGGTCTCGGCGCTGGACGGAACAATCAAGTACTTATGGGAGCTGCACGACGGAAACTGTGTGGAGAGCGTCTTCATGCGTTATCACCACGGCAATTCCGCCTGTGTGTCCAGTCAGGTCGGCTGCCGCATGGGATGCAAGTTCTGTGCCTCCGGCATCGGCGGTCTGGTTCGCAGTCTGTCTGCGGGGGAGATTCTTGACCAGATCCTGTTTATGCAGAAGGACACGGGGGAGCGGATTTCCAACATTGTACTGATGGGAACCGGTGAGCCGCTGGACAACTATGACAACGTGCTCCGGTTTCTGGAGCTGGTCGGCTCGCCCGACGGGCTGAACATCGGACAGCGCCATATCTCGCTGTCCACCTCCGGACTGGCGGATCAGATCGACCGTCTCGCGGAGGAGAAACTTCAGATCACGCTGTCGGTCTCGCTCCATTCGCCGGACAACGAGTCGCGCAGCGCGATGATGCCGGTCAACCGGTCGTATCCGGTGGAGCGGCTGATCCGGTCGTGCCGTCACTATTTCGATGTGACCGGACGGCGGGTCTCTTACGAATACACGATGATTGACGGGGTGAGCGACCGCCCGTGGCAGGCGAAAAAACTCGCGGCACTGCTGCACGGACGTCCGGCGCATGTCAATCTGATCCCGCTCAACGCGGTGACCGAGAGCGGGCTTCGGCCTTCGACCAGACAGCATGTCAGCGCATTCCAGAAGATTCTGGAGTCGAGCGGTGTGACGGCGACGGTGAGACGGACACTCGGTCCGGACATCGACGCCTCCTGTGGACAGCTGCGGCGGAGTTATATCGAGCAATCCAACGAGAAAGAGTGATGAAATGAACGTATACGGCAAGACAGATAAGGGCCTGGTTCGGTCGAACAATCAGGACACCTATCGCACAGAACTGAATCAAAACGGATGCGCTTATCTCATCCTCTGCGACGGCATGGGCGGTGCCCGTGCGGGAAATGTGGCGAGCGAAAAGACGGCGGAGGTTTTCCTGCAGTATCTGCAGGAGCACTGTGAGCCGGAGATGCAGCGCGATGAACTGGCACAGATTCTGGTCGACGGCGCGGCACTGGCCAACAGGACGGTATACGAGATGGCGGAAAACGACCCCGGGCAGTACAGCGGCATGGGTACGACGCTGGTCGGCGGTGTCGCGGTCGGAAACCGGGTCGTACTGGCAAACATCGGCGATTCGCGCGCCTATGTGATCGACGGCGGACGGATTGCGCAGGTGACGGAGGATCACTCGGTTGTGGAGGAAATGGTCCGCGCCGGAAAACTCACCAAGGAAGAAGCGAGACACTACCCGGGACGCAATCTGATCACCCGTGCGGTCGGTGTCGACGCGGACGTCGAGCCGGATCTGTACGAAGTGATCCTGCGGGACGGACAAATTCTGCTGCTCTGCTCCGACGGACTGAGCGGCATGCTCACGGACAGCGAGATCGCGGAGATCGTCGCGTCCGAAGAGAATTTTGAGCGCGCGTGCGAAACGCTGATCGCGGGTGCATGCGGCGCAGGCGGAACTGACAACATCACGGTTGTTTTATATACAAAGTAGGAGATAGAATATGTCTGATAATATCGGCAAAGTTTTTGGCGGCCGCTATGAAGTGCGCGAGATCATCGGCACCGGCGGTATGGCCGTTGTGTACAAAGCATATGACACCGTGCTGCATCGTTATGTGGCAATCAAGGTTTTGAAAGAAGAGTTCGCGGCGGACAACGAGTTCCGCAAGCGTTTTAACAACGAGGCACAGGCGGTAGCCAAGCTGTCTCACAATAATATCGTTTCGATCTATGACGTCTCGCAGGATCACTCCGAGGCGGAGTACATCGTCATGGAGCTGTGCGAGGGCGTCACGCTCAAGGATTACCTGCGCAAGAAGCATCATCTGTCGTGGCAGGAGACGGTTTACTTCTCCCAGCAGGTGGCGCGCGCACTGGATCACGCGCACAGCCGCGGCATCATCCATCAGGACATCAAGCCGCATAACATCATGCTGCTGCGCGACAGCACGGCAAAGGTGATGGACTTCGGCATCGCAAGCTTCGCCAACAGCCAGGAGACCAAGAAGGTCTCGGAGGCGATCGGCTCGGTGCACTACATCTCGCCGGAACAGGCGAAGGGCATCAAGGTCGACTACCGAACGGATCTGTATTCGCTCGGCGTTGTCATGTACGAGATGCTGACCGGCACTCTGCCGTTCCGCGGCGATACCGCGGTGGCAGTCGTTATGCAGCACATCAACACGGTTCCGCCCAAGCCGAGTGAGCTGATGCCGGATATTCCGCCGGCGATGGACGAGATCGTCATGCATGCGATGTGTGCGAATGCGTCCCAGCGGTACAGCTCCGCCATGGAACTGCTCAACGATCTGGAGCGTATCCGCAGCAATCCGAATTTGTATCTGAACTACACCAACCGCGCATCCTCCGCCACCCGGGCGATCCGCTACGATGACGAGGAGCAGGCGACGCAGCTCATCCGCGGCGTTCCGGTGGATCCGGACGCGGGCTATCATATGTATGAGGACGACGATGAGGAGGAGTACGAGGAGTACACTCCGCGCCGCGGCGGCAGAAAGAAGCAGCCGTCGGGCACCGGCATCATCATCGGTGGCCTGGTTGCGGTAGTTGCGGCCGCGCTGTTTGCGCTGTGGGCGATCTTCAGCGGCGGCTCCAACGTCAAACTGACTGTGCCGGACTTTGTCGGCATGAACTACTACGAGGAAATCGAAGGAACCAACTACGAGAAGCAGTTCACCATCCGCGTCGAGGAGGCACCGATTGAGGACGAGACCGACTACGAGGACGGCGAAGTCATGATGCAGGATCCGGAGGCGGGCGAGAAGGTCAAGCGCGGCGGAAAGATTTCGCTCATGATCGCCTCGCTGGGCGCCGACGCCGAGGCACAGCCGGAGGAGGACACCGAGGAGGAGCCGGAGGAAGAGCTGGTCAATATTCCGTCGGTCGAGGGAAGCTCGTATCAGAACGCGGCTTCTGCACTCAAGGCACTCGGACTGAAGGTCTCCCGGGAAGAGGAAAACTCGGACACGGTGGATAAGGACGATGTCATTTCGTCCGATCCGGCCAGCGGCGAGGAGGTCGAGAAGGGTTCGACTGTCACACTGACGGTATCCATCGGACCGAAGGAGGAAAAGGTCTCCGTGCCGAATCTGTTCGGAATGACACAGAGCGAGGCGGTTTCCGCCTTGGAAAAGCTCGGTCTCTCGGTCGGTGACATTGACATGGAGGAGAGCGACGAGCCGGTCGGCACCATCATCCGTCAGACGGTCTCGCCGGGAAACGAGGTCGCAAAGGGAACGTCCGTCGGTATCGTGCTTGCAGCCGAGCCGCCGGAGTATGAGGACGAAGAATTCCCCGAGGAGGCCGATCCGTCGGATTCCAGCGTGGGTTTTACTAAGGACGGCGGAACGACCTATATCAAAATTGCTCTGCCGTCCGACCGCAGCAGTGTCAACGTCCGTGTTACGGTCGCCGGAAATACGCTGTACGACAGCTCGGTGAACTGCAACCGCGATTCATTCACCGTTCATGCCTCGTATTCCGGAACCGAACGGGTTCAGGTGACCATGGACGGACAGACCATCTACGACGGTGACTATAATTTTGCATCATGAGAAATTCGAAGGGATAACATGAGTGAAAACGGAATTATTTTAAAGGGAATCGGCGGATTCTACTATGTCGATACGGCCGCGGGTCTTGTGGAATGCAAGGCTCGCGGCAAATTCCGCATTCAAGGCGGAAAACCGGTGATCGGAGACCGGGTCACCATCCAGTTGAATGACGACGGGACCGGATACATCCTGTCCATGGAGCCGAGAAAGACCGAGCTGCTGCGTCCGGCGGTCGCCAACATCGACCAGCTGCTCATCGTCTGTACGGCGGCGCCGCCGAAAACCGAACCGTTCCTGATCGACAAGATCACCTCGATCGCGTCGCGCAAGAACATGGACACGGTTATCGTCATCAATAAAGTCGATCTCGACCGCGGCGATCATCTCGCGGCAATCTACACCAAGGCGGGATTTCCGGTCTACCGCGTCAGCGCCGAGACCGGAGAGGGGATTGAGGAACTCCGCGGCTGTCTGCGCGGACGCATCTCCGCGTTCGCCGGCAACTCCGGCGTCGGAAAATCCAGCCTGCTCAACCGGCTGTATCCGCAGTTCCACGCGCAGGTCGGCACGATAAGCGAGAAGATCGAGCGCGGACGGCACACAACCCGCCATGTCGAGCTGATGAAGCTGCCGGAGGGCGGTTATCTGGCGGACACGCCGGGATTCTCCGCATTTCAGGCGGAAAAGATGGATCTCGTGCTGGCGGCCGATCTGCAGGACACATTCCGCGAGTTTGAGCCGTATCTCGGACGATGCCGCTTTACCGGCTGCGCGCATGTCAAGGAAAAGGGCTGCGCGGTCCGCGCGGCGGTCGAGGCGGGAGAGATTCCGAAGGAGCGCCACGAGAGCTACTGCCGGCTGTACGAGAGTGTCAAGGACATCAAGGAATGGAGTCTGAACAAATGACGGCGCTGATTCTGGCCTCCGCACCCGAGCGGGAGTACGATTATGTCCGCGAGCTGGCACAGCAGGCCGACTGCATCGTCTGTGCCGACGGCGGCGTGCGCCATGCGCGCGCGTGCGGACTGCATCCCGATCTGGTGATCGGGGATTTTGACTCGGGAACCCTGCCGGCGGACTGCGAGGTCATCCGGCTGAAACCGGAGAAGGACGACAGCGATCTGATGTGCTGTGCCAGAGAGGCAATCCGCCGCGGTGCGGATACGATCTGGATCGCCTGTGCATCGGGCGGACGCATCGACCATTTTCTCGCCAATCTGTTCCTGCTCGAGTATCTCGGCCGCGAGGGGATCGACGCGCTGTTTTTTGACAGCCGCAACCGCGTCCGCTTTCACGGCGGCGGCACACAGCGGTACACGGCGGATCCGGCCTACCGCTACGTCGGGATCATCCCGCTGGATGCACAGCTGCACGGCGTGACCCTGCGCGGACTCAAGTATCCGCTGACGGACGCCGAGCTCGACCGCGCGTCGGTCATCAGTATTTCCAACGAGGCGGTGTCGGCGGAATACAGCATTGCAATCGAAGACGGACGGGCATTGGTCGTCGAAAGCCGCGACTGATGCCGTTTGATCGAATACAAACAAGGAGGATATGAACATGAACGTATACAAGACAAAGGGAACCTGCTCCCGTGAGATCCGTTACAGCGTCAAGGACGGCATTGTGGAGGATATCGAGGTCATCGGCGGCTGCGCCGGCAATCTGGCGGGCATCTGCCGCCTGATCAAGGGCATGCCGGTCGAGCAGGTGATCAAGGCATTCAAGGGTGTTGACTGCAACGGACGCGGCACTTCCTGCCCGGATCAGATTGCAACCGCGCTGGAACAGGCTTGATTTGCATGATGAACACGTGCAAGTTGCAGAGCTGAATACTGCATTTATGCAAAATGACGCCGTTCGGGATGCGAACGGCGTTTTTTGTGTGCAATGTTCTGGAAAAATAAAAACGGGGCAAAAAATGTGAAAATGCGGTTGAAAAAATCATATTCCTAGTCTATAATGAGTAAGACTTCAAAAGAAATGTAACTGTGCGTTTCGCAAGTAACCGAAATTCAACAGGCAAATGATACATTTGGTTCTGAAAGGAAATGATGGCAATGGTTAAACCAATTTCAAAAATTGCTTCCGCAATCAGCCCGTCCGCAACCCTCGCAATCAATGCGCTGTACAAGCAGATGCAGGCTGACGGCATCGATGTCGTCGGATTCGGCGCAGGCGAGCCGGATTTCAACACGCCGGACAACATCAAAGCGGCCGGAATCGCGGCAATTGAGGAGAATCAGACGAGATATACCCCGGCAGCCGGTCTGATGTCGCTGCGCAAGGCGGTCTGTGCGCGCATGAAGGAGGACCTCGGTCTGGACTACGAGCCGTCGCAGGTTGTTGTTGCCTCGGGTGCAAAGCACAGTGTGTATGCCGCCATCATGGTATGCTGTGATCCGGGCGACGAGGTCATCATCGCCGCACCGTACTGGCTGAGCTATTCCGAGATGGTCCGCATGGCGGGCGCCGTTCCGGTTGAGGTCGTTGCATCCAAGGAGCAGCACTTCAAGATCACGGCAGAGCAGCTGGAGGCAGCCATCACCCCGAAGACCAAGATGTTCATGCTGAACTCGCCGTCCAACCCGACCGGCATGGTCTACACGAAGGAAGAGCTGGAGGCGCTTGCAGCGGTCTGCGAGAAGCACGGCATCTATGTTCTGGCGGATGACATCTACTATAAGCTGGTATATGACGGAATCGAGTACACCTCCATCGCATCGGTATCCCCGGCGATGAAGGAACAGTGCATCATTGTCAACGGTGTCTCCAAGACCTACGCGATGACCGGCTGGAGAGTCGGCTACACGCTGTCCAACGAGACTGTGGCAAAGGCGATGTCGAGCTATCTGAGCCACTCCACCGGCGCACCGGCAACGCCGGCGCAGTATGCCGCCATCGAGGCTCTGACCGGTCCGCAGGACTCGGTTGAGACCATGCGTCAGGAGTTCGAGAAGCGCCGCGACCATCTGGTAGAGCGCATGAACAAGGTTCCGGGCGTCTCCTGCCTCAAGCCGCAGGGCGCATTCTATGTTATGATGGATATGTCCGGCTTTGTCGGCAAGGAGATGTACGGTCATGTGATCGAAAACGATGTCGATTTCGCACAGCTCTTCCTGGAGAAGGGTCTGGTTGCCACCGTTCCGACTTCTGCGTTCGCGGCGCCGAATTATCTGCGCTGGTCGTATGCGACCTCGCTCGAGCAGATCGACAAGGGCATCGACCGTCTGGAAAAGTTTATCGCTGAGGCGTAAGACAGATCAGATCCAAATAGATACGGGACTCACCGATACGGCTTTGTATCAGTGAGTCCTAATTTTTTGACAAACAATCCGATGTTTTGTGTACAAATGATATTGAAGTTTCGGACAATATCCCCTAAAATAATAACAGCTGTATTCGGCGCGGAGAGTGCGCCGGGAAAGGAACGTAACTATGAGCAATATTTATGAAAGCCCGTTTTGTTCGAGATATGCAAGCCCGGAGATGCTGTATGTCTTTTCGCCGGATATGAAGTTCTCCACCTGGAGACGTCTTTGGGTGTCTCTGGCTAAGGCGGAGAAGGAGCTCGGTCTGCCGATCACGCAGGAGCAGATCGACGAGATGGAAGCAAACATCGACAACATCGACTACGATGTCGCCAGAGCGCGTGAGAAGGAAGTCCGTCACGACGTCATGGCACACGTTTATACCTTCGGCAAGGCCGCACCGAAGGCCGCCGGCATCATCCATCTGGGTGCGACCAGCGCTTACGTCGGCGACAACACTGACATCATCCAGCTCAAGGAGGGTCTGCTGCTCGTCCGCAAGAAGCTGGTTGCCGTCATCCGCAAGCTGAGCGCATTTGCTGACGCACACAAGGATCAGCCGACCCTCGGCTTCACGCATTTCCAGCCGGCACAGCTGACCACCGTCGGCAAGCGCGCGACCCTCTGGATCAACGAGCTGCTGATGGATCTGGACGAGGTCGAGTTCCGCATCGCAAACCTGCGTATGCTCGGCTCCAAGGGTACGACCGGCACGCAGGCGAGCTTCATGGAGCTGTTCGACGGCGACCATGAGAAGATCAAGAAGATGGAGCAGATGATCGCCGACGACTTCGGTTTCCCGGGTGTCGTTCCGGTTTCCGGTCAGACCTACTCCCGCAAGATCGACGCACAGGTTGTCGCAACCCTCGGCGGCATCGCACAGTCCGCGAGCAAGTTTGCCACCGACATGCGTCTGCTCCAGCACCTGAAGGAGCTGGAAGAGCCGTTTGAGGCTCATCAGATCGGCTCCTCCGCGATGCCGTACAAGCGCAATCCGATGCGCTCCGAGCGTATCTGCGCACTGGCACGCTATGTCATCACGGACACGCTGAATCCGGCGTTCACCTCCGCGACCCAGTGGTTCGAGCGCACGCTGGATGACTCCGCAAACAAGCGCGTCTCCATTCCGGAGGCATTCCTCGGTGTCGACGCCATCCTGAACATCATGATCAACATCGCAGAGGGCATCGTGGTTTACCCGAAGGTCATCGAGCAGCGCGTGATGAGCGAACTGCCGTTCATGGCGACCGAGAACATCATGATGAGTGCGGTCAAGCGCGGCGGAAACCGTCAGGAACTGCATGAGCGCATCCGCCAGCACTCCATGGCGGCCGGCAAGCGCGTCAAGGAGGAGGGTCTGGACAACGACCTGATCGACCGCATCGCCGCCGACCCGATGTTCGGCCTGACCAAGGAGGAGATCGTCGCAGAGCTCGATCCGAAGGCATACATCGGCCGTGCACCCCAGCAGGTCGAGGACTTCATCGCAAACGACGTCATGCCGCGCATCCGCCCGTATCTGGACGACGAGGAGCTCAAGGTCGAAATCAACTTGTAAGCGCAAGAATTGGAATAATATAGCAGCCATGCCCCGGCAGGATTTCCTGTCGGGGTCTTTTTTGACAAAAGACGGAGAAAAATGGTATTTCACAAAGAGGAATGGGGAATTCTCTGTGAAATTTTGTTGAATTTCGCCAGTTTATTTGACTTCCACACCCGTTTCGTATATAATATAACCGTTCATTGTCACAATCTAGGAGGCGACTAATTTGAAAAAGAGTATTCTGTCCTTTGTGGCTGTTCTGCTGGTAATTGCATTGCTCTGCTGTACAGCTGTCTTTGGACTCACCGTCGGACCGATCCAGATCCCCAACGTGCTGGATGAAGAAAACGGCATCCGCCGCGGACTGGATCTGGTGGGCGGTTCATCCATCACGTTCGAAGCACAGCTTCCGGACGGGTACAACACATCCAACCTGCAGTCGGATATGAATTCCGTGCAGGCGATGATGACCAAGCGTCTGGATTCCCTCGGCTACACCGAAGCGACGGTCGAGCTGGTGGGAGACACCCGCATCAAGGTCGACATCCCGGCGATCTCCGACCCGCAGGAAGCGGTCGAGGTTCTGGGCGCAACCGCACAGCTGCAGTTCCTGAATGCCGACGGCGAGGTCATCCTCGGCGGCTCGGACATCAAGAGCGCATCGGCAGGCTACGGCAAGGTCAGCCAGACATCGGTTGCGGAGGAGCACTATGTCAACGTTGAGTTCACCGACGAGGCCGCGGAGAAGTGGACGGAAGCCACCAAGCTCGCGGCACAGGCGGAGGACGGCAAGAACTACATCAAGATCGTCATGGACGAGGAAACCCTGTCCTCTCCGTCCGTCTCCAGCGAGTATGCGGAGACCGGCATCACGGGCGGCGGATGCATCATTTCGGGCAATTTCGATGCGGATTCCGCAAGAACGCTTGCCGAGCAGATCAACATCGGCCAGCTGCCGTTCACGCTGGAAGAGGTATCCATGAGCGCGGTCGGACCGTCCCTCGGTGAGAAGGCGCTGTCCACCAGCCTGACGGCGGGCGCCATCGGCATTCTGCTCGTCATGATCTTCATGATCGTCATGTACCGTGTACCGGGCTTCATTGCATCCATCGCACTGCTGTTCTACACCGCACTGGACGCCGTCATCCTGACGGTTGCCCATGTCAATCTCTCCCTGCCGGGCATCGCAGGCATCATCCTGTCCATCGGCATGGCGGTCGACGCCAACGTCATCATCTTTGAGCGAATCAAGGACGAACTGCACAACGGCAAGACCGTCCGCGCGGCGATCGACTCCGGCTTCAGCCGCGCATGGACCGCGATCATCGACTCGAACATCACGACGATCATTGCTGCCGTTGTCCTGTACTTCTTCGGCTCCGGTACGGTAGTCGGCTTTGCGATCACGTTCGGCATCGGCGTTGTTCTGTCCATGTTCACGGCGGTTACCGTCACTCGTTTCCTTCTGAGACGGATTGTCGAGTTCAATATCCGCAATCCGAAGCTCTACGGCGCGTAAGAAAGGAGAGGAGTTATCATGGAAAAGAAACGGTTTTCTATCGTTAAGAAATTCCCGATTTTCGCAATTATCTCTTTGATTCTGATTGCGCCGGGTCTGATCGGACTGGTTACCCTGCCGTTTGGTCTGAATCTGTTCAATATGGATGTCGACTTTGTCGGCGGCACCAGCATGACCTTCAACCTGCACACCGAGGTCACCAGTGAGATGTCGGGTGAGGAGATCCCGCAGCTGGTCGAGAACGCCTGCGGTGTGGCTCCGTCCACCGTACAGAAGACGGGCGAAAACAATGAGTCGGTACTCATCAAGTGCACCGAGCTGGACAACGGTCAGCAGACCGCGGTTGTCAACGCGATGCAGGAGAAATACAGCCTGACGGATGAGGACACCGAGAGCGTCGAGCATGTCAATGCCACCATCGGCCGCGAGGCCCAGAACAAGGCGGTCACCGCGGCGGTCATCGCAGTCCTGCTCATGCTGCTGTACATCACGATCCGTTTTGAGTTCACCTCCGGTCTTGCGGCGGTCACCTGTCTGGCGCACGACCTGCTGGTCATCCTGTCGGCATATATCGTCCTGCGCATCCCGTTCAACACGACGTTTATCGCGGTTGCGCTGACGATCCTGGGCTACTCGATCAACGCGTCCATCATCGTGTTCGACCGCATCCGTGAGAACCGCCGGTTCGCACGCCGCGAGAGCTTTGAGGATACGGTGGAGGTCAGTGTCTGGCAGACGGTACGCCGCACGCTGTTCACGTCGATTACGACCCTGCTGACCATCGGCATGATCTTTATCTTCGGTGTCACCTCGCTGCGTCAGTTCACCCTGCCGATCATCATCGGTATCGTCGCGGGCGGCTATTCCTCGATCTTCCTGGCCGGCTCACTCTGGGCAAAGTACCGCGGCATGCTCCGCAAGAACCGCCGCGCAAAGGCATCGGCCAAGCTGGCATCCCGTGACGCGGGCAAGCCGAAGACGGCATCCGAGACCGAGGAGTCCAAGGCGGACGCACCGGTACCGGAGGCACAGCCTGCTCCGGCAACACCGGCGCCGGCTTCCGCAGCAGCTCCGGCTCAGCGGAGAAACAACTCCAAGAAAAACAAGAGAAAGAAGAAAAAGCACTGAGTGCGTGATTGGAATGAGGCAGTCGGATGAGAATCCGGCTGCCTTTTTCTGTACGCTCTGCATCAGACAAGCAGCAGAAAAATGAACAAATTCAAACGAAATGTATCAAATATTGCAAATATCCACAAGGAAATTGACAAATGTATAAAAAATTGATATAGTCTAATTATTATTTCATTTGCATGGAAGGGGTGGATCTGCGATGGAGGAGCTTGAAGCAAGGAAACAGAATACTGTCCCCCGATTTGTATGGGGAATGAATCCTGAAAAGGCAAGCCTGACGGAGCAAGAGTACCACAGTTTTCACGATACCGTTCCGGTTGTACGGATGACCGAGCGGACGACACATCCGATCCGCGAGATTGCAGGATTCAAGACCTGCCCGGGACACTGCCTGCAGAACGGCGCGTTTGAACTCTGGGGCGGTGTGAATTTTACAATTCAATCCCAGCACGCGACCTATGTCGAGCTGGTATTGTTTGAACGTCACGCGGAGGCACCATTTGCCGTACTGCCGTTTCCGGATGACTACCGGATCGGCAATGTCTATTCAATGATTGTATTCGGTCTGGATATTGAAGATTTCGAATATGCATACCGGATGGACGGTCCATACGATCCGGAAAAGGGTCTGTTGTTTGATCGGAAGAATCTGCTGCTCGATCCGTATGCCCGTGCGGTTGCCGGTCAGTCGGACTGGGGAACCCGTCCGCTGAGCGGCTTTGATTACCGTGCGCGTGTCACCAAGACCGGATTTGACTGGCGCGGTGTTCACCGTCCGCAGATCCCGATGAACGATCTGATTATCTACGAGGCACATGTGCGCGGTTTTACCCGCGATCCGTCCTCAAACGTCAGCAATCCGGGTACATTTGACGGACTGATGGAGAAGATTCCCTATCTCAAGGAACTGGGCGTCAATGCGGTCGAGCTGATGCCGATCTTTGAGTTCGATGAGATGAACGCGATGCGCGTACACGACGGTAATCTTCTGCTGGACTACTGGGGTTATAATCCAGTGTGTTTTTTCGCCCCGAACACGGCGTATTCGGCACACAAGGAGTTCACCAACGTCGGCGATGAACTGCGCCGGCTGATCCGTCAGCTCCACCGCAACAATATGGAGGTCATTCTCGACGTCGTATTCAACCACACGGCGGAGGGAAACGAGGACGGTTCGATTTTCTCTCTCAAGGGTGTCGACAACATTTATTATATGCTCGCTCCCGATGGATCGTATTACAACTTCAGCGGATGCGGCAATACTGTAAATTGCAACCATCCGATTGTACAGCAGCTGATTCTGGACTGTCTGCGCTACTGGGTGGTGGAATATCAGGTCGACGGCTTCCGCTTTGACCTCGCGTCCATCCTCGGACGAAATGAGGACGGAACGCCGATGAACAAGCCGCCGCTGCTGGAGCGGCTGGCCTTTGATCCGATTCTGGCCGATGTCAAGCTGATTGCCGAGGCGTGGGATGCCGGCGGACTGTATCAGGTCGGCTCGTTCCCGTCCAGAGAAAAGCGCTGGTCGGAGTGGAACGGAAAATACCGCGACGATATGCGCTGTTTCCTCAAGGGCGACAGCGGCATGGCAACGCTTGCGACCTACCGCATCCTCGGCTCTCCCGACCTGTATCATCCGGAGATCCGCGGCGACGGCGCCTCGGTCAATTTCCTGACCTGTCACGACGGCTTTACGCTGGCGGATCTGTTTGCATACAATGTCAAGCACAACGAGGCAAACGGCTGGGACAATACCGACGGCGAGAACAACAACAACAGCTGGAACTGCGGTGTGGAGGGCGAGACCGACAATCAGGACATCAAGAACCTCCGCCGCCGTATGCAGAAAAACGCGATTGCGGTGCTCATGTGCTCGCGCGGCACGCCGATGATTCTCGCGGGCGACGAATTCGGCAATTCGCAGTTCGGAAATAACAACGCCTACTGTCAGGACAACGAGATCTCCTGGCTGGACTGGAATCTGCTAGAAAAAAACAGCGATCTGTTTGAATTCTTCCGCTATATGATCCATTTCCGCCGGGAGCATCCGATCCTGCGCAAGCATACCGAACCGGCGCGCAGCCGTTTCCCGGAGTACAGCCTGCACGCGAAGGAACCGTGGGATGCCAACTATCAGGAAGACACCCGCGTGATCGGCGTAGCGTTTGCCGGACGCAATGAGGCGGATACCGAAGATGATATCATCTATATCGGCATCAATTCGCACTGGGATGCGCATACGATTCGTCTGCCGGAGCTGCCGGGACGGATGCAGTGGCATCTCGCAGTGAACACCAACGGTGCCCATCCGGACGACTGCTATGCACCGAAGGATATGCCGAAGATTTACAACGGTGTATTCACCATGCCGCCGCGCACAGTGATCATCGCACAGGCGAAAATCGTATGACCGAACAGCAGAGACTGGCACAGGTGCCGGAGCTGCTGCTGCGGTGGTATGACGGCAGCAGGCGGATTCTTCCGTGGCGTGAAAACCCGGAGCCGTATCGGGTCTGGGTATCGGAAATTATGCTGCAGCAGACTCGGGTGGAGGCGGTGATTCCGTACTTTGAGCGGTTCCTGTCCGCGCTCCCGACGGTTTCCGATCTGGCGCAGGCGCCGGAGCCGCAGCTGATGAAGCTGTGGGAGGGACTGGGCTATTACAGCCGCGTCCGCAATCTGCAGAAGGCGGCACAGGTGGTCTGTGAGCAGTACGGCGGCAAGATGCCGGATACGAGCGAACAGCTGAGCAAGCTCCCCGGCATCGGCGCGTATACCGCCGGTGCGATCGCGTCCATCGCGTTCGGAGAACGCTGTACCGCGGTGGACGGCAATGTCCTGCGCGTCATCTCCCGCGTGCTCGAGCGCGGGTGGGATATCCGTGCGGTGTCGGTCAAGAAGCAGGTGACCGCGCTGGTCGCAGAAATTGTTCCGGATGACCGTCCGGGTGATTTCAATCAGTCGCTGATGGAGCTGGGTGCGATGGTCTGTCTGCCCAACGGACAGCCGAAATGTGCATCCTGTCCGCTGTATGCGCTCTGCCTGAGCCGCGAGCACGGACGGCAGGAGGAGATCCCGGTCAAGCCGCCCAAAAAGCAGCGTCCGGTGGAAGAGCGCGTCGTATATCTGCTGTTCCGGGACGGAAAAACCGCGCTGCACAGACGCCCGTCCGACGGTCTGCTCGCCGGTATGTGGGAGTTTCCCAACCGGCTTGTGTCGGAGAAGGAAGGCACCTGTGTTACGGTACCGCTGACCGATATTTCGGAGGGAAAGCGTGCGGGACACGTGTTCACCCATCTGGAATGGCAGATGCGCGGCATCACGGCACAGGCGCAGGAGGCAGGAGATTACTGCTGGGTGACTGCGGATCAGCTGCGGGACGAGATTACCCTGCCGACGGCGTTCCGCGTCTACCGGAAACAGGCACTGCAGATTTTGGAGAAACAGCGCGCAAACAACTAGACGAAGCAGGCACGCGGAGCGCTTCCGCGTGCTTTTTCTCCATATACACTAGAAAAAATTCCAATCGTATGCAGAAATAACCTGCAGGACAGCAAAAGGGGAAATGGGAGGTGTCTCTGTATGGAAAACCAGGAGATTGCCAAGGCGCTGGACGAACTGCTGGACGAAATTGCGAAGGATACGGAAGAGCGGCATGACGAGGAAATCCGCCGCTGGCTGACGGCGGGAACGATGCGGATCTGGGCGGCGAACCATCTGCTGTCGGAGGATTATCTGCGCGTTCTTCCGGTGTTCACCGGACAGGCCTGTACGGCGGCGCAGGTGATCACGGCGCTGGACTGTGCCGGAGAGCCGGGGCGGATGCTTGCGGTTCCGGCGTTCTTCCGGAAGATCGCCGCGCGCGATGCCGAACAGGGGACAAGCAGGAGCCGTGACACTGCGGAGGCGGTCGGACGGTTTCTTGTGCTGGCCGCGCTGGTCAACGGCGATTTCACGATGGAGGAAGCCGCGGCACTGCGGGAGATCACCGATCTGCTGTTTGATTACTGCGATGCACAGGGGGTCGCCGCCGGAGCGGTTCGGGAGGATCATGTCGACAAAGTGACGCCGCTCAGCAGGACGGGATACTACCAAAATGCGCCGGAGGATGCGGAACACGCGGATGCGGCGGAGCCGGTCAATCAGATTCCGCCGAACTGTGCGCCTGACGGTCATCCGGATAGAGAGAATGCGCCGCCGCCGTGCTCTGTGCCGGAGCAGAATACGGAACCCGAACCGGCGGACGCATCCGTTCGAACGACCCCGCCCGCGGAGCAGACGGAAGAAACGCTGGAGAGCGTCCTGTCCGAGCTTCACGCATTGGTCGGACTGGACAACGTCAAAAGCGATGTGCAGAGCCTGATGAACTTTATCCGGATCTGTCAGCTGCGGACACAGCGCGGCATGAAAGTTCCTGTGATTTCGTATCATCTGGTGTTCACCGGAAATCCCGGAACAGGAAAGACCACGGTGGCGCGTCTGGTCGCCAAATTGTATTATCTCATGGGGATTCTCCCACAGGGACAGCTGGTGGAAACCGACCGGAGCGGTCTGGTGGCGGGATATCTCGGTCAGACCGCAATCAAGACGCAGAAGGTCATTCAGGAGGCGCTGGGAGGCGTTCTGTTTATCGACGAAGCGTATGCACTGGCAAACGATCCGGAGGACAGCTACGGCAAAGAGGCGATCGAGACCATTCTCAAGGCGATGGAGGATCACCGCGGCGAACTGGTTGTCATTGTCGCCGGATATGACAATCTGATGCATCAGTTTATCGATGCCAACCCGGGACTGCGTTCGCGGTTCAATAAGTATTTTCACTTTCCGGATTACAGCGGAGCGGATCTGCTGCGTATTTTCCGGCGGTTCTGTGCGTCAAACGGATATACGCTGGCGGAGGATGCGGCGGAGCCGCTGCAGAACAAGCTGAATGAGATGTATGAAAACAGGGAGGAGCATTTCGGCAATGCGCGGGCAGTCCGCAATCTCTTTGAACACGCGATCCATCATCAGGCAGACCGGCTCGTCATGGACAATGACATCACCGATCGGGAATTGACCGAGCTGACACGGGATGATGTTCTTGACGCCATGGAGGGGAGATAAATGAGCAGACATAGTTTTACGCAGTGGCTCTGCCGGGAGACGCTCTCTGCCAAAGGAGCGCTGCTGATGCTGTATGAGCGGCGGGATCAGATGAAGTATCAGGAAGGACCGCGGCTGGAACACAGCTATATGGAACAGATCGGACCGTATGAGGAACCGGTCATCCGGGCGGAAATCGAATGTGAAATCCTGAAAAAGAAACAGCAGATGATTCAGACTGCGATCAATCGGAGAGAGCCGGTGGATGAGGCCGCCATCGATGCGGAACTGGAGCAGATGCGTCAGCAGATGTTCCGGGAGGCAGAGGGAGATGCGGCGCCGCAGGAATATGCCGTGCTCTCGGATGAGCAGAACGAACAGCTTCGGGAGCTGTACCACAAAATTGTCGCGGAATTTCATCCGCAGATGCATCCCGAGCTGACACAGGCGCATCGGGAGTTGTTTCAGAAAGCGCAGGATGCATACCGGCGGCGGGATCTTTCGGCACTGCAGCTCATCTATGATATGCTGAAAAGTGCACAGGGAGATGGGCTGGGACTGCTTCTCACAGTCAGTATCGGCGCCGGCGATGAGAATGCGGAGGCATCTGCCGAGGAGTTTGACACCGACTATTCGCTCGCCGCAGAGCTGTACGATAGCTTCGCGCCCACCGGCGAAGACGCTGTTTTCCACGGGGAGTGTGCGCGGTGCCGGGAGCTGACGGAGGAGGTCACACGCGAGATGGATCTCATCCGCAGTGCGTTTCCGTTTACGGCGGCGGAGATGCTCGCCGATCCGGAGAAGATCCGGGCGTATAAGGAAGAACTCGCTTACCGTCTGCGCACGGCACAGCAGGAGCGGGAAAGACGGGAGCGCGAGATCAAAGAAATGATAGAAAGTGTGGGTCAGTCATGAATCAGCAGGAACAGCAGGCGCCGCAGTCCTTCCGCGGCAGAATGTATCAGAGAGACAGCGCTCGTCCGAAGGAAAACCGGATTCTGGTGCTCAAGACCGGAATTGCCGGACTGCAGTTTAACATCGAAAACGAGGAGGAGCGCAGAGCGCTGCAGGAGATCACACCCGGAACAGAGCTGATGCTGTTCCGCGAACCGGATAATGAGTATGATGAATGGGCGATTGCGGTTCATCTGACACAGCAGGACAAGCTTGGATTTATATCACGATTCAAAAATGAGACCATTGCCCGGCTGATGGACGCCGGAAAGAAGTTCGTGGGTGTGGTCGACGATCCGGAGACCGATCCGGAGGCGAAGGAGATTGCGGAAAAGGAACTGCGCAGGAGCCGGCGCGCACCGACGGAGAACATGGCGCTTCCGTTTTCCATCTATCTGATCGAGGAGGCGTGAGGACGGAATCGGGATGCCGTCCGCTGGTTCGTTACACCCAGAAACCTCACGGAAAAACCGTCTGTTTTTGCCTCAATTCATGGTGTGTTTGAGGATTGACGCACACAGAGTATCGCTGTATACTGAACCCGTTTTGAAATTTAGGGAAAAGTAGGAGAATCCAATGAGTGGTACTTTGACGCGCCGGGTGTGCCCGAGCGCACTGGCGGGACGGTTGTTTTTTCTGTGTGCACTGACGTATATCATCGCGCTGTTCGGCAGACTGAGCTATTCCTCGGTCATGGCGGAGCTGATTGCATCCGAGGGACTGAGCAAGAGTCAGGCGGGACTGATCGGCACAGCGCTGTGCGGTGTATACGGTGTGTTTCAGGTATTCAGCGGCATGATCGGCGACCGGATCAGCCCGAAAAAGCTGATTTTCACCGGCGTGATGGGATCGGCAATTCTGAATCTGATTATGGGAATGACCGGATCGTACTCGATTATGCTGGTTGTCTGGGCGGTCAACGGTGTATTCCAGTCGTTTGTCTGGTCGCCGGTCGCCCGTATTTTCGCCGAGATGATGCCGCCGGAGCGGCGGAAAAAGTCGTGTAGCGATGCGGCGATCACCTATCCGCTGGCGACTGTGCTGGTCTATCTGCTCGCGTCGGTCATGCTCGCCACGCTCGGATGGCGCAGTGTCTTTCTGATTTCCGCGGCGATGATGATTGCCGTTTCGATCTACTGGCTGTTCCGCATGACCTGGTTTGAGAGGCAGACGCGGGAGAACGGCGAGATCGAGACCATTGAGCTCAACGAACAGGAACAGAAAAACGGTGACAGCCTGCTCCGTCTGATGATGGTCTCCGGTGTCATTTTTGCGGTGGTCGGCGCGCTGTCTCACGGCATGCTGCGCGACGGCATTCAGTCGTGGGTCCCGTCTTTGATGACGGAGAATTTCCATTTCGGCACCTCGCTGTCGGTCGCACTCGCCATCATTCTGCCGCTCGTGAATATCTCCGGCGTGTTTATCACCAAGGCGATTGCCAAAAAACACATTCGCAACGAGCTGAACGGTTCCGCAGGATTTTTCTGTGTGACGATTGTCTCGCTTTTAATTCTGTACGCGGTGTGTGACAGCAACGCGGTTCTGTCTCTGCTCATGATGACGGTTGCAAGTACCTGCATGGTCGGATCAAACATCATGCTGATCAATCTGATGCCGATCCATTTCGGCGTTATCGGCCGTTCGTCCTCGATCACCGGCGTGCTCAACTGCTCCGCCTATCTGGGTTCGGCGCTGTCGAGCTACGGCATCGGCGTCGTCGCCGAGCATTTCGGATGGAGGGGCGCAGTACTGGTGTGGGTGATCTTCTCGGTCTTTGCCATGTTCCTCGCGCTGTGCGGCTCCCGCCGGTGGGGAAGATACCGTCATAATATCTGAGAACGAAAAAATGTGCTGTAATTAGGGAAAACTCCCCGATTACAGCACAAAAAAATTCCTTGCAATTAATTTGCAGGTATGCTATCATTGTTTTGTTGGAAAATTACCGGGTGTAGCGCAGCTGGTAGCGCGCTTGACTGGGGGTCAAGAAGCCGTGGGTTCAAGTCCCGCCACTCGGACCATTTGAAAGCCTGATTTCTTCGGAAATCGGGCTTTTTTGTAACTTTTTTCTAATGTAAATATATTGCTATATACACCTTGCCATTTGTTTGCCACTTGAAGCCTGACATAATATATCTTTTTCACCTTTGAGATTCTACGAAAAAAACAGCAATCCGCTATCTTGTAGCCGGTTGCTGTCCTCATTTATGTACAGAGAAGGGCGGTCAAATATGATCGCCCGCCTGTTCCTGTCTGATCTCACGCTTGTATTTGTAATAGCTGTTCCTGCTGATGCCCGCCAGCGTGATAACATCCGAATCATCAAGGTGTCCCTCAAAGTCCTTGCTGTGCTTCTGTATGATCTGCTTTGCGGCAATAGATTTCTTGGTAGTGATCTTTGCACCCGCCGCGCGTCCTACCTGCTTGCCCTGTGCCTGCGCTCTGCGCACGCCCTCCGATGTTCTCATATGCAGATAGTCAACCTCATGCTGTGCAGTCTCAAACGCCGCCTTGATCTGATTCTCTGCCAGAATCATCAAAGCGCGGTTTACACCTTCCAGAATCGCGTCTGCTACGTCTGTTCCGGTCATTGCAATTTGCGCGGTTGCCTTGAAGTTCTCTGTATTCAATGGGGCGTCCTTGATGAATACGAGATTGACGCCGCGTTCATACAGTTCTTTATAGGTCTCAAACCCTTCGGTTGCGGTTCGTGCCATTCTCGACACTTCGTCAAATACCACGGTGTCACCCTCTCGCAGAGTTTTTTTCAGCTTATTCCACGCTGGTCTATCCATGGTTGTTCCCGTGAAGGATTCTGTAATCACAACCGCGTCCGGATAAACAGACTTGATGTTGTATATCTGTCTTTCCAACTTCTGCTCCTTCGTGCTTACTCTCGCATATCCGAACACCCGTGCCATGCTAACCTATCTCCTTTTAGTACCAGTTTTGACGGTCGTTTATTTCTATACTTATATTCTAGCATAAAAACGCCCGTTTCGTCAACAGTTTTGGTACTATTCAAGATAGGTTTATTTTGCTACTGGGAATAATCTTGTTTGGTATCCGTTTGCACTTTAGCTATTTTAACTACTAAAGTAAATGAAGAAAAGAATCACTCCGTCATGCTGGAATGCTGGCGGGTCTTTCGTGCTTGTTTCTGCAAAACAGCCTTTTTCCTTTTAGATGGTTATCTCTCCACGTGCCATTGTCTGTGAACGTCCTGACGCGCTCCACCAATTCTTTCTGATTCTCAGGCGTGAACCGGTAATAGCTTACATGAATGATCGCGCTACCTGATTCTGTCCGTGCAACCTCCCGCAACAGCTGAACCGGTGCATTCGTCACAAGATGCACGGTGAATGTTCCGCTTGTTTCCGGTTCGATGATATACAGATATTCCAGCGATTCCGAACGATTTCTGACAATGCGCATGATTGCCTGCATATATTCTACCGCGTGATCGTATGTGAATGCGCCCTTGATGAAATGACGGAAACGGGCAGACTTTCCCACAGTGAGGCAATAGTAGCTCATTCCGTCTGCAAAATCTCGTTGCAGATATCTTTCCAATTTCTCAACCGCGCGCTTGTTGTTTTGTTTCCTAATCGGCTTGGAAGATTCAAAGCACTTCTTTGCTCTTGCGGTTTTCACAGCTTTTCTCTCCTCTGTCTTGACTTGCGGGTTATGGTCTCCGGATTTTGGCGGGAAGGGTTTCAAATGCTGTCGCGCTTGCTTCACAACGCCCCGTGCGCGCTGTTCTGGCAGGCATGGGAACGGTATGGCATTGTGTCGGCTTGCGCGTGTGGCTGGCTGTCGCCAGATTCTGGCGGGATAGGGAAGGGGACAGACACGGCGGCTCTGCATCCGGCAGGTGGTACAGATAGTTCACACATAGTTTCGGTGCAAAAGAAAGCGGTTTCAAATGCTGGCGCACGCGCCTTGCAACGCCCTGTGCGCGCTGTTCGCGTTGCTATGGGAACGATATGGCATTGCGTCGGCTTGCGCGTGTGGCTGGCTGTCGCCAGATTCTGGCGGGATAGGGAAGGGGACAGACGCGGCGGCTCTGCATCCGGCAGACGGCATGGAATACTTTCACGGTTTTAAGCGCTAAAGTATTCGCGTAAAGAAAACACCCTCGCATTTGTCCTACGTTGCCCTGTATTGCGTGGGAACTATCGCAATACATCAGGTACGGCAAACGCACGCGCACACGTACGCACGCGCACCGGCGATGGGTTTTGGGAATATTTTGTGCACAAAGTAGGGCGTTCGGTCGTGGGGAAACGCGGCAGAAACGCCGCGCAAACAGGGGGGGATAGTTCACGGCACCCGCCCCGTGTCTGATCGGGATTGCCGCGTATTTTTTTGCGCTGAATGTGTGCCTGTTGTCCTGCCTTGCACCGATACAGTTGATTTTCGAACAAGAACATTTGTTCTTAACCTGAGTTATCTTCTGTCCCTGTTCTGCATGGTCAGTAACGAGCGAAAGAACCTGATGGTCTGCGCGTCCACTTTGCTTCGGTTCGTTTTGCTGTCTCTGCTCATGCTAGTGTCTTGTCCCTTGGCTCTGATCTCATGCGTTGTGTCAGAACAATCATGAAGCTGTGTACAGCCGTGCAAGCCCTGCCCACTGACCAGTGACCAGATACACGCCTGCGCTCCCGTCCTGATCTGTGACCAGCAGACCGGCAGGCGGGCGGGGTCGCGCGCGTGTGTATATTTTCCGTTCCCTACTTTTCAGTATAAGAACATTTGTACTGTCGGGCAAGATGCTTGGTGTGATTTCTCACAGCGCGTTACTAAGATATACATTATTCCTAGCCTATTACAAAGCGTTCCGCTTTGTTCCTGTCTCTGTATTTATGTAGGCTTACAGGCGCATTCTCCCGCCCGTATCCCTGTATTCTCTGTCTGTCCTGCTTGCCCGCTTTGTCCGTGATCTTTGGCTCTGCGGTTTCAAGGCATACTTACAGTATGCAAAGATGCCCCACTCATTTCTTATTTCCTCTGATTCAATGATTTCTGCGCCGACTGGCGGGATGATAGAAGCGTTATCATGTACCCATTCACCCGTGATCTCAGGGCGTACCAGATTGCGTGAACCGCTCCAACGGCGCACACCCGCCGCCGCTGTGTGCCGTTCCTTGGTCAGATAATACACGATGCCTGAGGCAAAGCGCGCGTCATCCCCGTACTTGTTCAGATATTGAATATCAATATCCGTTCCGAACTCCCACAGTGACCGGACTTCTTCAAAGTCATTGCCGCCTGTCGCGTTCAACAGCATATGAATATGAAAGCGTCCTTCGCCGTGCTTGTTCTCAATCACGCGGATAAATTTTACTTCCTGTCCGCGCCGCTTGCGTTCCGCTCTCAGCTTTCGTATAAATCGCTGGAATGCAGAAATAACACCGCGCCGGTCTGGTGGAAGATGGGCGTTATCAAACGACAGTGTGACCATGTAATCCCGTCCCGTGAAGTTTGCCGCCGCGACATATTCAAATTGCTTATTGCTCTGCTTTGCATTCAGCTTCTTTCGCGCAAGGGAAGATAGCTTCTGCTTTTCGTGCCGCTGTCGCGGCGTGTCGCTCGGTTCTGGTCGGTTGTATGTCACTACCTCAACCAGTGCGCCCGCCCGCACTGTGCGTCTGTATCGTGCCAATAAAAAGCCTCCTGTTTTTCATTGCAAATGCCTACGCCCGCCGCAACCACTGCGGCGGGCGTATTTAACTTATAACAGCGTCCACGTTTGAAGCTGTTTCCGTTCCGGTTCTCCTAATAGAATGTTATATGTAGTCCACGACGATTGACGCTGCCCGAATACCTCCTGCACTGCGTCGCCTATCTCAATTGGAAGAACAAGAATTGTTTTCCCGTTCGCTCTGGCGTTTCCGCGTCTGTGATAGCCTTTGATGTACGCATAGCAGTTCTTGATACTCCTATCAAGCCGCTTGCTGTCCTGCATGTCCGCAAGCGGCTTTCCCTCAGTCTGTTCAATCCGTTCTTTTGCGATACCGTCCAGCTGATTCAAGAACTGTTCCAGCTGTGACGGTTTCATATACGGTTTGCCGGTTGTCATATCGACATAGCCGCGCATATACAAGAAATCCTCTAATAGCATTGTTGCTGTCCTCCTGTACTGTCATCGGTTTGCGTCCCGATAACCCCGCAAGTACCATGTCCAGTGCGCGTGTGTGCCGGTCTTGTCCACAAGGTCATCAAATGACTTGCCGTCTGTCATCGTCACCAGCAGGCATTTTTCGCTTGCTGGAAGCTGGAAAAGGAAGTCATTCAGCTGTTCCAGTGTCTTTGCCTGTCTGCTGTTCTTTGCGTCCCGATATCCCAATAACCACGACAGTTCATTGATACCACAGCACACCTCAACCATATCATGTACTGTCATCGTCTTTTACCCCTTATATCCTGCCTGTGTCATCTTGTCGCCGCTGGAAACAGCCCCCGCCAAAGAGCCGCCGCCGCTGTGTGTTTTGCGCTTGACCGGCACAAACACAACCGCTTCATGTTCCAGCGTGTCAATGTCCTGCGCCATCTTCTGAACGGTTTCCCTCCATAGTGCCGCCGCGTCACCGTCGAACATTCCCGCCAGTGCCGCCAGTGCGGTATAGTGTGCGCGCAAATGGCGCGCCGCCATTCTGATTCTGATAGCCGCAGAAATCTGTCTGTTATGTACATTCATTCATATCACCTGCATAAACCTTCGATAATTTGTTGATGTCCTTCTGCATATCATATACAAGCTGGTCATACACAAGGAACGATTCCACGAACTTAACCGCCCACAACGGCGTGTCCTGCGGCAGGTTGAACAGGTCAACGCCGCATTCGTACATATGACCACGCATCGTGTTTACGTTATTGTGCTTCAATTCAACGTCAATCAACGCCGCGTCTGTCCGTGCGAACACCGACTTATAGAAATCTTCTCTTGTCATCGTGCGCCCTCACAGTCCGTATTTTGCAATGTCTTTGACCAGGAAACCGGCAAAGAATCCTGCTCCGGCACTCCCCGCAATCAGCGCGGCAAGTGCCATGGTTGTGGATATGATTTCAAAAGCAATCATGTTTACTCCTTGCTCCGGCGGGCGTGATCTGCTATTATAAATAGTAGATAGACGCCCTTGTGTGTTTGTCGTGTGAATCCCTCTCGGTGCTTTGGTCGGCGGCTGAGAGGGCTTTTCTTTTGCCTGCGCCCGCCCCTGATCGGACAGGGAAGAAGTACGGCGGCGGGCGCGCCGCGTTGCTCCGTGCCATGTCATTCCTGTACCGGTCTGATCTGACCGTAGCGGTTCGGCTGTGTCATCTGCACGGGATTGGTGAGGAAGTCAAGCAGGTCATAGTAGTTAATCATCTTTCCATGACCAACACGAATAGACGGAACAACACCGGACTTTACCAGCCCGCGCACAAAATGCAGTGTTACCCGTGTGTCCGGATCGTCATTCTTGAGCATTTCAACCGCTTCGGCTGGGTATCTCATCAAAGGAGTGCTTGCTTTTGATTCTGTCATGGCTGTACCTCCTGTGTGTCAATAATTTCGGTTACGTCAACGCCGATTGCTTTTGCGATTTTGCCGATAGTTGAAAGGCTTGCCCTTCCTCTTTTTAAGCAAGTGTCAACTGTCGCACGTGGTATTCCCGCTTTCATTGCTACCTCTTTCGTATTTAAGCAAGCACGGGCGCACGCTAAATCATATTTTTCCCTAACTATATTCATATTTTCCTCCAAATAAACGCGTTTGCGATATACCTATACTCTCATAATAAACGCATTTTCGATATATGTCAACCCCTTTATTCTGCTTGCGTTTGCGTTCATCCTATGTTTTAATAATAGAGTAGGTGAGATTATGGAAAAAAACATTCATGATATGATAAGAGAATTCTTGAAAACCGCAAATATAAGCAACCGAAAGTTTGCTAAATTTGCGGGGATTCCTGTTTCTTCTTTTCAGACTATGCTTGATAGAGAAAGTGAATTAAAGGCTTCGACATACGTTAAAATTTCAAGTGCAATGTATATAATTATGTGTCAGGCACCCGACGTTAGAACAGTTGTCAATAATGGCATTATAATTGAAACACCAACAAAAGAGCGTGAACGGCTATTTGAAATATTTGACCTTATCACTGAGTTATCTTTTGATGCCGATGCGAATCAAAACATAAAGAACAGCGCGATAAATACTACAAAAACAGAAGAATCTATTTATAAGAACGAACCTCTGGAAAATAAAACACTTCTTGCTTTTCACTCTCTTAATGAAGAAGGACAGAAAGCGGCTGTTGACCAAATCGAACTACTGACGCAAATCCCCAAATATCAAAAACAGATAAAAAAAATCCCGCCCGAAAATGGACAGGATGATAATTGACTTTCTTCTCTTGTGCGGTTATACTTGAGATAGAAGAAGGGCACTGCTGGTATGCTGTGCGCCCTTGGTGCAGTTTTCTAAAGAAGAAGTAACCGCTAGTTTTGCAGGCTCGGCGGTCACACAAGAACAGAAAAGAAGGGCACTGCTGACAGTTGTCCCTCACTTATTTTACTTCAAAGAAGTAACCGCGAGCGTAGGAACTTGGCGGTTACTTCTTTTTATATATCTGAACAATAAGAGATATAATGCCGATGATGACAAGCGTATATGTAAATAACGCTTCGTATGAAACCATGGGCAACCCTCCCTTCGTCGACAGACTACGGAGGGTAAAGAAGTTGCCCTCCATCCGAAAGGTTAGAAGGGCGAACCGCCTACCGTTTTACTGGCAGTGCCAACACCACAATATCATACCATTCGACAAAATACAAGCGTCTGTATCACAGAACGGAAAGGGCGGGTGAATCATGGCGTCTTTCAGAAAGCGCGGCAACAGTTATGAAATCAGGGTGTCCATGGGCTATGATCTGAACAATCATCAGATTATTCGATACCGCACATGGACACCGCCCGCCGGTATGTCTGAATCAAAAGCCGCGAAAGAAGTACAGCGTCAAGCGGTTCTGTTTGAAGAAGAATGCAAACGCGGGCGGGTTGTTTCCGGTTCAACAAAGTTTGCTGAATTCATTCAAATCTGGTTTGATGACTATGCGTCTGTTCAGCTTCGCCCCACAACGATTCAAGGGTATCGACAACTGTTTAAGCGAATTATTCCTGCTCTTGGTCATCTTCGGATGGATCGCATACAGCCGCACCATTTACAGGCGTTCTACAAGAACCTTGCCGAACCAGGCATTAGAGATGATGGGAAACTTCGGTTCAAATGTGATCTTGACGCAATGCGAAATGAAAAAGGATGGACACAAACGAAACTTTCTGATCTGGCGGGCGTGTCCATTACTACAATCAGACAAATAGCGGCGGGTAAGAATGTCAGCAAAGAGACTGCGGAAAAGGTTTCCGCCTGCTTTGATGCTTCTGTTGCTGATCTGTTTGAACCGCTTTCAGTTAATGCGGTTCTTTCATCCAATTCCATCAGCCATTATCACAAGGCAATTTCTTCTGTGCTCAAAACTGCTGTTCAATGGGGATATATCACAGACAATCCATGCGACAGAATCAGCCCACCAAAGGTTGAACGGAAAGAAGCCGCGTATCTGGATGACAAGCAGACACTGGAACTGCTTGATCTGCTGGAAACTATTCCAGATTCAAAATATGATTTCTATGTCGCTTATACCATGTTATTGTTCACTGGATTGCGCCGGTCTGAATTGCTTGGCTTGCGCTGGCATGATGTTGATTTGAATACTGGCGTTCTGTCCGTACGTCAAACTGTTAAGTATATAGAGGGAAAAGGCGTCATATTTGATGATACGAAAACCGGTTCTTCTCGTCGTAGCTTCAAAATGCCTGCTGATTTAATCCCTCTGCTGAAGAATTATAGGGCTTGGCAGAATGCCCGCCGCCTGCGCATGGGCGACAGGTGGGAAGATAATGGTTTGCTGTTCACCAATGATTTCGGCGCACCTATGCGCCCCGATACACTGTCCAGCAACTTTCGCCGTCTGATATCCGGCAGTGGACTTCCTGACATTCACCTTCACAGTCTCAGACACACAAACGCTACGTTGCTGATCGCAAACGGCACGAACGTTCAGACGGTGGCAAAGCGTCTAGGTCATAGTACCTCTAGCACCACAACCCGAATATACGCGCACGCAATACAAGCGGCAGACGCCGCCGCCGCGGATGCTGTCCCGCTATTCCGTACATCACGGGAAAAAAGCAAGGGTGGGGCGGGATAGGTCGCCCTTTGCTTGCCACTTATTTGCCACTTGTTTGCCATCGTGCCACTTATTTGCCACTTGCGCACTTCATTGTATATGGATTGAAATGTTCTTAAAATAAAATAAACTCTCTATACTATGCATTGATTTTCATTATAATATTCCGTTATATCTTGAATCAAACTTATTTCTTGATACTGGGGGTCAAGAAGCCGTGGGTTCAAGTCCCGCCACTCGGACCATGTGAAAGCCTGATTTCTTCGGAAATCGGGCTTTTTTGTAACTGTTTTTAATTTGTGCCTTCTTTTACGACATTCTGACGACAGAATTTCCGATTTAATTCCGCGCGAAATGCTTCTACATCCGGATGTACATAGACAGCGGCAGTGATTTTTAATATCATGATGCCCGAGTAATTTGCTGATCGTATAGATGTCAACACCCCTACGCATCAGCTGTGAGGCGTAGCTGTGCCGGAGTTCATGCGCGGTACAGCGGTATTCCTCCGGGAACGACAGGAAGAAATGATATACGCGTCTGGAAAAATGATTGGGTTCTTTGAAGCCGTCTCCGCGCGGAGCAGGGAAGACTTACAGGGATCGCTTCGGCTGACGCTGGATCAGAGCAAGCGTGTCAGGCATCAGCGGGATAGTCCGATAGCTGTTCCACTTGGGCGGTCTGACTGCAGGACGTCCGTTCTCCGGAGATACGGACCGCTGAACGTGCAGAATCGCACGCTCCATGTCGATATCGCCCCACATCAGCCCCGGAAGCTCCCCGCGCCGCAGACCGGTCTCCAGCAGGAATACAATGGCATCGAATGTTCCGGAAGCTTCTGCTTTAATCTCGTCGATCTGCTGATCGGTAAGTGTTCTGCGCTCTTTCGGCTTTGCCTCTGAGCGCGTCTGCACATACTTGCACGGGTTTTTGTAAATTAAGTCATTGTCAATAGCCGTATCAAAGATTGCGGACAGCGTGATCCGCAGCTTCTTCAGCAGGGAGGCGGAGCAGCTGGTTTTGCCGGCGAAAAATCCCTGAATGTCTGCGGGACGGATGTCAGCCAGCTTCCTGCCGACGGTCGCTTTGTATTCGAACCGTCCGTCATTGCGCTGATGCTTCTTTTTCCGTGCCATAAAAACATCTCCTTTATTTACTTTTCGGGTTTGATATAGTAAAATAAAGGGGTAGAAAGACCGTCGAAAGTTTTCTACCCCATGCCCGTCTCTGGTGTTGGCGCACCGGAGGCGGGATTTTTTTGTTTGATTAATTCTTACCTTTTTGCTCAACAGGGAACGTGAAAGCACGTTCACCATTGTTTTTGTCTGGATCAAATCCTCCAAGCATCACATAGTTTATGTTTTTAATGCTATTGTCTGAATAGAAAATGCAATAGAGCTTATCGTTTTCAGCATCATACCATATGCCAGAAGAGTAATCAGATGAAGTATTTCCGTACTTATCTACGCTTTCAATAGCAGATTTGTTTTCCATCCATTCCTTTACAGAAGCATAATCACCCCAGACTTCAATAACAATTGCATTTTTGATCTTAGTATTTCCAGCAGTGAATGAATTGCGAGCTTTGACGCTCATAACAGACAAACCATTAATAGTTCCATCCAGCCGGTCATAATTATATGGTGTGCCGAATTCGCCCTCTGCTCCTATGAGGCGCCCACGACATTCCTCATCTTCCAGAACCTCTGGATCGGAAGATTCTGTGCTAGATTTCTCTTGTGTAACCTCAACAATAGCAGTATCATCAGCAGAGGTATCTTCTGGGGGGAGCATAATAATTCCTGCACACAAAAGCACGGCAGATAGTATTACCGCAATCCCTAGAGGTATTCTTGCTTTCGTGCGAATCATTGGATTTATTATTAATCCGCTGAGCATCATTAAGCCAGCTGACGTAGTGGAATCAAGAAGAAAAAGTATACCTAAAAGGATAAAGAAAACTGAGACTATCCATCCAAAAATAGGAGGAATATTTTTGTGAGACTGACCTTGATAATCACTTGCAGATGAGGTGTTTGTGTGATTATTCTCGGTTGCTTTTTGAACAGTATCGCTTGCAGCCTTGATATTATGCCACATATTTTCACGATTTTGGAGTTTTCTCCCTTTCTTTATTGCTTTTTTATTGAGAGAATAACCACAATGTGGGCATATTTTTGCTTTATCTGAAATCTTGTTTCCGCATTCAATGCATTTAATCAATGCCATGATCAATTCTCCTTAACTTCTCTCTACAAATACTTGCGTTGCAGGAGAGATAAAAATCTTATTTTACCAAGCTGGTAAAAGCGACTGCCTTGCCGAGGATTCGGATATCATTCATCCGCTCACCAAAGTATGATTTTGGTTCATATGCCGGATTCTCCGGTTTGAGCGTAATATAGTCCTCGTAGAGGTATACGCGCTTCAGAGTTGCCTCATCATCTACCAATACAGCCGCGATCTGTCCGTGCTCGACTCTCGGCTGTTGGCGGATGTACACGATATCGCCGTCATTGATACGGGCATTTATCATACTGTCACCCTTGCAACGAAGGCAAAAATCAGCATCAATGCTTTCATCCATATCAATATATTCATCAATATTTTCTTCCGCAAGAATTGATTCTCCGCAGGCAATTGTGCCGAGCAGGGGAACTTTTTTTGTTTTTGGAAGAGGCATGATATTTGGTATTCTGAGAAAATCCGTGGATGGACGATCAAAAAAGTAATTCGGCGTTACATTCAGGGCACCGCATAACAACTCAATTGTATCTGGATCAGGGCGATTCTGATCGTTTTCCCAATTGCTAATAGAATTATGTGCAGCGCCGATCATAGCGGCAAGCTCTTTTTGAGTTAATTTGCACGACTTGCGGGCTGAACGCAATTTAGCTCCAAATGTCACGAAGAATACACCTCCTTAGTTTGATGAGGTTAATGTATCACAAAATTTCGAAATTGTAAATAAATATTTCGATAATTTCGAAAATTCATATCGAAATTTCGAAAATATCGAATATTATAGTAGATAGAGTTTCGAAAATATCGAAGTTTGGAGGTGAATAAATGAACGTAGGAAAGCGGGTTTTCGAATACTTGAAGCAAAACGGCATTTCTCAGACTCACATAAGCAAGGAATCCGGAATTCCATTGCCAAAGCTAAACTTAGCTCTCAACGGAGAACGGAGACTGACTTTCGAAGAGTATGAAGAAATCTGTTGGGTATTAGGAGTATCTGTAGATCAGTTTCTTTCTCCGAGAAAACCAAATAACGAAGAACCGAGGTGACAACCATGACTATGTATTACGAGGAGACGGCGCTCGTCGAGCAGATCAAGCGCAGCGAGGAGATCGAACGGAGAAGAAAGGGGTGGGAACAGGAATGAATTACAAACAGGAAGACACACAGAAGATCATCAATGAGATGCGGACGGCATCGCGCCGGACGGATTGCGAGGAATAAAAATGCGCCCAGCGGGACGGACGTCCCAACTGAGCGCACGTATGAAAAAAAGACAATATTATTATATCACAGAAACAGGAGAAAGCAACATGAATGTTTCAAAAAAATCCGGTGAAGTTGTCATTGATCTGCTGAGTGCGACACTGACATAGACACGGCTGGATTACAAAAAGCTGAAGGAAAGCTATGAGCGCCTGCTGCAGGACCAGCGCGACTACAACCACGATCTTCCGGCGATGAACACGGAGAATCAGGAGCTGAAGCGTCAGCTTGCCGAACAGAACAATAGCTGGAATGCAAGGCGCATCCGCAACGAGCTGACCGCCGGCATTATCCAGGGCGAAAGCATGGGGAAGATTGCGAACCGGTTTTACTCCGTGATGGGGAGCAACCGGAAAGCGGCAGTGCGCAACGCACGCACGGCGGTGACCTCGGCGCAGAACGGCGGACGGATGGACGCGATGCGGCGGGCGTTGGAGCAGGGATATCCGGCGAAAAAGCAGTGGGTCGCGACGATGGACGAGCGCACCAGACTGTCGCACATCCTGCTTGGCGGCGAGACCGTGGATGCCGACAAGCCGTTTTCAAACAGACTGATGTACCTGGGAGATCCGGACGGCGACCCGTCTGAGGTGTACAACTGCCGCTGTACTATGGTGGACGCAGACGACCGGTTCCGCACCGCGCAGGACGATGAGCTGGACGCGATGTATCAGGCGTGGAAGGCGGAGAAGCTGGATGCGGTTGCAAAATCCTACAATTCTGATATAATGGAATCAGATCTAGGAAAATTCAAGAAGCGTCTGCGTGCAGACGACAGGATAACAAAAGAGTACTATGCCGAGTTAAAAGAAAAGTTTTCTCACGGTGCAGACGATGCAAAGAAAATGTTTGAGAAGTTTGTTCCTCCAGATAGCGTTGAAAATTCTGATTTCGAAGGTACGGCGCGGTTTAATACAAGGACAAAGAAAATATCCATGCATTATCAGGCGGACTTACATAACGAAAGAGGCGCTTGCGCTACTTGGTTTCATGAGCACGGTCATTTGATTGATGACGCAATGGGTAGTGTTTCAAATAGTGATGAGTTCATGGATATCCTGCGAGAAGATGCGATCGCATATCGAAAGAACTTCGGAAAGGTAAACAATTTGACAACGTGGGACAAGATCGACCGAGGAGTATCAGTGGAGTTGAACGACATGAGAAGGCATTCGGCAGTATCGGATATTTTCGAAGGCGTAACAAACGGAAATGTTTCTGGAGTTGCGGGTCACAGACCAGGTTACTGGGACGATGACTCGAACATTACATCTGAAGCATTCGCTCATATGTTTGAAGCACAGTTTGATAAAGCTCGCTATGAAGAAATGAAAAAGTATTTTCCGAACGGAATGAAATATTTTGAAGCGTTGATGAAGGAGGCGTTGAAATGAAAAAATGCTTTAAGATTGCTTCACGTAAGTTTTTCAGTCATTTTAGATATTTCGCGGAATTACCTCCGAATATTGATTTCGACGAAGAGGAATACGCAGACCTGCTTCTCAAGTGTGTGGAGGACAATTTCGACTACACGATAGAAATGTATGGAACTGTTCCGTCAAAGTCTCATTGGGAATATAAGGATCTTGAAGTAATTATTGACTGACCACATACCGCCCATCTTCGGATCGGCGGTTTTGTTTTACCAAAAAGAGGTGATACGATGGCAGAGCTTGTTATTAGGTCGGACAACGCCGACAAGATCAAGCAGGCACTGCACGATCAGGTGTTGCAGGCGCTGGATGAATGTGGCGTGATTGCGGCGAAGGCGGCGCAGCAGACTGTCGCACATCCTGAAGGGACAGGAGACCGTGGATGCCGACAAGCCGTTTTCCAACGGACTGATGTACCCGGGCGATCCGGACGGTGATCCGTCCGAGGTGTACAACTGCCGCTGTACGATGGTGGACGCAGACGACCGGTTCCGCACCGCGCAGGACGATGAGCTGGACGCGATGTATCAGGCGTGGAAGGCGGAGAAGATTGGCACGGAAACGGTTGCAAAGGGCGGAAGAAATGGTATAATTTAAACAAAGAAAAAACCACTGACAAAGATTTCGCCAGATGGAATGCATATCTTGAATCCAATGGACGCACAGCGATATAAACGCATGAAGTCCAAGTTAGCGGAACAGGGGTGTCCAGTGGTTGCAGCATCTGGTGATGACGTACAGTTTTTGCTTGCGTTTGGCGCAGAGGCCATTTCTGATGAATACGGCATTATGCACTTAGGCGATATTCCGAGTGCATCAGCTTTCTTTGAGGAAATTATACATTTTTCGCAGTTGAAAAAGTACGGAATACTGAATTCTGATGACTACATTGAGCGCGCGGCCAGAGAAGTAGCTGCAAACCGAAAGCTGCTTCGCCATGGAAAAGCATATGGATTTACGAAAGAGGACTTTGAGGAGATTTCAACGAATTTAAAATACTGGGAAGCAGATTTCAGAAAGAAAGCAGGTGTTCCATATGACGAAAGTAACAGCAAAAGGGAAATTTAATACTTCGTTTGGAATGGCTTTTTTGGTCGAGAATCCACCGGCGTTACGAGTTGGGGAAAGCATTTCCGTTGACGGAGATGTATATCAGATTAAGCGGATTGTATTGCCATCCCGTCCAACAGACGCAGATGTAGTTGCGATCTATGTTTAAACATAAAACCGCTGAGGTGGTATAGTGTGAAATGGCTTGACAATATGACCTCAGCGATTGAGCGCGGAGAAACCGGAGTTTGTCCGTGCTGCGGAAAGACTTTAGTGGAAGAATATGATATTTGCAGTGAATGTGGATGGGAAAACGATCCGATTCAGCGAGAAAAGCTTGATCTTAGTGGCGGAGCCAATCGGATGTCACTGAAGGAAGCCAGAGCCGCTTATGCTGCTGGAAAAACGGTACAATAACACCGCCTTGCTTTTGCTTGGCGGTTTTCTTATGCCCGAACAGATGAATGATTATGATTTGCCCTTATAACAGGAAACGAGAAACACAGGTGCTGCAGTGGACGCAGAGCAATGACGACGGAGAGAACATCAACCTCCAGCAGATTGAAACAACAACATTCTCTTTCTATCCTGACACAATGATCATGTGAAAGCCTGATTTCTTCGGAAATCGGGCTTTTTCACAGTATTTTTCGAAATGGAGATAAAATGAAGAAAAAGATGGAACGAAATGATGGAGCTATTATTAAAGATAACAGAAATCGACGATTGTTGAAAAGGAGTATATTATTGATCCTATTGTTGAGTTAGTATTTAAGATAATTCTAATTTTTAATAGAGGCATTTTTATATAGAAACGGGCGGAATGCTTCAATTGATTCATTATAAGAAAAGGGTGTTGTGATTAATTATTCTATTATATGGAATATGGCGGGCTAATAATAAGTGAGCTGCAGGAATTTCACAGTGCCCGACACAAAAGGATGAAATGTGCCATCCTGAAGGGGTTATGGCTCAGAATAGTTGACTCTTGCGGATCATTTTTAACATAAATTTATCATATGATTTGTGCTTTATCTCCTAATTCGACTTGAAAATGGGAAGAATGGCTGGTATAATTTATGCAATATATAAAAATCGATGAAAAACAGGATGCCAAACACAGGGGTTCACGGCGTTCTGTGCTGAGTTGATTTATCCGTCATCTTCCAAAATGATTTGGAAAAGGAGAATGAAACTGGCAAAACAGAACAATGCAAAAAAAGTGCTGGCAACCATGCTGGCCGCATCTATGACCGTCGGCAGTGCGGGAACAATTGCGCTTGCCGATGAGGTAGAGACCGGAGCCGAGGAAGCTGTCGATGTCAGCACTGTGACAACGGTTTCGGACGCTCCGGCTCCGGAAGCTCCGGCGGCCGAAGACACCTCTTCCGGCGAGTCCGCAGAGTCGGGATCCACGGCAATCATCACGGTTGACGATCCGGAGATTACCGCGGCTAATGAAGAAACTGCAGCAAAGAATGAAGAGGCTGCAGACAAGAATGAGGAAACGGTCGACGAGAACAACGAAACGGCCGACAAGAATGAGGAAATCTCTGATGGTGAGGTTGAAAATCCGGATCTTGACCTGAAGGACAAGCCGGAGACGCCGGATACGTCGGATAAAACGCCGGAAGATGCCAATTCGGACATTCAGGACTACAATTCTGATGTGGACGACTACAATGATTCCGCAGACAAGTACAATGAGGATGTCGCTGACTACAATGACAAAGCGAATGCCTACAACGAAAAGGTTCAGGAAGAGTACGAGTCTGCGAAGAAGGAATATGATGATGCCAAGGCCGCATATGAAGAAGAACTGAAAAAGTACGAAGAGGACAGCAAGCAGTACGAATCGGATAATGCGGCATATCAGCAGTATCTGAAGGACAAGGAAGCATATGAAAAGGCATATGAAGACTATCTGGCAGCGCTGGAGCAGTACGAAAAGGACAACGCGCAGTACGAAAAGGACGATGCGGCGTATCAGCAGTATCTGAAGGATAAGGCTGCGTATGACAAGGCATATGCAGAATATCTGGCTGCGATGGAGCAGTACAAGAACGACAAGAAGGCATATGATAAGTATCTGGCTGCGAAGGAAGCATATGACGATGCCAAGGCCGCTTATGATACCGCGCATGCACAGTGGGTCATCGAGTCCGGCATCTATGATGGTGTCGTTGGTTACAATGACTTCATCGATACAAAAAATACAGACATTGCTTCACAGAATGCAGACATCGCGGCAAAGAACGATGCACTGAAGGACAGCATCGTCTCCGGAACGGTAAAGGATGCATCGGAGAACGATCAGGCAATCCAAGACAATGTCAAAACGACGGCCGCTGTCAAAGA
Source organism: Clostridiales bacterium (assembly GCA_022775385.1). Taxonomy (GTDB): domain Bacteria; phylum Bacillota; class Clostridia; order Oscillospirales; family Butyricicoccaceae; genus Butyricicoccus_A. The sequence continues at coordinate 142,987 of JALFIV010000033.1, forward strand.
GGGCGTCAGGCGTGCGCTCGCTCAGTACACGGTACTTCAGACGAAGAAAGCTGCTCTGATTAAGATGAAGTCGAAAATTGAGTCGTATTCCGGAAAGATCGGCGACGAGGATTATGGTGATTACCTGAGAAAGGTAAAGGATTATAACACGCTCGTCGATGAGTACAACAAGGATATTGCGGCATACAATGCTGCGGTTGATGCGTACAACGAAGCAGTAGATAACTATAATTCCACGAAGGATACGGAGGATGTCACCAACGGCAGTACCGAAACCGGAACGGCTGACTGGGGCAACATCAAGTCTGATTCCACGCTGACCCATATTGATGTCAAGTACAGCGCCGCTTCGACCAAGGACAAGGAGACGATCGACAACGGAGACGGAACCACTTCTACGAACTACACCGATACCGTAACCGGTTATACGGTAACGGGTATTTATCCGACAAGTGACTCCAAGAGTTATGGTGTCAATTATACCAGCAATGGTATACAGAAGACCCATAGCTTGCAGAAGAGCAGAGATGAATTTACGTCGATCAGACGCAATCTGAGCTTTAAGGGCGACTCGGTTACCGTAAGCTTCTATATGACCGTCGAGGATTTGGCGGGCAAGAAAACCGGTCTGACGATTCAGCTCGACCCGAGTTCGGTTTATCCGGAGGGTACGTATTACAACGGCTCGAATGCAAGCAGACTGGCAAAGTATAAGGATACCGAAGGCAATAGCATTCCGACCGTCACGATAGACGGTAAGAAATACTATGACATCAGCGGTATGTCAGTATTTGTTGTTTCTACCATGACCTGTGACGGATTCAGATGGGAGACAAAATCCGGCAAAACACAGGGAAAACCGAACGGTCTTGATCTGGTTCTCAGCCTGCAGACGCTGTTTGATATCCACAAGGGTGCAACCGAAAAGACGCTGGCATTCCTCTCCTATGAGAGCCAGCTGAATGCAAATGCAGAACTGGGCGATGAGCCGAAGTTCGATCAGACCGAGCCGGACAAGGTCGGGGAGCCGACTGAGCCGACTGCACCGGAGAAACCGGACGAGGTAGAGAAGCCGACTGCGCCGACTGCACCGGAATTGACGGTGACCGAACCGGATAAGGTTGGTAAGCCGACTGCTCCGACTGCGCCGACCGCGCCGAACGCGCCGACCGAAGTCAAGAATCCTGGCGATGCGCCGATCAAGCCGGTATTTGACAAGACCGAACCGACCGAGCCGACCCTGCTGGGAATGCTCGAGAACGTAGAGCGTCTCGAGCAGCTGACCGAGTACGAACAGACCACGGTTGTCATTCCGGATGAGGATGAGCCGGAGGAGGAAGACCCTGAGACGGACGAGCCGGAGGACGCCCCGGACGATAAGAAGAAGGAGAAAGGGAAGCGCGTCTGCGGTGAAGCCTCGCTCTATTCCTCCCGGCAGATGGGGCTGACCATCCTGAATCGTCTGGGTGTGACGGGGCAGAAGCCGCCTGTGGACACACCGGCCCCTGCGCCTAAGGCACCGGAAACCCCGCCCGCCCCGGTCATCGACCTGGACGGCAAGACCGAGGACGGCTCGATGCCGTTCAATATTCTCATGAAACAGCTGGAACTGATGCACTGAGCATCGTCCGGCTGTTTTTATAACCGCAATATGTGAATTATGGAGGTAAACAAAATGAGCAAGATTCTGGAACTGCGCAATAAGCGCAACACCCTCTGGGAACAGACCAAGGCGTTCCTGGAGCAGCACCGCGGCGAGAACGGCCTTGTGGCCTCCGACGCTGTGGAGCAGTACAACAAGATGGCGCAGGAGGTCAAGGACCTGGGTACGGAGATCGAGCGTCTGGAGCAGCAGGCGCAGATTGACGCCCAGCTGGCGGCGCCCACTTCCACCCCTGTGCACGGCAACCCCAAGGCCAGCGCCCCCAAGGACAAGGATGCACGTCCCACCGCGACCGCTGAGTACAGCGATGCGTTCTGGAACATGATCCGCGCCCGCGGCAGCTACGGCGAGATCCACAACGCACTGTCCATCGGCGAGGATACCGAAGGCGGCTACACTGTGCCGGACGAGTTCGAGAAGAAGCTGG
>JALFIV010000057.1 GCA_022775385.1 Clostridiales bacterium
GACTTCAAGGCGATGTATGAGGCGCTCGATGGCCGTCCGATGACCGTCCGCTATCTCGACCCGCCGCTGCACGAGTTCGTTCCGACCGATCCGGAGGACATCAAGGCGCTGGCGGAGGACATGGGCATGACACCGGAGCAGGTACAGCAGAAGTGCGACGACCTGCACGAGTTCAACCCGATGATGGGTCACCGCGGCTGCCGTCTGGCGGTCACCTATCCGGAGATCGCCAAGATGCAGACCCGCGCGGTCATGGAGGCTGCGATCGAGGTGCAGGAGGAGACCGGAAAGACCATCGTTCCGGAGATCATGATCCCGCTGGTCGGCGAGAAGAAGGAGCTGGCGTACGTCAAGAGCGTCGTCGTCGAGACCGCGGAGCTGGTCAAGAAGGAAAAGGGCTCGGACATGGAATACCACATCGGCACGATGATCGAGATCCCGCGCGCGGCGCTGATGGCGGATCAGATCGCGGAGGAGGCGGAGTTCTTCTCCTTTGGCACGAATGACCTGACCCAGATGACCTTCGGCTTCTCCCGCGACGATGCCGGCAAGTTCCTCGATTCCTATTACAGCGCGAAGATCTACGAGTCCGATCCGTTTGCGCGTCTGGATCAGAGCGGCGTCGGTCAGCTGGTCAAGCTGGCGGCTGAGCGCGGCAGAGCAACCCGTCCGAATCTCAAGGTCGGTGTCTGCGGCGAGCACGGCGGCGATCCGTCCTCGGTTGCGTTCTTCCACAGCGTCGGACTGAACTATGTATCCTGCTCGCCGTTCCGCGTACCGATTGCGCGTCTCGCGGCGGCTCAGGCGGCACTGGCGGAGAAGTAATCCGTCCGGATGATCCGACCGCATCACAAAACAAATCGAATCAGACCTCAAAGCCCTCCGGCTTTGGGGTCTTTTTCTGTCCACGGGAAGAAAAAAGGAAAAATGGAGTTGACAAGTGAACGAACGTTTACTACAATGTGAGTGAACGATCGTTTACAAACGGAGGGTGAGCACATGGCTGACACAAAAGAGAGAATTCTGATGACGGCGCTCCGTCTGTTTGCCCGAGACGGGTATGAGGCGGTTTCGGTCAGCGCGATTGCGGGAGAGCTGGGCATGACCAAGGGGGCGCTCTATAAGCATTACCGAAACAAGCGGGATATTTTCGACAGCATTGTGGAGAGAATGGTTCAAATTGATGCGGAGCGCTCGCGGCAGTACGAGGTTCCGGAGGAGACCTATGAAGCCGCGCCGGCGGCGTATCGGGAGGTCTCGATTGAAAACATCAAGGAATTCACCCTCGCGCAGTTTTCGTTCTGGACGGAAGATGCATTTGCCTCCGATTTCCGCAGAATGCTGAGCCTGGAGCAGTACCGGAACGCCGAGATGGCAGAGCTGTACCACCAGTGCATCTCCGCGGGTCCCGTCTCCTACATGGCGGATATTTTCCGGGAGCTGACCGCGGGGGGACTGCTTCGGAACGCCGAGCCGAACCAGCTTGCGGTGGAATACTATGCGCCGATGTACTTGCTGATTCAGCTGTCGGACGGGGCGATGGACAGGCAGGAGGCGCGGGAGCTGCTGAACGGCCATATTCAACGGTTTTTTCAGCACAATGCGGCGGAAGAATAGGAGAAGAACGCATGGAACGCACAAACATGGCCGCATTTGGTCTGACCGGTCAATATGCGGCATGGGCGGAGGAACTCCGCGGAACCCACGCGGTGGGGCGGATTCTCTCACAGGAAAAGGGGATGTACCGGCTGGTCGGAGAGGACGGAGAACAGTGGGCAGAGGTGTCCGGAACGCTCCGGTATCGGGCGCAGCGCGCGTCGGATTTTCCGGCGGTCGGCGATTTTGTCGTATTTGACCGCGGAGAGACGGAGGGACACGCGGTCATACACCGGATTCTGCCGAGAAAGAGCGTCTTTCTGCGGAAAGCCGCGGGAACGGTGCACACCGAACAGGTTGTCGCGGCGAACATCGACACGGTGTTTCTCTGTATGTCCCTGAATCAGGATTTCAATATCCGGAGACTGGAGCGCTATCTCTCCGCCGCGTGGGACAGCGGGGCGGTTCCGGTCATCGTGCTGACCAAGTCGGACTTGTGTGAGGATCTCGTGCCGTATCTCCGCGCGGTGGAGCAATCTGCCGTGGGAGTGGAACTCGTTCTGACCTCCGGTGTGGAGCAGGACGGGATGGAAAAGCTCCTGCCGTATGTGCAGGAGGGAAAAACGGTGGCGTTCATCGGCTCGTCCGGCGTCGGCAAATCGACGCTCATCAATCGGCTGCTGGGAGAAGAGCGGCTTGTGACCAACGGTCTGCGCAGGGATGACAAGGGACGGCATACGACGACACGGCGCGAATTGTTCCTGCTGAAGCAGGGCGGGATGGTGATTGATACCCCCGGCATGCGGGAGCTCGGCCTGTGGGAGAGCGGCGGAGGGCTGGATCAATCGTTCGCGGATATCGAAGCGCTGGCAGAACGATGCCGATTCCGCGACTGCAGTCATCAGCATGAGCCCGGCTGTGCGGTCAGACAGGCGATCCTGCAGGGGGCGCTCTCCGAAGAGAGGTGGCGCTCCTATCAGAAATTGAAGGCGGAAACCAGATATACCGAACAGAGCGAGGCATACCTCGCAGAGAAAAAACAGAAATTCAAACAGATTGCGAAGAGTAACAAATCTTCCCGCAAGCGTTAAAAAGGAGCATGGAACATGAATTATCCGAAAAGCGAAGCATACAATACACCTGCCCTGCAGGAAAAAATCATGGGTCCCAATCCGGTGAAGCTGGAGGAAGAACTGCTCCGCGACCATCGGATTCCGGACGGAGCGGTGGTCTGCGATTTGGGAAGCGGACAGGGACTGACGAGCGTCTTTCTCGCCAAAGAGTATGGATTTACCGTCTATGCGGCGGATTTATGGAGCGATCCGGAGGAAAACCGCCGGTTCTTTGATCAGATGGGGCTGAGCAGGGAGCAGATTATTCCCGTCAAGGCGGATGCAGCCGATCTGCCGTTTGAAACGGCGTTTTTTGATGCGGTGGTGAGCACCGACTCATACAACTATTTCGGACGCGACGAGCGGTATCTGGATGAAAAGCTGCTGCCGTTTGTGAAGCCGGGAGGATACCTCTATATCGCGATTCCCGGTATGAAAAAAGACTGCCATGACAATCTGCCGCAGGAGCTGCTGCTGTCCTGGACGCCGGAACAGCTGGATTATCTGCACGACGTGGACTATTGGACGAAAATCGTTCGTCAATGCAGCGGTGCGGATGTGATTTCGGTACAGGAGATGGAGAGCAACGAGAAAGTCTGGGCGGATTGGCTCAAGCAGGAGAACGAATATGCCGTCGGAGACCGAAAAGCGATGCAGGCGGGCGGAGGAAAATATTTAAACTTCGTTTCGATTGTCCTGAGAAAGAAAGCCTGATTGACAGGAGCAGAACAAAAGTCCCATCTCGCAGGAGATGGGACTTTTTCTTGTGGTCACGGGGCTGCGATGATCTGCTCCGCCATGGAGAACATCTGAGAGAACGGCCGGTTGTCGTTGGCGCAGAGGGTGTACTGGACACCGTCCTGTACCCAGACGGCGAACGCCATCTGCTGGACTTCGACCTTATCCGAGCCGTAGGAGATGAAGTAGTTGTCCTTCTTTTCGTTGGCGCGATCCTCGTCGGTCAACTCGTAGTCCGGCGGGACAAATTTGAAGGTGTCGCTGTAATACGAGACCGTGATGCCGTCGATCTTCCCGGTGTCGACCGGCGCGCGGTCGTCCTCAGAGCCGGTGCCGGTAGGCTGGACGGACAGGAAGATGTCGGCGCTGCTCGGTTTGGAATACCAGATGTCGATGCCCTTGTATTCGCGGATGGCGTTGCCGCTGTCGTCCTGATCCTTGCTGTGGGTAATACTCATCTCCTTGAAGGAATAGCCGTTGTCGAACGATTCGACGGCATGGATATCCAGTCCGGCCTTCTTTTCCGCCTTGGAGAGCTGTTCAAATCGGGTGTATTCGCGGTTCCCGGAGGAGCCGACGATGCTCGAGACGACGGTGGTGTAGGCGGTCGCGGCGACGGCAAACGCGGCGCACAGCGCGGCGGCGAGAATCAGCGTCTTTTTTCGATTCATTCGTTTCATAGAGAACCCTGCCTTTCCGGAGACCGATGCGGTCTCCAATCGGGATTTGATGGTCTGGTTGATCTGCGGGCTGGGATGCGCCGCAGACAGAGATTCGCGCAAAAGAGCGTGTAAACGATCGTCATTCATAGCCCATGGCCTCCAATTCGTGTTTGATGGTGATTCGTGCGTGATGCAGGCGGCGTTTGACCGTACCCTCCGGCAGATGCAGAACCGCGGCGATCTCGCGGACGGGGAGATCTGCCGCATAGTACATGCTGACCGGAATCCGGTAGATGTCCGGCAGAGCGTTCACGCAGCGGATGACTGCCTCTCTGAGTTCGCGCTCGAGCAGCGCTTCCTCCGGTGTCGGTGCGTCCGGATCGCGGAGCGGGAGCTCCGAACCGTCCTCGGCTCCGGTGCTCCGGACATCGGCGATGCGCCTGCGCCAGGCGAATTTTCGTGTTTTGTTTTTCCACAGCCGGACGGCAACGGAGATAAGATAGCTCTTGGGATTGCCGGACGGGTCGATCCGGCCGGACAGCTCGGCGGCTTTCAGAAAGGTTTCCTGATACAGGTCCTCCGCCTCCGGGGTGCTTCCGGTCAGATGCCGGCAGAATCGGTAGAGATCCGCTCCGCAGCTGTCCACAAGCTGTGACAGTTCTGCAGCAGTCATACAGGTTCACATGCTCCTTTGTTTGGGTTCGGAATACGGTTCGACGTCGTTGGTATCCGTTCACCGGTATATTGTCATCGGAAGGGGATCGGTTCGCAGAAAAGCTCGGACAGACAGAAAAAAACCATGCACCGGCAGACAGTGCATGGTTGGGTTACAGCAGCGGGGCGAACAGTCGGAGGACGGATGCGTAGATGGATTTGATCCAGCTCGTGTTGTCCGCCAGCCATTTCGCATCAATCGGATGGGATTTCTCGATGGTGTCCAGAATGTCCACCTTGACCTTTTCGACGACGGACGAGCGGTAGAACACCGTGCCGCATTCGAAATGCAGATAGAAACTGCGGAAATCCATGTTGATCGTTCCGACCACGGCGATGTGGTTGTCCGAGACGATCATCTTCGCGTGCAGGAATCCGGGAGTGTATTCGTAAATCTTGACGCCAGACTGAATCAGCTGGGCATAATACGAACGGGTGACGGCGTAGACATAGGATTTGTCCGGAATGCCCGGCGTGACGATGCGCACATCGATGCCGGACTGCGCCGCGGTGGTCAGGGCGGTGAGCATCTCGTTGTCCAGCGTCAGATACGGACTTGTGATATAGACGTATTTGGACGCGTTGTTGATGATGTTCATAAAGACGTTCTCGCCGACGTTTTTGTCGTCCAGCGGGGAGTCCGAGAACGACTGTACATAGCCGTCGGATGGCGCCTGCACGGTCGGAAGATAGGGTGTCAGATCGACAAACGGCTCCTTTTCACAGAAATGCCACAGCTGCAGGAACTGTGCGGTCAGGTTGGCGACGCCCTCGCCGTACAGCCGGACGCCGGTGTCCTTCCAGTGGCCGAAGCGCTCCTTCTCGTTGATATACTCGTCCGCCAGATTGATGCCGCCGGTGAACGCGGTGTTGCCGTCGATGATGCACACCTTGCGGTGGTCTCGGTAGTTCAGATAGGTGTTGAGCATCGGGAAGAACTGATTGAACTGATGGACGCGGATGCCGCGCCGCTCCAGCTCCTTGGCGTAGCCCATCGGCAGGGTGCCCATGCAGCCGGCATCGTCGTACATCACGCGGACATCCACGCCCTGCGCAGCTTTTTCGGTCAGGATCTCCAGAATGGAATCCCAGAATGCGCCCGGCTCGATGATGAAATACTCCAGAAAGATGAAGCGCTCCGCCTTGCGCAGGTCGGTGAGCATGGCTTCGAACTGGTATTCGCCTACCGGATAGAACTCCGTGCCGGTGTGCTCCCACACCGGCATTTCCGAGATGCCATACAGATACTGCACCAGACGGCGATAATGCGGATGCCGCTTGTACAGCGGACGGGTTGCCGTCGGCGCACGCTCCAGCTGATCCATCGGAATGGGCGGGATTCTGCGCAGACGAGACTGGTTGAGCGGGGTGTTGCCCCACAGCAGATAGAATGCGGTGCCGAGGATCGGAATCAGCAGGATGATGATGATCCACGCGATTTTGTAGGATGGATTGTCATTTTTTCGCACGAGCCAGATGACGATGCACACGCTCAGAATCTGTGCGACCGGATAGGCATAGGTGAAGATATCGTTGAGACGCAGCAGAAATACGGACAGCGCGATAAACTGCAGCAGAATCAGGATGACAGTGATGGTCAGACGGTTGATGAGGAAGTTCCAAAAGCTTTTCTTGACCCGTTTGACGGAAGGGGAAGACAGTGGTTTCTTCATATATTCCTCCTTTCCCAATGTATTCATGATATCCAGATTTTCGAGGAAAGTCAATGAACAAAAGAGACGGGATGTGCGGAAGGAAGGACGGATGATTGAAATGAATGAAAGAAATGCAATCCTGCAAAACGGAAGGTTCAAAACCATTCGTCAAAATGACGAAAAACCCGTATTCCGTTCCGCGTAAAATGAAAAGAACGAAGAAAATACTTCAAAATAAGTATAGTTTTTTGAATTATCATGGTCAAAATGCAGGGATAAGGCATAATCACTTGCAAATTGAAAAAGAGACCCTAAATATTGGAAAACAAAATGACGGAAAAACGGCAGAATAGGGAAACAAAAATACTCATGTGGGTAAAATGAAAGAAAAAACGGCAGAAAAATCATTTTTGTGCAGATTTTGCATTTTCAAACCGTAGATTTTATGATAAAATGCATAGCGAAGATGTGAAAAAAACCATTGTATATGGAGGAATTAAACCATGGCAATTACCAACAGCTATCTGAAGGGTGTCTACGA
>JALFIV010000028.1 GCA_022775385.1 Clostridiales bacterium
TGCCGGTGCGAAGTGTGACTTTTGACCAAGGTTCAGAATTTGCTGAAAGCAAGGAGATGGAAGACGATCTTTGTACAGATGTCTATTTTGCTCATCCCAGATCACCGTGGGAAAGACCAACCAATGAGAACACAAACGGTCTGATTCGACAATTTGTTCCCAAAAGAAGTAAGATTTCAGCACTTACCGAAAAAGATATTGCAGCATTTGTTGCTAAGTTAAATTTTCGTCCCAGAAAATGCCTTGGTTGGAAAACTCCTTATGAGGTTGCTTTTGGCGATGTGTTGCGCTTGACTTGACAATCCGCCGATTTCCACGTGAATCGGGACATTGACGCCGTCCGGATTGAGTGCGACGGAGTTAAATGCGGTGATAAAGAAATCTTTCTGTGCATCCATGTGCAGGAAGGAATCGGCAAAGCATTCACAGAACTCCCACAGTACGCCAATTGTCATGGAAAAACAGAAGGCAAAAATTGCGATAAACAAGGGGGAAAGCTGAACCATAAACCGGTCGCTTCGGTTGAACAGATCAACCAGGGAGAAACCGATAGCGGCCATCAGAAAACCGTTCGTTGTGTGAAGCATGGTGTCCCAGATGGGAAACTTCAGATAAAAAGCGTTGATCTCCCCGAGGATTTCGGCACAGAAGACAAACAGCATGATGATGACAACAAGCGTGTTCGGCAGTCCGATTCCTAATTTCCGCTCAAAGAATGCCGGAATACCGAGCATGAGCAGGGAGAGAATGCAGAGAAAGACATTTTCGTAGTTCCGGTTGATCAGCTGACGGACCGCGCAGAATACAATGAGCAGGGAGAGGAGAAATCGGATAGCGAAACGGCGGTTAAACGGGTGTTTCATTCGAATCCTCCTTCTGCAAGCTCGCGTCCTTCCAGTGCGGCAAGTGCAAACTCCAGCGCGAGCGTACATTTGGCATGATCTTCTTCTGTCGAAGCACGTGCAATCTGCTGTTTGAGATCACGTGTGACATAACCGGACAGGCTGTCTTCGTTCTCATACCGGAACAGATCAGCCAGTGCAATGGAATGATCGATCAGCCGGACGTGGAAGAATACCGGACGGAGCGACTGCTGCAATGCTGAGAGATTCGGCTCAAAGCATCGCGATCCGGTGAGCTGAATGGTACAGCAGACCGACTGCGGATTTTCCGGAATACGCGGAAGAAGCCGGTCAGCGAGCATGTGATCCGAGAGGATTTGATCCATGGAAAGATTGATCTCCGCAAAGCTGACCGCGGAGGAAGGGATAAAGTCCATCTCTGCGCGGTGTTCGGAGACGACACCGGCGAGATAACCCTTGCGTCCGGTCTCGGCGCTCGAGGTGGGTGTCAGACATCCCGGGCAGCTCACCGTGGTATCACCCCAGCGGAACACACCGCTGAACCGGTGGTTGTGACCGAGGGCGATGTAGTCAAATCCGCTCGCCGCCGCGGTCTCTTCGCGGATGGGATTATAGCCGCCGTCTCCGCCGACTTCACCGTGCACCAGACAGATGTTTACGGCGTGGGGATCGAGCGGCGCTTCAAGCGGGATCGCCGCTTTGGTATCCTGAAACGCGGCACCCCAGATGACAGTTCGTCCGTCCGCAAGAGGGACCGGACGCAGTACCCGTTCGGTAAATATCGTCACGTTGGATGGGAGCTCCTGCGCATAGGGACTGCGCGGAAAATAGTAGTCGTGATTGCCCGGAGAGAGAAAGATGGGGACGGGACACGCATCCAGCAAAGAAAAAACAGCTTGCGAAAGCTGTTTGGGAACCTCCGGTGTATCGAACAGGTCGCCGGCGATGAGCACGGCGTCGGCATGCCGCTCGCCGGCATCCGCCAGAAAATCGCGCAGGGCAGACAGCTGCTGAACCACAGCGCGCTTTGCGGTGTCGGGCGGCAGAAACTCAAACCGCGCGCCGATATGCAGATCGGCGGCGTGAAAAATCAAGGGCATTTTTCTGTCCTCCGGGAAAGAATAATCTCTTTTCAGTATAACATATTTTGTCGGGATCGGAAAGAGAGCAAAGTAAAACAGCCGCCCGGGCGGGACGGCTGTTTTACTTACATACGTTTCACAAATAAAAGGGGGGTAAGAGAAAAAAGATACCGGCATATCTTTGATACAGAGGTTGTTCCTCTGTGATTGTTAGTATACCGCAGTTGAGCGGAAAAGTTGTAAACGAAGCATGAAGGAACTGTAACAAATATTCAACGTTTTTGCGAAGGAAAAATAAAACAGAAACGCCGTCCCACAGAGGGACGGTGTTTCCGTTCGCATACATTTCACAAATAAAAGGGGTAAAAAATCAAGATATCGGCATATCCTTTTGGAGAATGGATTCTATTCTCTGTCCTTACTATACAGGAAAATCAACGCGGAGTTGTTAACGGAGTGTAACGGAGATGTAACAAATTTGGAGATTACCGCGATTCCCTCTGACGGATGCGGCGGATATCCTCGCCGAGGAAGCGAAGCATGGTGAATTCCCCGAGGATACGCGAGGCAATCGCCGGAGAATACCGCTTTTCGAGTTCATTCGGCATGAGATTGGTGTTGATAATAATCGGCTGATGCTGCATCAGACGGGTGTTGAGCAGATCGTACAGACAGGAGGTGGTGAATGCGGTTGCCATCTCGGTGCCGAGATCATCCAGAATCAGCAGATCGGCCGCACGGTATTTTTCCAGCGAGAGGGCGGCCTGCTCGCAGTTTGCGCCGTTGAATTTGACTTCCTCGAAGTTTGAGAACACATGGATCGACGTATCATAGGCAACCGAAAAGCCGCGATCGGATACGACACGAGCGATACAGGAGGACAGAAAAGTCTTTCCCAGTCCGGAAGAGCCGAACAGAAGCAGGTTTCCGGAGTATTCACCGAAGGAATCGGCGAACTCGCGGCAGATATTGAAGTTGTTGTGCATGACGTAGCGCGGAGAGGATCCCAGACGCTGATCGACGGCATTGCTGTAATAATCAAAGCGGAAGGCGGAAAAGGTATCGGTTTCAATCGGAAGAACTGTGCTCAGACGGCGTGTCTGTTCTGCGGCGTATTTTTTACGGACGCAGGAACACAGGTGTCCGTCCTGATATCCGGTGTCCGAGCAGAATGGACAGTCCACTGCCGGGGCAAGATAGTCGGGAGAGAAGCCGTTCTCCACCAGCAGAGAGCGTTTTTCCTCCTGTAGTGCCAGATTGCGGTCGCGCAGCTGATTGATTGCTTCTTCGGGATTTCCACCTGAATCCAGTGCGATGCGGATGGCGCGTGCAGAGGTGCCCTGCAGTTCGCGGTCGATGGTGCGCAGACGGGGGATATGGTCGTACAGCTCCAGACGGCGGGCGTCAGCATCTGCTTGATGAGCGGAGCGGGCGGCCTCCAGCTGCCGGAGGACGGCAGATAGGATGGTTTTATCGTATGCCATGGATGGCCTCCTTTTTTGTCTGATCGGTCAGGAATTCTGTGCGGATGCATGCAGCTGATCCAGCCAGTCTTTCTCCCAGTCCTGTAGTTTTTCGCTCTGCGGTGCGGCGGGAGAGGGTGCTGTCTGCTGCTTGACTGCAGGTTCGAGCGCGGTGATTTCCTCCACCGTATGCACGCCCTTGTCGTGCCAGCTGTCCAGAATTCCCTTGAGGTATTTCCAGCTGAAGCGGCCGATGCGCTGATAAAGCCGATCTTTGGCGAGTTCGACCGCATCGGCGTCAAAGCCCTGCCGGATAAACTCAGACAGATAGCGGTATTCGCTGGGCGACGGAGAACGTCCCGCCATATCGAGTGCACGGAGCATGTCGGCGATGACGGGTTTTTCCTTTTCCAGACGGGAGAGAAATGCGGTGGAAGCCTGTGCGGTATAGATTCCCATATCCGCCCAGAGATAAGCCTGTTCCTCGATATCCCGACGGGTTACCGTTTGTTTTTCCTGTTTGAGGTAGGTGAGCAGGTCGATCAGTACATCGGCGGGCAGACCGAGATGGTCGTATGCCGTGTATAGGGTGCGCAGCTGACTCTCGGTGAGCATTCGTCCGAGTACAGATTCTGCTGTCTGGCAGACCGCCTCGAAACGGCGGTCATCCGTGCGGCGCGCACGCAGTTCGGAGACCGTGTAACGCGGAGACGGGGAGCCGGTAGATTTTGCGGGACGAAGATCGCGCGGCGCGGATGCAATCTGCAGGTTGGTCAGCGTGAAAACCGCGCGCTCCATCCGTTCCGGACTGAAATGCAGGTCGCGCATGGCGTCCTCCTCACGGAAATCAGAGCCGCGTCGGATGAGGTAGAGATACAGCAGGGCGCCGTCGGCATCGCCGCACGAGAGCAGCCGGTCTACCGCGTCGGCGCGCAGAACACAATATTCACTTCCGGCAGGTATCAGAGATGTGAGTGACATACATCCTCCTAACAGAAAATCGTATGAAAAACAAAGAATTGCTCGAAAATCCACAAAAACAGGAAAACAGGGGCGGATTGGAGCTTTGCATTCTTCTTGTGTGCTTCTATTATATCGTGACAAATGTGATAGTGCAAGTCTATCAAAAAGAAGAAAATTTAATGGATTTACTGATGATTTTTGCGGAAATATAGGGTATAATAAATTTGTATCTTCATTTGAGAGGAGAAAGGACAGCGCTTATGTCACAGATGCACTGGAGTGTTGTTCTGCTGACCGGCGGGTGCGGCGCGGACGGACTGTTTGATTTTCAGCGTCCGGTGCTGATGGAGCCTGCGGTACAGCATATGATGCGGGAGATTCCGTCCGCATGGCACACGATTACGCTTGAGGATCGCACAGCCTGTGAGACAGCCGGGCTGACCGGTCCGGTGATGCTGTTTGAAAAGCCTGTGCCGGAACTGACGGCGCAGGATTATTTCCGGCTGGCAGACCTGTTTTTCCGGAGGAATACCGCGGTGGTGACCGTGCGGGACTGCATCGGCGAGCCGGTGGGAATCCTATGCGATGCGGCGGATCTGTCACAGGGACAGACGGGCGATGCGGCGGTCGATTTGACCGAGACGGCAGTGATTTCTATGGCGCGCGCGTATGAAGTTCAGTGCCGCATACAAAAGCGGACTGCGCACCGGCTGATGGAGAATGGAGTCTGCATCATGGACCCGGACGGCACATGGATTGCGGCGGATGCTGTGATCGGTGCAGGAAGCTGTATTCTCCCGGGAACGATGATATATCCCGGATGCCGAATCGGACGGTTCTGTACGATCGGGCCGAATACGGTACTCAAACAGACAGAGGTCGATGACCGGACAGAGATCAATGCATCTCAGATTGCGGAGAGCACGGTCGGTGCGGACAGCGCGATCGGACCGTTTGCCTATATCCGCCCCGGGTGCAGAGTCGGCGACCGAACCAGAATCGGTGATTTTGTCGAGCTGAAGAATGCGGTGGTCGGCGACGATACCAAGGCATCCCATCTGACGTATATCGGCGATGCGGATGTTGGAAATAACGTCAATTTCGGATGTGGAACCGTTGTGGTCAACTATGACGGGTATGAAAAACACCGGACAGCGGTCGGCGACAACTGTTTTATCGGATGCAACACCAATCTGGTGGCGCCGGTACGGCTTGGCGACCGCGTGCTGACTGCGGCGGGATCGACGATCACAGACGATGTGCCGGACGGCGCGATGGCAGTGGCACGCGCGCGGCAGAAAAACAAATTAGGTTGGAATGATGCGCGGATTGACGCACATCGTTCAGATAGATAAAAAAATAAAAAAGCTCCGGGCAAATTTTTCCCATCTGCCCGGGCGGATCCAAAGAAATACAGGGGGTATTACCGAATGATTTCTCATGGTAAAAACATCAAGATTCTGGCCGGCAACTCGCACCCGGCGCTGGCTGAGCAGATCGGCAAATCGCTGGGTCTGCCGCTTGCAAAGTGTACCGTCAGCCACTTTGCAGATGGTGAAGTTTCGGTTGCGATTGGCGAGACCGTCCGCGGTTCGGATGTGTTCCTCGTTCAGTCCACCTGCAAGCCGGTCAATGACAATCTGATGGAGCTTTTGATCATGATCGACGCCTGCAAGCGCGCATCCGCCGGACGCATTACCGCCGTCATCCCGTACTTCGGCTATGCACGTCAGGACCGCAAGTCCAAGGCGCGTGATCCGATCTCTGCCAAGCTGGTCGCGGATATTCTGACTGCGGCAGGTGCAGACCGCGTTCTGACGATGGATCTGCATGCACAGCAGCTGCAGGGATTCTTCAACATCCCGGTTGACAATCTGATGGGCGCATCTGTGCTGATTCCGCATATCGCGGAGCAGTTCGGCCGCAGCCGCGATGATGTTATGATCATTTCTCCGGATCTCGGTTCGGTGACCCGCTGCCGCAAGTTCTGTGAGAAACTGGACTACCGTCTTGCGATTATCGACAAGCGCCGTCCGCGTGCGAATGTCTCCGAGGTTATGAACATTATCGGCGATGTCCGCGGCAAGAAATGTATCCTGTGCGACGACCTCGTCGACACGGCGGGCACACTGTGCCATGCTGCCGAGGCGCTGATCAAGATCGGCGGCGCGACGGAGGTATATGCCTGCGCAAGCCACGGCGTCCTGTCCGGCCCGGCAATTGACCGCATTGTGGAAAGCCCGATCAGCAAGCTCTGGCTGCTGGATACCATCCCGCTGTCGGAGGAAAAGCAGTGTGAGAAGATCGAGACGCTGCCGATTGCACCGGTATTCACCGAGGCGATTGCGCGCATCTACGAGGAGACCTCGGTTTCCCCGCTCTTTGAATAAAACGAAAAACGTACATACGGCGGCGCGGCGTTGGCTGTGCCGCCTGTTTTTCCTTTTATCGTTTGCCTGTAGGGGAGGAAGAGAGTATGAAAATTCTTGTCATTGGGGACGTTGTCTCTCAGCCGGGACTGAATACAGTCAACCGGCTGCTGAGAAAGGTAAAGAAAAAGACCGGTGCGGATTTGACAATTGTCAACGGAGAGAATGCGAGCGGCACCGGCATCACCCCGCGTCAGGCGGATGATATTTTCAGTTCGGGCGCGGATGTCATCACGCTGGGAAACCATGCCCTGCGCAAACAGAATATCGCCCCTTATCTGGACGACAACCGGTACATTTTGCGTCCGGCTAATCTGGCGCCGCAGACACCCGGCGCGGGCTACGGAATTTACGATGCGGCGGGATGGCGTGTGCTGGTCATGAATTTGATTGGACGGTGCGATATGCAGTACGGTCCGGACAACCCGTTTTTGTGTGCCGACCGCATTCTGCGTCAGGAGGAAGACCGGTATGACGTTGCGGTGTGTGAGATTCACGCCAATGCGACGTCGGAAAAGCTGGCGATGGGATATTATCTGGACGGACGGACGGCGGCGGTCTACGGGACGCACACCCATGTGCCGACCGCAGATCTGCGCATCAATCCGAAGGGAACGGGATATCAGACGGATATCGGCATGACCGGACCCAAATGGTCGGTGCTCGGTATCCGGGCAGAACAGTCGATTGCGATGTTCCGCGGCGATCTGACCCATCGGTTTGAACCGGCGGAGGGACCGTGCTGTATGGACGGCGCGCTGTTTACCATCGACCCGTCCCGCGGCATCTGTACCGACGTCCAGCGCATACAAGAAGAATACAACGGATAATCAACAGAGGAGGAGAACCATGCCTGTACAAGAACTGTGTACCGTAATCAAGCAGGAACAGCTGACAGACAGCATTTTTTCACTGACACTGTCCGCACCGAAGATCTGTGAACTGGCAAATGCCGGACAGTTTGTGCATATTTCCTGCGGAGAGGCGCGTCTGCTGCGCCGTCCGATTTCGATTTGTGATACGACGGAGGACACCCTGCGCGTTGTCTTTACCGTCAAGGGAGAGGGAACCGCATGGCTGTCTGAGCGCAAAAAGGACGATGAGCTGGATGTTCTGGGACCGGCAGGTCACGGCTTTGATCTGTCTGTACTGGGAGACAAGCCGGTATTCATCGGTGGCGGCATCGGCGTACCGCCCATGCTCAAGAGCATGAAGGCTGCCAAAGCGCAGGGCGCACAGCCGACTGCGATTCTCGGATTCCGCAATAAAGATGCGGTCATTCTCGAGGACGAGTTCCGTTCGGTCGGAACGGTGTATACCGCGACGGATGACGGCTCGTACGGCATCCACGGCTTTGTCTCTGCCGTGCTGGAGGAGCATATCGGGGAGTTCACCTCGGTCTGCTGCTGCGGTCCGAAGGGAATGCTCAAGGCGCTCGCGTCGATCGCGGAGAACGCCGGCATTCCGTGTCAGGTCTCCATGGAGGAGCGCATGGGATGCGGCATCGGCGCCTGCCTGGTCTGTGCGTGCTCGCTCAAGGGTGAGAACGGAGAGACACGATATGGACATGTCTGCAAGGACGGTCCGGTATTTGATTCCAAGGAGGTCGAGTGGTAATGGCTGATATGCGCGTCAATTTCTGCGGTGTGGAACTCAAGAATCCGATCACAACCGCATCCGGCACCTTTGGTTTCGGTCACGAATACGGTGAGTTTTATGATCTCGGTGAGCTGGGCGGCATCGGTGTCAAGGGTCTGACCCCGACCGAGCGTCTGGGAAATCCGGCGCCGCGTATCGCGGAGACCCCGATGGGAATTCTCAACTGCGTCGGCCTGCAGAACCCGGGCATCGACCGGTTTATTGCAGAGCAGATCCCGTATCTGCGTCAATTTGATACCAAAATCATTGCCAACGTTTCGGGCAGCTCGGTGGAGGAATACGCCGAGATGATCGAGAAGATCTCGGATTCAGATGTCGATCTGATCGAGATGAACATTTCCTGCCCGAATGTCAAGTGCGGCGGCATGACCTTCGGCACACAGCCGGCGATGGTTGAGGAAGTGGTCTCTGAGGCGAAAAAGTACGCCAAAAAGCCGCTGATTGTCAAGCTGTCTCCGAATGTCACGGACATTGCGGAGATCGCGCGTGCGGCAGTCGGCGCCGGTGCGGATGCGTTGTCTCTCATCAACACGCTGCTCGGTATGCGGATTGATATCGAGACCCGCCGGCCGATCCTGTCCAACATCATGGGCGGGCTGTCCGGTCCGGCGGTATTCCCGGTTGCGGTCCGCATGGTCTATCAGGTGCATCAGGCGGTTGATGTCCCGATCATCGGTATGGGCGGCATCCGCACAGGACGCGACGCCGCAGAGATGATGATGGCGGGGGCGTCTGCGGTTGCGGTCGGCACCGCGTGCTTTGCCGATCCGATGACGCCGGTCCGCTGTGCCAAGGAGCTGGAGGAATTCTGCGACAGCCACGGCGTTCACAGCGTCACAGAGCTGACGGGAGCGCTGCAGATATGAGCACAACGGTCTATCTGGTACGGCACGCGGAGGCGGAGGGAAACATTGGCCGCCGCTGCCACGGAATTTACAACAGCATGCTGACCGGACGCGGACGGGAGCAGGCCAAGGTGGTCGGCGACCGATTCCGAACGATCCATCTGGATGCGGTGTACTCCAGCGATCTCACCCGCGCACGCGACACGGCACGGGCGATTGCACAGCCGCACGGGCTGCCGGTTATCGAACGTCCGCTCCTGCGCGAGATCGATATGGGCGATTGGGAAGACCGTCCGTGGGCGGATCTGGCGAAGTTCGATAAAGAACCGTACGACATCTGGTGCAATCAGCCGTGGAACAGCCAGCCGGTGGGCGGCGAGACCATTATGCAGGCCGGACAGCGCGCATTCGATGAGATTGGTCGGATTGCAAAGGAGAACGACGGAAAGTACATCGCAGTGGTCAGCCACGGTACCGTAATCCGCGGCATTCTGACACTCGCCTGCGGACTGAAGCCCGAGCAGATGATGGAGGTCGGCTGGGGCGACAACACCTGTGTTGCCCGTCTGGTCTATCTGGATGACGGTTCGATCCGTGTGGATTACCGCAACGACAACAGCCATCTGCCGTGGGAGCTGTCCACATTTTATTCGCTCAAGTGGAGCAGCTCGGTGGATGTTCCGATTTCTCCGCAGCTGTGGTTCCGTCCGGTTGATTTTGACAATCCGGAGGATCACCGGCTGGCGATGGAGCTGTTCCATGCAATCTACTGGCCGGCATACGGTGAGGACGCGTTTACGGATGCGGAGATCGAACAGCGCCTGCGCGGTTATCAGTCTGTCACGCCCGATGCCGTCAGCTTCGGTGTGTATGAGGACGATGTTGTCGGCGTCATTGCGATGGCGACGACGGATGATCCGGATTCCGATGTCGGTGAGATGGGCGGCACGGGCATTCTGCCGCAGTACCGCGGATGGGGATTTGCACCGCAGCTCATGAATCAGGCGGTCAGCGTCTACCGCCGGCTCGGCAAGACACGGCTGTGCTCGCACCCATCCGCCGTCGGAAAATACGGTCCGCGGTTCTACCGTCAAAATGATTTTGTCGAGGTTGGAAAAACCGGAGATGAAAAATTTTTGATTATGGAGAGAAAAATCACCGCAGATGATTGATGAATTTGTATGGTTTTTTGCTTGTAAAGAACTGACAGGGATGATATAATGTCTCCTTGAAAAAACGAGCAGTGCTCGAAAAAAGGAGAATACATCATGAAGCGAATCAAACAGATTGGTTTGGCCGCGTTTCTGACGCTGACGGCTGTCTTTATGCTCCCGCAGGCGCAGGCTGCCGACACAGCGGTTTGCGGTACATATAAAACCTTTGTTCAGCAGGGAGGTCTGTACGTACAGGCAACCGGAACGGCAAAGCGGCTCGTCGCGCCCAAGACCGGTCATAAGGTCAGCAGCTGTGCGGCGGATACGACCTATATCTACTACACGGCGGCGAGCACATCGGGAAAATCCAGCAGCCTGTATCGGGTCAAGCCGGACGGCTCGGACAAGCAGAAGCTTGCCAAGCTTTCGGAGAAGCAAGTGAATCTGCTGAATGTGGCTGACGATGTCGTATATTACTCGGCCTCTTCCGGATCCGATTCGGTATCCACCCGTCGGTACAGCATGACCAAGAAAAGGAGCTACACCGTCAAAACAGATTTTGAGGGTACCCAGTACAGCAACGGCTATCTGGTTGGTACGCCGAAGGTGGCAGATGGAATGCCGACCAGTCTGTATACGGTCCGCGGACTGACGGACCAGTATGTACGTGTTTCGCGCAGCTGTGTGGCGTATCAGGTGATCAGCAGCAAGATTTACTTTGTCGAAGGTTCGTCCAATTCGATCACGGCGGTCAAGTACTGTGATCTGAATGGCGGACGCATCCGCACCCTGAGCACCAAGACCATCAAAAATGTCAACCTTGCGCAGGTCGTTCCGGGACAGAAGATGATGTACTACACCAGCAAAAAGACGCCGGGAACGGTATACGGATACAACTACTCGACTAAAAAGACGACAGCGGTTCGGAGTAAGCTTTCCAAACGGACTACGCTTGACGGTTATGGCAAGCTGATTGTTGTACAGAGCCCGGGAAGAAACTTCTACACGATCACAAGCGGCGCATCCAAGGCGGTCAAAGCAGGCAGCCTCGGCAGCGGAACGATCACCAATGTCATCGGAAACACCTATTTCAAGAACACGAACGGCCAGTACACGGTCGGAACGATTGCAGCATAACAGCTGATACAACGCCTCTGTTCCAACACGGATCAGAGGCGTTTTTGCTGTCTGAAAGAGAAGTGCTTTTTCTTGTAACAACCTGGGGGTCATGATATAATTGAAAAAACAGTGAGATGGGAGGAGATAGTATGAAAACGATGTGGAAGGGGGCTGTGTTTGGAATCGCCTGTGCAGCGCTTGCATTTACATTGCTCAGTGCATGCGGCGGTCAGACACTGCAGAAGGAAGCGGACAGACAGGTACTGACCTATGAGCCGATTCAGACAAGTTATCAGCAATTAGAGAAAGAAACTGTAGTGATCACTTCGCTGGATGAGCTGCAGGTGTTTTGTGAGTCGCACAGCACGCTTGTGGAGGATACGTCCTATCAGCAGTCGTTTGGCACACTGGAGGAGACATTCTTTGAGGATCATTTTCTGGTCTGTGCCGTTCTGCCGGCCGGTTCCGGAGCGGAACGATTTGAAATCGAGCAGGTGGAGGTACAGAGCGACGGGACAGTCCGGATGGAGGTCCGCCGTGAGAAGGGGGAGGTCGGGACGGCAGAGATGTCTCAGTGGTATCTGTTTGCGGAAATCTCCCGAAACGGAGTGGATACGGTTCCGGATCATGCAGAACTTGTGATTTTGTCCTGACCTATGTGGTATGAATTGCTTTTTGCGGGAGAATCCGGTATAATAAAGGGGAATAAAGGCGGGATGGAAACCCGCTGTACACAGACGTAAAGGAGAGTTTTGTATGGAAGAGACAAAAAAACAGGTTCGTGTGGATTATAATGAAAAAATGATCCTTCAGGATAAACTGGGACGGGAAGGAAAGATGGATGCGGCAGAGCAGTACCGTGTTAAGATGGAGGCACTGCAGGAGATTAAGGACAGCGGCATTGATTACTGTTCTTGTCCGGAGGCGTGCCCGCACCACGGCAAGTGCTGGGAATGTGTTCTGATTCACCGCGGACATCGCGATCATCTGCCCTACTGCTTCTGGGATATGATTAACGAACGGATATACAATCTGCAGCGGCTGACCGAAGGTTCGCTGATGAAGTATGAACCGCATGACGGTCCATGCGCGGCGTGCGGTGGATGTCCGGAGACAGAGGACAAGTAACAGAGGACGCAAAAATCTCCACCAGTCTCGGCAGATATGGTGGGGATTTTGTTCTACCTTGACAATGCCGGTCGAATTGTGTAGAATAATTACAAAATGATTACAAAATAATTTCAAAATAGAAACACAATGATTCTGGCGGTACACGCGCACTGCATTCATCGCTTTGGGGGACAGAGGAAAGCGGTCTGCATGGAACGCTGCGAATCGAATATATGCTTACAGCAGGACAGACCTGAGAAAATGGAGGGGAAATTCATGGGCAAACGATTGTGCAGTTTATTGCTGGCGGCTGTGCTGGCGGGAGGAATGCTTCCTGCGGCAGCTGCGGTCGAAGAAATCACCATTGCCGATCCGGACAGCGAAATTGTGGCAGCCGAGCCTGCGGCAGAGGAGACGGAGACTGTTGTCGATGCGGAAGAATCCGGGACGCAGATTCCGGCGGAGGAGGATCCGCAGGAGGATCCGGCGGAACAAACGCTGGATCTCGGTGAGGCGAGTGAACCGGCACCGGTTGAGGTGGTTTCGGACGTGACAGAGGTCTCCGAACTGATTCAAGATACCTGGGATGACGCATACTATGCGGAGATCACCGTGGATCCGCAGACCAATCAGGTGGAAAAGGACGGAGAAAAGACATCCCTGCGGTCAGAACTGGATTTGACCAAGACAGAAGAGAAAACCGTTCTGTCGTCTGCCGCACAGGCGGAGGAGTTCTTCCAGGAGGAGGAGTCCTACGATGCCTATGCCGATGATGACGGTGTGGTTCATGTTTTCAATCCGTATCAGACCTGCCGGATTCTGCTGTATGCTGATTCCTTAGTCGACGATTACGGCGCATCCAAGGTGATGTATCTCGAAAACTATGCGGAGTATATTCTGCAGTATGAGACAGAGGAACAGACACAGCTCGCCTATGAGGCACTCTCTGCGCAGTACGGCAGTGAAAACTGTCAGCTGGATCAGATTCTTTCCTCAAATATGCTGCTGGATACGGAAAACCAGAACGAGGAAGAATCGACACCGGCACCGTGCGACAGCTGGGGCGCTCATTATATGGGATTGGACGAGATGAAGAGCCAGACGACGCAGTACAATCTGGACAGCCGTTCGGTCACGGTTGCGGTCATTGACACGGGAATCGATAAAAATCACAGTATTTTCTCCGGACGGAAGATCACAGGATATAATTTCCTTGCGACCCAGAAAAGACCGGCTACGAACTATT
>JALFIV010000140.1 GCA_022775385.1 Clostridiales bacterium
GCCTCGTCCAGAACAAACAGCTCGACATCCTCCAGGTCGATGAATCCCTGACCACACAGGTCATTCAGCCGTCCCGGGGTCGCGACGAGTACATCGACGCCCTCGCCAAGTGCCTCAATCTGGGTGTACTGGGACACGCCGCCGTACACCAGCGCACAGCGGATATCCGTGTGGCGCGCGTACTCCTGAAAGCTGTCATAGATCTGGATCGCCAGTTCGCGCGTCGGTGTCAGAATCAGAGAGCGGATCGGCGGGAAGCCGGGCAGACGCGCTTCATTTTTGAGACGCTGCAGGATCGGGACAGCGAACGCACAGGTCTTGCCGGTGCCGGTCTGTGCCAGACCGAGGATATCCTTTCCGGCGAGTGCGGCGGGAATTGCCTTCTCCTGAATCGGGGTCGGGATGGTATATCCGGCATCGTCCAATGCCTGCAGCAGATCGGCGTCAATGCCCAGTTCACGAAATTCCATAGGTGACGTTATACTCCTTGTAACTAAAATTTCTTCTTATCTATTAGTATATCATATTTCGACAGGGTGCTCCTATATGCAAACTGCCGGTTTTCGGATCAATTCGGGCGGATTTTCCTTGTTTTGTGCCGTCCGAATGGAACAAAACGGGAGAATGTGTTATACTACAGGAAAACACGGCGGTTCATTCCGCCCGAAATTTCTGAAAAAGGACAACAAATCAGATGAACAAACAAACATTCAAACAGCATTGGCGATGGATTATCTTTCTCCTCTGCATCGTTCCGTTTGCGTTTCTGGCATGGAACGCGGCGCATCACGGGATCACATGGGCGGACGCGCTCGGACAGAATCTGCGCCTCGCGGTGATCTCGGACGGACTCACGCCGATTGTGAAAGCAGTGACCACGCTGGGAAGTGCGAAGGGGCTGATTGCCGAGGCGGTCATTCTGCTCATCACCCTGACCGCAATGAGACGCTGGAAGCTCGGCGTATCCGCCGCAGTCAACCTGCTGCTAGCATGGCTGCTCAATGAGCGGCTCAAAGCCATCTTTCATCGTCCGCGTCCGGCTGATCCATGGCTGGTTCAGGAGACCGGTCTCAGCTTTCCGTCCGGACACTCCATGGTGAGCATGGCATTTTACGGATTTCTCATTTATCTGGTCTGGCGCTGTGTGACCGACAAAAAGCGGAAATACACGCTCACTGCTGTACTCGGTGTACTCATCCCGCTGATCGGACTCAGCCGCATCTATCTGGGCGTTCACTACGTCACGGATGTCATCGGCGGATTTCTGATCGCGCTGTGCTATCTGACCGTGTATACCGCTGTGATCGACCGCGTCGTGTTCAAGCGGACAGAATAGGAAGTGACACCGGAAAACACGAGTGGAAGCAATCGGACGGAACTTGTGAATTTTTCGAGAACTTTTCCCCTTTTTCCCCGGTTCCGGCCGCCCGTTCGCTTGATTTCTACCGGTAACTGGTGTACCATTATCCCAGATGAATATCTGACTATATTAGAGGTGTTTGAACAATGACAAAAATTGATATTATCTCCGGCTTTCTCGGCGCCGGTAAGACGACCCTCATCCGCAAGCTGCTGGAGGGTCCGCTCAAGGGCAAGAAGGTTGTCCTGATCGAGAACGAGTTCGGCGAAATCGGCATTGACGGCGGCTTCCTCAAGGACGCCGGCATCGAGATCACCGAGATGAATTCCGGCTGTATCTGCTGTACGCTGGTCGGCGACTTTGCCAAGGCGCTGAGCGACGTGCTGACGCAGTTCTCCCCGGAGCATATCCTGATCGAGCCGTCGGGCGTCGGCAAGCTGTCGGATGTCGCCGCGGCGGTCCGTCCGGTGCTCAAGGAGGGCGAGGTCGAGATGGGATGCATGACCACTGTCGCCGACGCATCCAAGTGCCGTATGTATATCAAGAACTTCGGTGAGTTTTACAACAACCAGCTCGAGAGCGCGGGCACAATCGTGCTCAGCCGCACGCAGAAGCTGAACCAGAAGCGTCTGGACGAGGCGCTCGCTCTGGTCAGAGAGCACGCCGGCGAAAATGTCAACATCATTACCACGCCGTGGGACGAGCTGACCGGCGAGCAGATCTATGAGGTCATGCACATGGACGGCCATCAGGCACTGCTGGATGCCGCCGCCCTGCATGAGAAGGAAGAGCATCACCATCACTACGACGAAAACGGCGTCTGCTCCTGCGGTCATCACCACGATGAGGACGAGCACCATCATGAGCACGACCACGGGTGCAATCATGACCATGAGCATCATCACCATGACCATGCGTGCGACCACAACCATGACCACGAGCATGAGCACCATCATGACCACGACCACGAGTGCTGCCACGATCACGACCATGAGCATCATCATGAACATCACTATGATGAACACGGTGTCTGCTCCTGTGGTCATCATCATGAGCACGGTCACCACCATGCGGACGATGTGTTCACGACATGGGGCAAGGAGACTGCACACCGCTATACGGAAGCGGATCTGCGCGAGCGTCTCGAGCAGCTGAGCGATACCGAGCTGTACGGCACGGTACTGCGCGCCAAGGGCATCGTTCCGGCGTCCGACGGCGAGTGGCTCCACTTTGACCTGGTTCCGGGCGAGATTGAGCTGCGCCGCGGTTCTGCGGACTTCACCGGACGTCTGTGTGTCATCGGCGCTGACCTGCATGAGGATGCGCTCGAAGCGCTGTTCGCATAAGAGAAAGGGGACTTCGCAATGCCAACACCAATGGAAATTCCGGTCTATCTGTTTACCGGATTTCTCGAGAGCGGCAAGACCTCGTTTATCCAGTCCATTCTGAACGATCCGTCATTCTTTGAGGGAGAGCGTTCGCTCCTCATCCGGTGTGAGGAGGGCGAGGTCGAATACAAAAAGATGCTGCTCGAGGACACCAACACGACGATGGTCGTCGTGGAGGATCAGGAGGACTTCAACCGCGAATTCCTCGCGCTGTGCGAGCACAAGTACCATCCGGACCGCGTGCTCATCGAGTGGAACGGCATGTGGAAGCTGTCCGAGCTTCCGCCGAATGTGTTCCCGAAGCACTGGATTCTGTATCAGACGGTCACAACGGTGGATTCCCGCACGTTTGACAACTATTTTGTCAACATGGGCGGATTCATGTACGAGATGCTGAGCACGACGGACATGATCGTGTTCAACCGCGCCGGAGACAACACCGCCGAGCAGATCCGCAACCGCAAGATCCGCATGATCAACCGCCGCGCGGATATCTTCATGGATTTCACCGACGGACACAGCGAGGTCTATCAGGAGGATCTGAGCGTCACGCTGGATATGAACGCGCCGATTGTGGACATCACGGATGCGGACTACGGGCGCTGGTATTTCGATGCGATGGAAAACACGCAGAAGTACGACCGTAAGACGGTTCGCTTCCTGTGTCAGGTCTACCGTCCGAAGGGAATGCAGAAGCACTGCTTCGCCGCCGGACGATTCATGATGCTGTGCTGTCCGGAGGATATCTCGTTCTCCGCGATGATTGCCCGTCATGCGTGTGCGGAGACGCTGGTCGACCGCGATTGGTACACGATCACCGCAGAGATCCGCAACGAGTTCTTCCAGGAGTACGAGGGCAAGGGTCCGGTGCTCTATGTCAAGTCGCTCGAACCGGCACAAAAGCCGCAGGACGATCTGATCTATATCAAGTAACAAGATGACCCCTCCGAAGCGGAAATCCGCGACGGAGGGGCTGTTTTTTTGACAGAAAACAATTATTTTTTTGTTGTAACGGTTTTTGCCGCGGACCATGCGGAGTAATACTTCTTTCCGCTCACGGTTTTATAGGTGCGGACACGGACATAGTATTTTTTCTTTGCACTCAGCTTGCTGACCTTTTTAGATGTCGTTTTACCGCTCGAAACCGAGACGGTTTTTGCGTTTGTGAATTTACTGCCGGTGGAATACTGCAGCTGATATCCCGTGGTCTGCGTCGTGACCGCGCTCCACTTTACCGTGAAGCCCTTGGACAACGCGGTGAGGCTCTTCAGCTTCGTGGATTTCGGATTGATCCGGAAGCTTGTGCTCAGGGTGCCGCTGTACTTGGTTCCCTTGAACTTGACGGTGACCTTATAGGTACCGACGTTTTTGTGACCGGACAGATTGGACACCGTGTAGTTGGTGGAAGAAATCCGGTTCCCCCTGCTGTCTCTGACCGTGACGGTCGGGTTTTTGACCTTGCCGCTGTATGTATAGACGGCAGAGGAGATCGTGACGGTCTTGGGACGCGAAATCGTCTCCGCGGCGGTTTTGCCGCAAATCGTGCATTTCTTCGAAATCGTTCCGTTCTTGGCTGTCGTCGCCTTGGTGATGCCCGTCTGCTGATAGGTGTGACTGCCGGTCGCCGGAATGCTCACGGTCTTGGTTTCCTGACAGCCGGCGCGGGTGCAGGTATAGGTCATGACGCCGGATGCGCCGCAGGACGGCGATTTGGTCACGGTTCCGGTATCCCACTTGTGGCCGCGCGCACTGTTCTGCTTGGTTCTGGTATCCGTCTCACCGCATCCGTAATCGCAGGATGCGGTCTCCGTGCCGTTTCCGGTGCAGGTCGCATCGTTGTTGTATCGGTATTCGGTGAAGAGATGAACTCCGGTGGCGGAGCCTGCCTTGGTTCTGGTGTCCGTCTCTCCGCATCCGTAGTCGCAGGATGCGGTCTCGGTGCCGTCCTCGGTGCAGGTCGCGTTGTCATCCGAGACGTAGTTCGTGAACGAGTGGTCGAGCGCGGGCAGGGAGAATGTTTTTTCCGAATGGAGCGCGGTGCCGCTCTGCTCTCCGTCAGCACGGCAGACGATTCTGCCTGCCGCCGTGCAGGTCGGTTCCGTGCGGGAAGTGACGGTCACGGTACAGGGGATTTCGTCCCGTCCGCAGACTGCGGTGCAGGAATACGTGCCGTCGGTCTCCTCCGACCAGCGGAAGGAGATATAATCCGTCTCGCCCATCGGGTAGCTGCGATAAAACTCCGCCGAGGTGTAGTCCAGCGTAACGGCGTTCTGAGACGTATTGGAGCCGTCGCTCCGTGTATGGCTGCTGCTCGCAGAGAAGGTACTGCACTGCTCGCCGCAGAGGAAATATCGCCAGGAATCCGGCGTTTTGGAATCCCATGTCGCATCGAGATAGTAGTACAGTCCGTCCATCCGAACGATATTCCATCCGTGCGTGGTGCTCGCGATGATGCGGGAGTCAATGCCCTCCTGTTTGGCCATGCGGTAAATCAGGGAGGAATAGCCCTGACACACGGCGGTTCCGTTGATGAGCGCGGCATAGGCGGTGAATTTGAGCTTGTAGCTGTCGTCGTTCAGGTTTTCGTTGTCATAGGTGACATGACGGCAGACATAGTCGTAGATCGTTTGGATTTTGGTGAAATCCGAGGACGATTCGGAGAATTCGAAGCTGTCGAGAAGGTCATCCACCCGGTCCGCAAGCTCAGCTTCCTGCTCGGGCGTCGTGTAGTAGGTAAACGTCAGGGTGTAGGTGCCCTTGCACTTGCCGGTGGTGCTGGGGGGATAGGACATTTTTCCGGAGAATCCCGCGTAGTTCCAGCGGATGTAGTCGCCCTCAATCGGGCTGTCGGTCTCCTCCATCGCCAGCGATACCCACTGCTTGACATAGCTGAACCACGTATCCTTATTGAACTCCGGTGTGACTGCCTTGAACACCAGCGTTCCGGTGTGATTGCTCATCGCATCGCGGATGAGTCCGGCGATGACGGTCTCATCCTCCGTGTAGGTGTCGATGCCCTCGACGGCGGACCGTGCGCTCCACCGCGCGGTGGACGGTTCGTCCTGCGGCTCGAGCAGGTCGCTCTCGCTGACCGCGTCCCGATACAGCGGGTTGACGGCGTATTCGGTTTCGGTCTGTGCCGCCGCGTCGGTTTCGCCGACGTCGATGCTCTGGACAGTCTCAGTGTCGGACTCCGCGGATTCCTCCGGTTCGAGATCCGGCGTGGTTGGATATTCTTCGAATGCCGCCTCGTCGTCCTGAATAACGATTTCCTGTTCGGGCGCGTCATCGGTCTCCGCCGCGGATGCGGGAAGGATTCCGGTTGTCAAAAGCACCGCGCTGAGCAGGGCGGCCAAAAGTCGTTTTTTCATCTGTGGTCTCCTTTGCGGAAGGGATCATCGGTTGATTACCCATATCATACCATAAGAACGGTTTTTTCGGCAACAATCGGGATAAAAAACTGATAATTTGAACAAAAAAGGTTAAATTTACCCATACAGAACCACTTGACAAACTATCTTTTGATTCCGTATAATAGGTTCAATATCGGATTCAAAGACTGTGAAGGGAAAAAAGACCCGCAGAGATCCTGTTCAGAGAGCCGTCGGATGGTGCGAGACGGCAGAGCCTGCGCGGTGGATGCCTGTTCCCGGAGTCGGCAGCCTGAACTTTGAGTAGGGCTGTCCGGATGACCTCGTTACCGGTCTACGCCTTGTTAGAGGCTGCAGAGGGCGGTCTGTGCAAACAGCCGCTGAATCAGGGTGGTACCGCGTCACTATCACGTCCCTGACCCACAACATTGGGTCTGAGGGCGTTTTTTCATATCATCGGGAGGACGCCGCCGGCCCGGATTCACACCATACGATTTGGAGGACAACAACATGAAAGGCTATGAAAAATACATCCCGTTTGTGCCGCAGCCGATCAAAAACCGCACGTGGCCGGACAACACGATTACCAAGGCACCGGCATGGTGCTCAGTCGATCTGAGAGACGGTAATCAGGCGCTCATCGATCCGATGAACATGGAGGAAAAGCTGGAAATGTTCCATATGCTGGTCGATGAGATCGGCGTCAAGGAAATCGAGATCGGCTTTCCGTCCGCTTCGGACACCGACTACGAGATCTGCCGCGAGCTGATCGAGGGCGGTCATATCCCGGACGACGTCACGATTCAGGTTCTGGTGCAGGCGCGCCCGCATCTGATCGAAAAGACGTTTGAGGCGATTCAGGGCGCCAAGCACGTGATCTTCCACTTCTACAACTCGACCTCGACGCTGCAGCGCGAGGTGGTATTCCGCACGGATGTCGACGGCGTCAAGAAGATCGCCACCGACGCGGCGGATCTGATCTATAAGATGGCACAGCCGGTCATCGCCTCCGGCATGGATCTGCGCTTTGAGTACTCGCCGGAGTCGTTCATGGGCACAGAGATGGACGCCGCGGTCGAGATCTGCGCCGCCGTACTCGATCATCTGCATGCGGACGCGGATCACCGCGTCATTCTGAACCTGCCGACCACGGTGGAAAACTGCATGCCGAATCAGTTCGCCGACGAGCTGGAGTATTTCATCCGCCAGCTGCCGGGACGTGAGCGCGCGATCATCTCGCTGCATCCGCACAACGACCGCGGCTGCGGTGTCGCTACCACCGAGATGGGACTGCTCGCAGGCGCGGAGCGCGTCGAGGCGTGCCTGTTCGGCAACGGCGAGCGCACCGGCAATGTGGATATGATTACGGTTGCAATGAATATGTACATTCAGGGCGTGGACCCGGAGCTGGATTTCAGTCAGATGGAGCGCATCATCTCGATGTATGAGCGCTGCACCAAGATGAAGGTGCCGGAGCGTCAGCCGTACGGCGGCGATCTGGTATTCACCGCGTTCTCGGGCAGCCATCAGGACGCGATCAACAAGGGCTTCCAGTTCATGGACAAGACCGGCACGGACAAGTGGATGGTGCCGTATCTCCCGATCAATCCGGAGGATCTCGGACGCGCGTATGAGCCGGTTCGCATCAACTCGCAGTCCGGCAAGGGCGGCGCCGCGTTTATCATGAATCACAAGTTCGGCTTCGACATGCCCAAGGCAATGCACGCCGAGTTCGGCGAGATTGTTCAGCGGGAGTCGGACAAGGAGGGCGTTGAGCTCAAGCCGGAGGTCCTGTACAATCTGTTTGAGGAGACCTACCTCAAAGTGGACGGACCGTACCGCCTGATCAACAACAAGCTGAGCGCCGACGTTGTGGACGGCGTTGCGCACTCGCACTTCTTCGGCAGACTGCAGCACAAGGACACGATCTTCGAGGTCACCGGCGACGGCAACGGACCGATTGACGCGTTCTTCCATGCGATCCGAGGCGAGCGCATGGATCGCTATCAGTTCATCGACTACAAGGAGCACGCGATCAGTGCCGGCTCGGACTCCAAGGCGGTCGCTTACATTCAGCTGCGCACCAAGGACGGACATGACGTGTTCGGTGTCGGCATCGATCACAACATCTCCATGGCGTCCATCAAGGGCATTCTGTGTGCGATCAACCGCTGCAAGGCGTGGGAGCACATTCAGGAGGCAAAGGACGCACAGAACGCGTAAATCAAATCATCAGACCGTGCCGCCGGACACTCTCTGCGGTGCGGTCTTTTTCATTCAGAGGGGAGGAAACGCACGATGACCTATGATTTTACCGCCCTGATCGACCGGCGTGAGCACGGCTCGGTCAAGTGGAGAGACATTCCGCTGAACAGCACAGACATCGTTCCATTTTCGGTTGCGGATATGGAATTTGTCCATCCGCCCGAGCTGCGCGAGGGACTCAAGAAATTTACGGATGAGATGATCTTCGGCTACACCGGTCCGACCGACCGCTACTACATGAGTGTGCAGGACTGGATGGAACAGCGCCACGGATTTCGTCCGCCGCGCGAATGGTTTCTGGAATTCCCGGGCGTCGTTCCGGCGCTCGGCGAGCTGGTTCGTGATCTGACGCAGCCGGGCGATCAGATTCTCATTCTGACACCGGTCTACTATCCGTTCCGCTCCGCCGTCCGCGCAAACGGACGCACGCTTGTGCAGTCCGAACTGATCGACTGCGGCACAACGTATGATATTGACTTCGACGATGTGGCGGACAAGCTTGCGCGTCCGGAAGTCACGATGATGATCCTGTGCTCGCCGCACAATCCGGTCGGACGGATCTGGACGCGGGAGGAGCTGACCCGGCTGTGTACACTGTGCCGGGACAACAATGTATTCCTCGTTGCGGATGAGATCCACGCCGACCTGATTCTCCCCGGATACATGCATACCTCAGTGGGTACGCTGACCGAATTTCTGGACAATACCGCGATCTGCACCGCGCCGAGCAAGACATTCAACATTGCCGGTCTGCAGGTCTCGAATATCTTCATTCCAAACGCGGAAAAACGGGAACGAATCCGGAAAAACCGCGGCTTTGCCGTGCTCAACGCCTATGGATACAAAGCCTGCGAACTGGTGTATACCGAATGCGGCGCATGGCTGGATGCGCTGATGGAGCAGCTTGAGCACAATCGGATGCTGGTCAAATCGTATTTGGAGAAAAATCTGCCGGAGATTCGGGTGTATGATCTGCAGGGAACCTACCTGCAGTGGCTGGATTTCCGCGCATTCGATATGCCGACCAGACAGCTCGAGCAGTTTATGCATCAGGCGGGATGGTACTGCGACGAGGGATATATCTTCGGCTCGGGCGGCGAGGGCTTTGAGCGTTTGAATCTCGCGTGTCCGTCGTGGGTGCTCGAGCGTGCGCTGGAGCGTCTGAAGCAGGCGGTGCGGGAGAGAGAGGCGAGAATATGAAGATCATTGCGCGCATTCACTCCGCGTTTCCCGAAAAGTTCGGCATTCCGCGTCAGAGCGGACTGGTGGACGACCTGCGGGCGGAGATCGTTTTTGATCCGGAGTACCGCAACCCGGACGCCCTGCGCGGACTGGAGGAGTTCTCCCACATCTGGCTGATCTGGGAATTTTCCGAAGCCGTGCGCGACACCTGGTCGCCGACCGTCCGTCCGCCGCGCCTCGGCGGAAACATCCGCATGGGTGTGTTTGCAACACGGTCTCCGTTCCGACCCAATCCGATCGGACTGTCCAGTGTGCGCATCGATCACATCGACCTGCACACGCCGCGCGGACCGGTCATCACGGTGTGCGGCGCGGATCTGATGGACGGGACACCGATCTATGATATCAAGCCGTATCTGCCGCAGGGAGACTGCCATCCGGAGGCGGCGGGCGGCTTCACCGCGACCCATCCGCGCACCGTACTGGAGGTGGATATCCCAGACGAGCTGATACGCCGCGTGCCGAAGGCGCATCGGGCGGGACTGCGCGGCGTGCTCGCACAGGACCCGCGTCCGTCTTATCAGAACGACCCGACCCGCGTGTACCGCATGGATTTTGCCGGCTGTCATGTTTCATTTACGGTTCGGGACAATCGTCTGACGGTTTGTGCGCTGACCTGTGACGATGCGGCAGATACCAAATCCAAAGCATGAGGACGATCAGGCAGATGAGCGCAAGCAGATAGCTCGTCCGGTATCCGAACGGGAGGCATTCCAACAAGACAAGCGGTGAGCCGCGCGAGGGCTGAGACAGGAACAGATAGTTCGTGCGGAACATCCGGTTGAAGCACAGCAGAATGGGGACAAGAGCCGCGAGAAACAGCACAGGCTGATACATCAGACGCCAGCCGGGCTGAATGCTCCCACTGTGCAGCTGAAGCAGGATGAACAGAACGGCGGCGGTGTGAATCGCAAAGGCATGAAGGCAGAAATAGCTGTATGGCGGATAAACCGTCCAGTCCGGAAACAGCAGGGCGGCAATCGCCCCCGGCAGACAGAGCGTGTACAGCGTTTGTCCAATCCAGCGGATGGGACGGACGGCGTAGACCACACACAGCCAGACGGCGAGAGAACACAGATGCAGCGGAAGGACATCCACGGCGAGATGCCCCATTCCTGCGAGGATAAGCAGGCGGACAATCTCAGACAGCGCCATATAGCAGCTCAGTATGCGGGAGAGCCCGGGGATTCGGCGGCTGATCCGTCCGATTTTGAGACAGAGCGTGAGAATAAGCGCGAGCGCCGCAAGATGAAAGCCGCCGAACAGTGGAAAGCCGCAGTCCGGCGGGAGGTCGGCTGAAAAACAAAATATCTGCGCCATGCCAGTTCCCTCTCCTCTCCGATTCAGTATTTCCGCAAAACAGAAAAACTAACAGAGACACAGACCGCCCCTCTGCCGGCATTTACCGGCGGAGGGGCGCTTTTCATTTTCCGATGAATCTTTGTAAGTTTATCCGCACGCAGGATTGGGATACAAAAAATTTCTTTGTGTCGACAAAGAAATTTAGAAAGAAAACGATTCAGGAACCCAGGTTCCTGAAAACCTCCTAGGCTTTGCCGGATCGTCCGCCGCTATGCAGTACGAAAGCGGCGAACGATCATATTCATGGATAGCTGAGATTTGCAAGCCGGTGCGAACCAGTTTTGTGTCTGTCATCCATATAACCGGTTCAGACAAGCAAAGCTGCTGTCTGTGCTCCATGAAAACAAGCCCTTTCCCGCATCGGTTGTACAGGCGGGGAAGGGCTTCGGAAGTCCAAGGGAAAGTCCTTAGAAAACCGTCAGGTGTTCTAAGCGGGCTTTAGAGTTGTTAGAGACTTTTGCCCGAACAAAAGTCTCTGACAGCGACCTATCCGGTTCGAGGAATTTTCCTTTTCTGATGAATCTTTGACAATTTTCCGCACGCAGGCTTGGGATACAAAAAATTTCTTTGTGTCGACAAAGAAATTTAGAAAGAAAACGATTCAGGAACCCAGGTTCCTAAAAACCTCCTTGGCTTTGCCGGATCGTCCGCCGCTGA
>JALFIV010000019.1 GCA_022775385.1 Clostridiales bacterium
CATGTTGTCCGCGGCATGCAGGGCGGAGGAGTAGGCAAAGTCGATCTCGTTCTGACCTGGTCCGTCCTCGTGGTGGGATGCCTCCGGACACAGGTTCATTTCCTCCAGCGTCAGGCAGATCTGACGGCGGACATTTTCGCCCTTGTCCAGCGGTCCGATATCCAGATAGCCCGCGTTGTCGTGCGGCGTTTTGGTCGGATTGCCGTCGTCATCCGTCTTGAGCAGATAGAATTCACACTCTGTGCCGATCTGAACCGAGTAGTTGAGTTTTTTCATATCGTTGTGCGCCTGACGCAGAACATAACGTCCGTCGCCCTCGAACGGGCGGCCGTCCGGATAACGGATGTCGCAGAAAAAGCGGACAACGCGGCCCTGAGACGGTCTCCATGGGAGGAAAGACAGCGTATCGGGGTCGGGGAACAGGAGCAGGTCGGAGGATTCAATGTTCATGAATCCGCGGACCGACGAGGCGTCGAAGGAGATACCGGTCTCAAAGGCACGGCTGAGCTGGCGCGGGGTGATTGAGATATTCTTCTGTGTGCCGAAGATATCACAAAAGGCCAGACGGATAAACTTGACGTCGTTCTCCTCGATAAAATGCTGAATTTCAGAGAAGTTATAGTTTGACATAGGGGACACACCTCCAAACAACAAGATGGAACGGCGGACGGCAAACAAAATCGAATGCCGTCCGCCGAATCGCATTCAGTATACCATGGAATGCGTAAAAAAGAAAGAATAGGGATCAGTTGAATGTGTACATGCGTTTGTACGGGCTGTTGGAGTTCGGCGTGAGCACATAGAACTTCTGATTCAGCAGTTCGTCGACATCTCCGCCGAATGCATCGCAGTATTCCGCAACATATGGACGCATATCTTCCTTATCAGCCTCGGTAGCGGGATCTGCCTTGATCTGGATCGGAATATCCGGTTCCTCGTCGCAGCGCAGATAGATCTTGCCGCCGTGCATGCCGGTTCCGCAGAAGAAGCCGGTCGGCTGCTTGCCGTCTGCACCCTTGCCCAGTACGAGGATGACGCCGCCCGCCTGATATTCGCCGAGGAAGGAGCCTGCCACACCGCCGATGACCAGTGCCGGGATGTGATCCTTGTACTGCTTCATGTGGATGCCGGCACGGTATCCGGCGTTGTCGCGGATGAGGATCGTGCCGCCGCGCATACCGTATCCGGTGGTGTCACCGGCGGAACCGTGGACAACGATGCGTCCATCGTTCATGGTATCGCCCATCGCGTCCTGTGCATTGCCATTGACGGTAATTTCGGAACCGTCCAGATAGGCGCCGAGCGCATTGCCCGGTGTGCCGGTGATGATGATGTTCTTGCCCTTGGAGCTTGCCGCGATATAGCGCTGTCCAATGCAGTTTTCAATAAAAATATCGTGATCTTCACAGTCGCGAACCAGGTCGTTCAGCGTCTTGAAGTGCATTAAATCCGCAGTAATCTTTTTCATCGTAAGTCCTCCTTAATGCGCGGTGGAAAGCTTGGCCATGCGCTCCGGCTTGGAGAACGCCATCAGCTGCGGACGCTCGCGGATGAGCTCGAAGTCAATGGTGTCCAGCGGGATCTGCTCGCGGACCAGAGAGGTGTAAATGCCGCCGCGGTCTACTTCGCCGATCAGGATGAAACCGACCAGATGATTGTCTCGGGTAACCAGCTTCTTATAGGTGTCGGCGGTCTTGACGACGTATTCCTCGCCGTCGTAGCTGCCGCAGGTGATCATGTGCAGTCCAAGGAATCCGGAGGCGTTCATCGGGCATGCCTTGGTGAATGCGCGATCGCCGCCCGCCATGTTCATGCCGGCGGTCTCGCCCTGCTGATAGGCATTCGGCAGGATCGCGAGAATACGGTCGGTGTCGGCGGAGATATCGTGAGATACCGTGCAGTCGCCGGCTGCATAGACATCCGGTACACAGGTCGCACTGTGATCGTTGATGAGAATGCCGCGGTTGACCTCACAGCCGATCTCCTCAGCGAGCTGGGTGTTCGGGCGGACGCCGACAGCGACAACTAGAACGTCGAAATCCATCTCAAAGCCGCTCTTGAAAATAGCATGTGTCGGGGTGGTGAACTTCGAGACGGAATCGCCGAGGAAGAATGTCATTCCCTTGCTCTCTAGGAATTTCTGAATGTAGGAGGAACCGTATTCATCCAGTACATTTGGCAGGATGCGCGGCGCCATGTCTACGATGGTGATGGACTTTGCCAGGTTGATGATACCCTCGGCGCACTTGAGTCCGATCAGACCGGCGCCGATGATCAGGACGTTTTTGTCCTTTTCGGTGCCCAGCATGTCGCGCAGGTGATGTGCATGATCCAGCGTCATGAACGGGGTCTGATTGACAACCGAGTCCAGACCGTCCATCGGCGGGACAAACGGACGGGAACCGGTGCAGATTGCGAGCTTGTCATAAGAAACCGTTTCGCCGTTTTCCAGGACAACCTGCTTGGCATCCTTGTCGATCTTGGTGACCGTGCGTCCGAGCATCGGGGTGACGCCCATCTTTTCATAGAAGTCCAGCGGACGATAGTTCATTTTGTCTTCGGTGGTCTTGCCGAGCAGCAGATAGGAAATCAGCGGG